>DASRJM010000212.1:0-14213 GCA_035649475.1 Acidimicrobiales bacterium
AGGGCGGCCACCGCGTCACCGGCGGGCGCGTCTCCGCCGTCGACCGGGCGTTCCGGGGCCCTCGGGGCCGGCTCGTCACCGGCGGCATCGAGCACACGGCCCCGCTGGCCCGAGGCAGCTCCGGCGGGCCCGTGGTCGACAGCGCCGGCCAGCTCGTCGGCATCACGACGCTGCGGCTCGGCGACGGGTTCTCGATCGCCCAGCCCGCGGGCGACGAGCTGCGGGCCCGGGTCGACGACCTGGCCGAGGGCCGCGAGCCGTCGCGGGTCGTGCTCGGGGTCGGCGTCGCCCCCGCCCACGTCGCCCGGCGCCTGCGGGCGGCCGTCGGCCTCGACGACCGGCCCGGCGCGCTGGTCCGAGGCGTGAGCGACGGCAGCCCGGCCCAGGCGGCCGGCATCGCCCGGGGCGACCTCATCACCGCGGTCGGCGGCGACCCGGTCGACGATCCCACGAGCCTGGAGGCCGCGCTGTCCCGCCGCCACCCGGGCGACACCGTCGAGGTCGCTCTGGTCCGGGGCACGACCGAGCTGACCGTGACCGTCACGTTCCCCGCCCCCGAGGGCCCCGAGGACGCCCCGGAGGACGCCGCCTGAGGCGCGCCACGCTCATCCGCCCCGGGCGCAGGCCCCGAATACGGGATGTGCGTCCCAACGGACGTGCCCGCGAGCGGGCGGATCCCCGCTCCCATCCCCCGAGGGAGCAATGCCATGTTCACGCGTCTCGCCGCGGCCGGAGTGGCCGCCCTGACCGCCGCCACCCTGGCCTTCGCGCCCGGCTCCGGGGCCGGCGCCACCGATCGCAGCCGCACGTGCGGCGAGGATCGCGGGCGCAGCCTCGAGGTCGTCGGGCTCACGGCCGACCAGCGCCTCGTGTGCTTCAGGACCGAGCGTCCCCGGCTGGCCCGCGACATCGCCTCCGTGAGCGGCCTGCAGTCCGATACCAAGCTCGTCGGCATCGACTACCGCCCCGCCAACGGGGCCCTCTACGGCCTGGGCGACCAGGCCGGCATCTACGTGATCGACGTGACCACCGCCTCCGCGACGCTGGTGGCCCGGGCCAACGTGGCCCTGCAGGGCACCTCGTTCGGCGTCGACTTCAACCCGGCCGCCGACCGGCTCCGGGTCGTGAGCGACACGGGCCAGAACCTGCGTATCAACGTCGCCGACGGCGTCACCGCCACCGACGTGTCCCTGACCAACCCGCCGAACCCGGCCACCGGTGTCACGGGCGCGATGTACACCAACAACGACGCCGACCCCAACACCGGCACCACCCTGTTCGACATCGACTCCGCCCTCGACCAGGTGTCGATCCAGTCGCCGCCCAACAACGGCACGCTGGTCGCCACCGGCAAATTGGGCGTCGATACCACGCCCGACGTGGCCGCCGACATCTACAGCGAGGTCAAGAACGGCTCGACCGTGTCCAACACGGCCTACGCCGCCCTGTCGAGCGCTTCGGGCTCGTCCTTCTACCAGGTCGACCTGCTGACCGGTACGGCCCGCCGCACCGGCGACTTCTCGGCCGGCAACAGCGTCGTCGGCATCGCCTTCCCGCAGAACCAGCGCTGATGCCAACCTCGCGCTGAGCTCCACCCCCCTCCGAGCCTCGGCGCTCGCCACGGTGGGCCGGTCCCAGGCCGGCCCACCGGGCGCGTCCGGCCGCCGGCCTCCTACGCTGCCCGCCGTGGCGCCCTCCCCCATGAAGGCCACGAGCGGGCCCCTGCCGACCGGCGATCAGTGGATCTACGAGGTGAAGTGGGACGGCATGCGCGTCGTCACCGAGGTCGCGCCGGACGGCGTGCGGGCATGGAGCTCGCGGGGCCTCGACGCCGGCCCGTCCTTCCCCGAGCTGCGGGCGCTGGCCGGGGCGCTGGCCCCGGTCGAGGCCACGCTCGACGGCGAGGTCGTGGCGCTCGACGCGGAGGGGCGGCCGAGCTTCGAGCGGCTCCAGCACCGGATGCACGTGTCGTCCGAGGCCGAAGCGATCCGGCGGTCGGCCGAGGTCCCCGTGGGCTATGTGGTGTTCGACCTGCTCGAGCTGTCGGGGCACGACCTGACCGGGCGGCCGTGGCACGAGCGCCGCCGCCTGCTCGACCAGCTGGCCGAGGACCTCCCGCCCGGCATCGACGTGGCGACCGTGTACGACGACGGCCAGGGCCTGCTGGAGGCGGCCCGGGACCGGGGGCTCGAAGGCGTGGTGGCCAAGCGCCGGGACTCGACGTACGTGCCCGGTGGGCGGACCCGGAACTGGGTGAAGGTCAAGGTCCGCCTCCACGACGAGATGGTGGTGGGCGGCTGGAGCGGCGGGATCGGCAACCGGGAGGGCCGCCTGGGGTCGCTGCTGTTCGGCTACCACGACGGAGCCGGCGGGCCGCTGCGCTACGCCGGCCGGGCGGGGTCGGGGTTCACGTGGGCCGAGCTGGCCCGGGTCGAGGCGCGGCTGGCGGCGCTGGCCACCGACGCGTGCCCGTTCGAGCCGCCGCCGCCCGCGCTGCACCGCAAGGGCGCCCACTGGGTCCGACCGGAGATGGTCGTGGAGATCGAGTACGGCGAGTGGACCTCGGAGGGCCGGCTCCGCCACCCCGTCTACCTCGGCGAGCGCACGGACAAGGCGCCGGAGGACGTCGTCCGTCCGTGAGCGGGCGAACCGAGCGAACCTTCAGCACAGTGCGGTACTCGGCCCGCGGGGCCGCCCGGTCATGGGCGCAGCCTCCGGGTGCGCCGATGACCGGCCAGAATCACGGGCGTGGACAGCGTCCGGCTCACCGTGCCCGCCACGTCGGCGGCCGTGCGCATCACCCGCGGGGGCGCCGCGGGTCTCGCGACACAGGTCGGGTTCACGTATCGCGAGGTCGAGCAGATCGTGCTGGCCGTGGGTGAGGCCGCCGCGCTGCTGGCCCCCGAGGCCGACGGCGACGGCACGCTCACGGTCGTGTTCGACGTCGACTCGATCGGGCTGCGGGTCGACCTCCAGCTGACCGACCGGCCGGGCCCCGGGTGGGCCTCGCACGTCCCGGGCGTGGCGGCCGCGGTCCTCGACGCCAGCGTCGACGAGTGGCGGGTGAGCGACGGGGGCCGGCGGGTCCAGCTGGTCAAGCGCCTGTCCGACACCGACGAGGCCGACGACGACTGACGCCGGGTTCGGTCACACCCCCGTGTGGCCGAAGCCGCCGGTGCCCCGCTCCGACTCGTCGAGCGACTCGACGGGGGCGAAGTCCGCGTGCTCGACCCGCTGGATGACCAGCTGGGCGATGCGGTCGCCGCGGCGGACCTCGTAGTCGGCCACCGGGTCGGTGTTGACCAGCAGCACCCGCAGCTCGTCGCGGTACCCCGCGTCGATGAGGCCCGGCGTGTTGAGGCACGTCACCCCGTGGCGCAGGGCCAGGCCGCTGCGGGGCTGGACGAACCCGGCCCACCCGTCCGGGATGGCGAGGGCGATGCCGGTGGGCACCAGCGCCCGCCCGCCGCCGGCGGGGAGCACCGCGCCCTCGCGGGCGACGAGGTCGGCGCCGGCGTCGCCGAGACGGGCGTAGGCGGGCAGCGGGAGGTCCGCGTCGAGGCGGACGACGGGGATGCGCAGCACGCCGGTCATTGTGGTCGAGGGGGTTCGCGCGGAGGTCTAGTGTCCCCGCAGTGCTCGTGTGGATGGACCTCGAGATGACAGGCCTCGACCCCGCCCGCAACGTGATCGTGGAGATCGCCACGCTCGTCACGGACGACAAGCTCGATGTGGTGGCCGAGGGCCCCGACCTCGTCGTGCACCAGCCCCCGGCGGCCCTGGCCCTCATGGAGGAGGTCGTGCGGGACATGCACACACGTAGCGGCCTGCTGCCGGCAATCGAGGCGTCGGACGTGTCGCTGGAGGACGCGGGCAAGGCCACGCTCGAGTTCATCCGCAGCCACGTGCCCGCGCCCCGCTCGGTCCCGCTGGCCGGCAACTCGATCGGGACGGACCGCCGATTCCTCGCCGCGTACCTGCCCGAGATCGAGAACTTCCTGCACTACCGGTCGGTCGACGTGTCGACGATCAAGGAGCTGGCGCTGCGGTGGGCGCCGGCCGTGGTCGAGTCCGCGCCCCGCAAGGAGACCACCCACCGGGCGCTCGACGACATCCGCGAGAGCGTCAACGAGCTGCGCTGGTACCGCGAGCACCTGTTCCGCCTGCCACCCCAGGACGGGTCATCCGACACGCAATGACGCGCTGAACGCTGGGCGAAGGGCGCAGCGTTCCTGCCGAGAACCGAACGAATCGCGCCAGATCCTTTTAATTCATTGACTCGGCGCGGCCCTACGTGATGGCCTAGAGCTTGTGGGACTACCGTCCCCGCGGCAGGCACAACTCACCCAACGCCCCTTCCGAGGGGCAGAAGAGGACGGAACAGGACCGATGAGCACCGGCACCATGCATATGGGTGGCTTCGTAGCCGCCGGTGCCGCGCGCCCCGGTGTGTGCCCCGCCGCCACCCTCGCGATCACGGGTCAGCCCGGCGCGCCGATTCACGCCTACACGTCGCTCGATCGGTCGAACGCCAAGCCGGAGTCCTGGCTCTTCGCCACCGATCGACCCACCCGACGGCCGTTGGAGTGCTTCCCCTGACTAGATCAGGCGCACGAAGCGCAAACCTCCGAAGGCCGTCGGGATTCCCCGGCGGCCTTCTTGTTTGTCCGGGGAGATTTCCGAACCACACCACACCAGCAGCGAATCAACAGGCAGTCAGCGACGACGAGGGGAATGGGCAGATGATCGCCCCCACCGCAGCAGACATCGACGAAATCCTCGACCTGACCAGACCCGAAGAACGCGGGACCAGTGAGGCCGAGGAGCCAGAACCCGAGCTCCTCGCCACGGAGGACTCCTGGTGGGCCCACGCCCGCTGCAACGACGGCAGCGGCCGGTTCGCCACGATGTTCTTCAGCGAGGAGCTGCAAGACATCGCCCGGGCCAAGCACATCTGTGCGACCTGCCCGGCCATGATCCCCTGCCTCGAGGGCGCCCTGGAGCGGCGTGAGCCGTGGGGCGTGTGGGGTGGGCAGCTGTTCCTCAACGGGAAGATCCTGGCCACCAAGCGCCGGCGGGGGCGTCCGCCGAAGGTGGCCCGGGCCGAGGATCAGCTCCCCGACATCCCGATCCCCGAGCACCTGCAGGGCGTGGCCGTCGTGAGGAGCGCCTAGATGACCGACACCATGACCGACATCCGGCACCGCTAGCCGCGCCGACCGGGGCCGTCACCGGCACAGCGGCGAATGCGGAGCGGAACGACCAACCGAACCGTGGCCGGCGTCCCCCGACTCCCACATTGGGGCCGGGGACGCCGGAACGGTAGCGTCGCATGGTGGCCATCCGGCGATCTCCCCTGCCCGCCGTCCTCGCCGCGACCGCGTTGGCCCTGGTCGCGGCCATTGCCGTCGCGACCTGGCTCAGCGACGACCCCCCGGCCGAGGGCGACGCCGGGCCCGGCATGGAGCTCACGCCCCAGGGGGACCTCCCCGACTCCAATGCCGACGTGCGACTGGCCGCGCTCGACGATGGCACCGATCGCACGCTGGGCGAGCTGCTCGGCACCCGCCCCGTCGTCCTCAACTTCTTCGCCTCGTGGTGTGCGCCCTGCATCGACGAGATGCCGGCCTTCGAGCGGGTCCACCAGAGCCACGGCGACGAGGTCTCGATCGTCGGCATGGCCTACCAGGACTCGGACGATGACGCCCTCGCCACGGTCGCCCGCACCGGCATCACCTACCCGGCCTACGCCGACGAGGGCGGCGCGGCGCTGACCTGGTTCGGCGGGCTGAGCATGCCGTCCACGGTGATCCTCGACGCCAGCGGCGAGGTCGTCGACGTCCACAGCGGCGCACTCACCGAGGAGGAGCTGCGCGGCAAGCTGTCCGACCTGCTGGGGATCGCGTGATCGGCGCCATCGGTCCGGACGGGCCGTGGGCCTACTACCTGACGGTCGGCATGGTGGCCACGGTCAATCCCTGCGGCTTCGCGATGCTGCCGGCCTACCTGTCGTACTTCCTGGGCCTGGAGGATGACGACGCCGCGGTGCCGCGGGCCAGCCTGGCGGAGGCCGTGCGGGTCTCCCTGGCGGTGTCGCTCGGGTTCCTGGCGGTGTTCGCGACGGCGGGGACGCTCGTCGAGCTGACCTCGCTGCCCGTCTACAGCAATGCCCCCTGGATCTCGGTCGTCATCGGCGTCGCCCTGCTCGCCCTCGGCGTGGCGATGCTGTCCGGGGTCGAGGTCAACGCCCGGCTGCCCCGTCTCGACAAGGGCGGCCGGGACCGCACGGTCGGCTCGATGTTCCTGTTCGGCGTGTCGTACGCCATCGCCTCGATCGGCTGCGCCCTGCCGCTGTTCCTGGGGGCGGTGGCCGGGACCATGAGCCGCGAGTCGGTGGTGGACGGGACGATCGGCTTCGCCCTCTACGCCCTGGGCATGACGCTGGTACTCGTGACCCTGACCGTGGCCATCGCGCTGGCTCGGACCTCGATCGTCCGGGTGGTGCGGCGCGCCCAGCCCTACGTGTCGCGGGTGGCCGGCGGGCTGGTGGCGCTGGCCGGTGCGTACGTCGCCTACTGGGGCTGGCTGGAGCTGCGCATCTCCCGGTCGGGGGCCGGCGAGCTGCCGTCGTCGTCGATCACCGACCGGGTCGTCGGCTGGTCCGACGACCTCACCCGCTGGGTCGAGGACGTGGGCTCGGTCCGCATCGGCGTGATCGTGATCATGCTGCTGGCCGCCGTGGCCGTCGCCGTGCGGCTCGGGCGGCCCGGCCGGCCGGCGACCGGGGCCGGGGCCGGGAATGGCGACGACGACGCGGAGGGCGACGACGCCGGCTATCAGGGCGCCAGCCGCTCGATCCGCCAGCCCGTGGCGAACGACCGGTCGCGCCCGTAGACGAGCCGGTCGTGGAGGCGCCGCTCCCGGCCCTGCCAGAACTCGACCCGCTCGGCCGTCACCCGGATGCCGCCCCAGTCCGCCGGGCGCGGCACGTCGCGACCCTCGTGGGCGGCCTCGAGCGCGGCCCACCGACGGTCGAGGTCGGCCCGGTCGGGGACGGGCCGGCTCTGCGGCGACGCCAGCGCCGCGAGCTGGCTGCCCCGGGGCCGGGTCGACCAGTAGGCGTCGGAGGTGGCGTCGTCGACCGGGACGGCCGGCCCCTCGACGATCACCTGCCGGCCCAGAGCGTGCCACGGGAACAGCAGCGCAGCCCGGGGGTTCGCCGCCAGCTCCCGTCCCTTGCGGCTGTCGCGGTTGGTGTAGAAGACGAAGCCGTCGCCGTCGACGGCCCGCAGCAGCACCGTGCGCACCGACGGTTGCCCGTCGGGCGTGGCGGTGGCGACCACCATCGCGTTGGGGTCGCCGACCGCCACCTCGTGCCAGGCACGGAACCAGGCCCGGAACTGCTCGATCGGGTCCGCGGCGAGGTCGGCGGCGGACAGCCCCGTGTAGGTGTACTCCTGGCGGAGCTCGGTCAGCTCGTGGACGTCCACGGCACGGGTCTACCGCACCCGGGCGGTGGACCCGTGCCGGGATCCCACGTCACTCGTCGGCGCCGAACCCGTGGTCGTTCAACCAGTCCTGGGCGATGTCCTCGGCATCGTCGCGGTCGACGTCGTAGCGCTTGTTCATCTCGACCAGGTCGGTGCTGGTCAGCTCGGCCATCACGTCCCCGAGCAGGGCCGTGAACTCGGGGTCGTAGCTGTCCACCAGCTCCGCGGACGCGAGCGGGAAGACGTTGTCGGCGGCGAACATGCTCTTGTCGTCCTCGAGCAGGACCCAGCCCGTCTCGGGATCGGCGAGTCGCCCGTCGGTCGAGCCCACGACGCCCACGTCGATCTCGTCCGCGTTCAGCGCGTCGGGGATGACGCCGAACTCGAGCGGGGTGAAGCTGGCGGTGAAGTCGACGCCGTACACCCGCTGGAGGCCGGGGATGCAGAAGCCGTTGGTCTCGCAGTCCGGCGGGGCCCCCAGCGTGAGGTCGGCGCCCTTCGAGGCCAGGTCCGACAGGGTCGTGATGCCGAGTTCGTCGGACGTCGTCTCGGTCACCACGAACGCGTTGGTGTCCACCGCGTCGGAGGGCATGAGCGCGGTGAGGCCCTCGGCCTCCAGCAGCGGTTGGAGGATGCCGAGCGTCTCGTCGACGTCACTCGTCGCCTGGCCCGCCCCCTCGTTGAGGTACTCGAGGTTGGACGCCACGTAGTCCGGGGCGAGGTTGATCTCGTCGGACTCGAACGCCGCGAACAGCAGGTCGCGGAACCCGCCGACCTCCTGGACGTCGGCCTCGTAGCCGGCGTTGTCGAGGGCGCCCTCGAAGATCTCGGCCAGGATCAGCGACTCGCCGAAGTCCTGGGCGCCGATCACCACGGGCTCGCCGTCCGGCGCCTCCTCCCCCGGCGCCGACGCGCTGCCCGAGTCGCCGGCGCTCCCGCTCTCGTCGCCGTCGTCGTCGTCACCGCAGGCGGCGCCCAGCACGGCGAACGCCGCCAGTACGGCGAGGACCTTCATGTGTCGTCTCATCGGGTCTGTCCTTTCCCGGTCGGGATTGCTGTCGTCGATCCTGCGAACGGCACCTCTTCGGGCACCACCATCACGTCCTCCGCGCGGCCGACGGGCTTGCGCCACGGCACGAGCCGGCGCTCCGCCAGCGCGAACGCGCCGTCGGTCAGCAGGGCGAGCAGCGCCACGACGATGGAGCCGGCGAGGAGCCCGCCCTTGTCCCGGCTGGTGAAGCCGGTGACGATCGGCGTGCCCAGATCGCGGTAGCCGACGAGCGCCCCCAGCGTGGCCGTCGCCACCACCTGCACGGCCGAGATCCGCATCCCGGTGATGATCAGCGGCATGGCCACCGGCACCTCGACCCGGCGGATGAGCTGACCGGGCCGCATGCCCATGCCCTGCGCCGCCTCCACCGCCTCGTCGGGCACGTCCCGCACACCGGTGTAGGTGTTGGTGAAGATCGGCGGGATTGCGAGCAGCACGAGGGCGGCCACCGTGGGCCAGAACCCGAGGCCGAAGCCGTAGCGCAGCGCGAACGGCAGCAGCAGCGCCATCAGCGCGTACGACGGGATGGCCCGCCCTATGTTGACGACCGACACGGCCAGCAGCGCGCCCCGCCGCACGTGCCCGAAGACCACCGCAGGCGGGATGGCGAGCACCGCCGCGATGAGCACCGACACCACGGAGATCTGGATGTGCGCCCACGTCAGCGCTGGCAAGCCGTTGCGCCCCGACCAGGTGGTCTCCCGGCCCAGGTAGTCCCACATCTGCTGCAGGGACTCGTTCATTGGCGCACCCTTCGGGATGCGCGCACTGAACGATCGGCCCGTCGGGCCGAGCACCGCGCTGTGCTCATGGTTCGCTCGCTGCGCTCGCTCACGACCTGCGCACCTTGACCCGGGTCCACGGGGTCACGACCCGCTCGAAGGTCACGAACGCCAGGTCGAACGCGACCGCCAGCAACACCGACCCGACGGCGCCGATGACGATCGGGGTGGAGAAGTTGCGGCTCAGCCCCTCGGTGATCAGCTCGCCGAAGCCGCCGGCGCTGACCAGCCCGGCCACCGTGACCAGCCCCACGGTGGTGACCGTGGCGATCCGCAGCCCGGCGATGATGACCGGTGCGGCCAGCGGCAGGTCGACCCGGACCAGGCGGCGCCAGCGCTCGAACCCCATGCCGTCGGCCGCCTCGCGGGTGGCGGGCGGCACGCCGTCCAGGCCGGCCACGATGTTCCGTAGCAGGATCAGCAGCGTGTAGCCGACCAGCGCCACCTCGGCGGTACGGAAGCCCAGCCCGAACGCGGGCATCGCCACCAGGACGCCGAACAGCGCCACGCTGGGGATGGCATAGACGACGGCGGCGAACCCGGCCAGCGGCCCGAAGGCCCAGCGCCAGGCGACCGAGATCAGCGCCATGATCAGCGCGAGCACGAACCCGATCGCGACCGCGATCACCGTGAGCTGCACGTGCTGCCAGAGGGCGTGGACGATCTCGTCGGTGTGGTCGTTCACCCAGTCCCAGCGGACGAGCGGCTCGTCGACCCCGAGCAGCGCAGCCGTCACGAGGTCACCCCCTCGGCCAGGTCGTCGAGGGTGAGCATCCCCTGGTACAGGCCGTCTCTGTCGACCACCACCGCGACCCGTGTGCGGGAGGTGACGATGCCGTCGAGCGCAGCCTTCAGCGTGGTGTCGGGATGGACGACGGCGGCGAACGGCTCGGTCGCGTCCTCGGGCACGGTCCCGCCGCCGAGCGCGTCCTCCCCGACCCACCCGAGGAGCCGCTGGTCGGGCCCGACGACCGCCACCCAATCGGTCCCGTGCGCGGCCATGACCGTGCGGGCCTCGTCCGCCGCTGCGCCGGGGGCCACCACCGGGCCGGGGCTGAGCTCGGCCTGGCGCACGCGCATGATCGACAGGCGCTTGATGCCCCGGTCGTCGCCCAGGAAGTCGGCCACGAAGTCGTCGGCCGGCTCCCGCAGCAGCTGCTCCGGCGGGCCGACCTGGGCCAGGATGCCGCCGATGCGCAGGATGGCGATGCGGTCGGCCAGCTTGATCGCCTCGTCGATGTCGTGGGTGACCAGCACGATCGTCTTCTGCAGCCGCTGCTGGAGGGCGAGCAGCTCGTCCTGGAGGCGGGCCCGCACGATGGGGTCGACCGCCGAGTACGGCTCGTCCATCAGCAGCACCGGTGGATCGGCGGCGAGCGCCCGGGCCACGCCCACCCGCTGCTGCTGGCCGCCGGACAGCGCGACCGGGTAGCGGTCCAGCAGCACGGGGTCGAGCTCGACGAGCTCGGCCAGCTCGCGGACCCGCTCCGTGACCCGGTCCTTCGGCCAGCCGGCCAGCTGGGGGACGGTGGCGATGTTGGCGGCCACCTTCCGGTGGGGGAACAGGCCCGCCTGCTGGATGACGTAACCGATGCCGCGGCGCAGCTCGTGCACCGGCAGCGTGCGGATGTCGGTGCCCTCGAGCCACACGGTCCCGCTCGTCGGCTCGACCAGGCGGTTGATCATCTTGAGCGTGGTGGTCTTGCCGCAGCCGGACGGGCCCACCAGGGCCACCAGCTCACCCCGGGGGATGGTGAGGTCGAGCGCGTCGACCGCGAGTGCGGCCGCGCCGGGGTACCGCTTGGACAGGCGTTCGAGGCGGATGGCGGCGGCGCCAGCGCCACCCTCCGGCCCGGGCGGGGGCGCGGTGGCCTCCGGGGCCACCGCCGGCGCGTCGGTCACGACGCGGCTGCCGGGCTTCCGTCGTGATCGTCAGTCGTGGCGGACACGGTTCCCTCCCCGCTGGGTGCGGCCCCGGGAGCAGCCGTCGGGCCGCCGGTTGCGGCCCTGGGTCGCCGGTCACGTTACCGTCGCAGGCTCACCGCACAACCCGCATACCGATCGCGGGTGCGTCGGGGGCAAGGAACGCGACCAGGCGGCCACCCTCGGCGGCGACCGCGTCCTCGACGCCGGCGTCGAGCACCCCGAGCGGCCGGACCGTGAGCGTGGCCGTGCTGCTCGCCTTGTCCCGGTCGAGCCGCCAGGCGCCCCGCACGACGCCGTCGTGCAGCACCGACCCGGTCATCCCCGCGAACGCGGCGGCCGCGTCGCCCTTGTGCTCGGGCCGCACGAAGCGGCTGCGGTCGTCGTGGCTGAGCAGGACGTTGTCGTACTCGGGCAGGAACCGGGTCGGGGCCGGCGTGGCGGGGTCGGGCCGGGGGGCGTCGGGCAGGTCGAACAGCTCGCGGCCCCGCTCGTCCCGGAACACCCGGAGCTTGGGCCGGAGTCGGTCGAGCACCTCCCGCAGCGCGGTGAGACGCGACCAGGTGGCCGCGTCGGCGACCGCGGCCGGGCCGAACGCGGCGACGTACCGCAGGACCACCGAGTCGATGTCCGGCTCGGCCACCAGTGGGCGGCCCAGCCACGACTCGGCGGTCGTGGTCCGCACCTGGCCGCCTCGGCCCCACAGGCCGCGCGGAGGCACCTGGACCATGGCCAGCTTGTTGCGGACGGCGTAGGCGAGCGCGGGCGCGTCGAGGTCGGGGAAGTGCTCGGCCACCAGCGCCCGCAGCTCGGTGCCGGTCCGAGGCGACTCCTCGACCAGCGGGCGCATCACGGCCATGACCGCGGCGAGGTCGACGCCCGGGAACTTGTCCTTGTGCTCGCTGTGGCGGGCCAGTTCGCCGTCCAGAACCGGCTGGACCAGCGGACGCAACAGCAGGGCGTCGTCGGCCGTCACCAGGTGGATCGTGGCCCGCAGCGTGACGATTCGGACCAGCGACCGGTCCTCGATCAGCCCGGACAGCTCCCGCGGGTCGAAGTCGGCCAGGCGGGACCACAGCGCGGTGTACGGGTTGTGAGGCACCTGGGCCTGCAGGCCGACGAGGTGGTGGACGGTGGCGAGGAGGTCGCCCGGCTCCCGGGCCAGCAAGCCCTGGCGGGCCAGCGTGGCCCGTCCCAGCGCGCGGTCATCGAGGACGTCGTCGGGCACGCCGCGAATCCAAGGGCGGGGGCGTCAGGTCTGGCCGGCCGGCTCGGGTACCGGCCGCGGCTCGGTCGGCGGCGTCGGGGGCGGCGGCATCTTCATGCCCCGGGTGACCCAGCCCCGCTCCTCGGCCCACACCAGCATGGGCGGCAGGAAGACCAGCGCCGACAGCAGGGCCACCGCCACGTTCATGGCGACGATCAGCCCGAAGTCCCGCAGGAGCGGCAGCGACGAGAAGGCGATCACCGCCACGCCGGACACCGCGGTCAGGGCCGACACGATGAACGCCCGACCGGTCCGGCCCGCGGTGACGTTGACGGCCTCACGCGGCGAGTAGCCACGCTTGCGCTCCTCGATGAACCGCAAGAGGATCAGCGACGTGAACTCGGTGCACAGCGCGACCACCAGCGGGCCGCCCACCGCCGTCATCGGGCTGAGCTGGAGGTCGAACGCCCACGCCACCAGCGATGCCGCGCCCACCGCGATCAGCACCGGCACCATCGACAGCAGGGCCCGCACGACGCTGCGCAGCCGCACCGTCAGGAACAGGAACACGAACAGCACGGCCAGGTAGGTCAGCAGGATGCGGTTGGACTCGATGTTGTCGAGCAGGCCGACGCCCACCACCGCCAGGCCGGACGGGGTGGCCCGCACGCCTTCGGGCACCGTCACGCCGCCGGCGGTCTCGCCCGCCTCGAGCTCGTTGCGGATCTCGTTGACGTACACCGCCCGCTCGTCGAGCGAGCCCGGCCCGGTGCGGAACACCAGGTTCAGCGCACCGGCGTCGGGGTTGACCAGCGCCTCCTGGATGTCGGGGGGCGCGACCTCGTAGGCCCGCTGGACGTCCTCGCCGGTGGGCGGCAGCGGCGTCGTCCCCGGCATCTCCAGCAGGAAGGCCACCGTCGTCGGCATCGAGGACGCGGTCAGCAGCTCCTCCGGCCGCGCCGCCAGCTCCTCGTTGGCGAAGTCGGTCACGAACGCCACGGTCTCGTCGCTGAACACGTCGTCGGACTCGACGAAGATGCCCAGCTCGGCCGACGACCCCGTCTCGCGTTTGAGCGTGTCGATGTCCTCGACGACCTGGGAGTCCTGGTTGACCCACTCCTCCGGGTCGCTCTGGATCTTGAGCTGGTCCTCGACGATGATCCCGCCGGCGAAGATCACGACGCTGGCGACGGCCAGCGGCACCGCCAGCTTCGACGGCAGGTCGCCCAGCCACTGGACGAGCTTGGCCAGGGTGCCGTGGCTGTAGTCCCGCCCTTGGGTCGGCGACCGGTACTCCCGGATGCCGAGGATGGCGAGCGGCAGCACGATGCTGCACACGCAGATCGCGGCGATGCCGACGGCCAGCAGCAGGCCGAAGTCGCGGATCATCGGCACCTTGGCGAAGCGCAGGGCCAGGAACGCGAAGATGGCGTCGAACGTGACCACCAGCAGCGCCGGCCCGAGGTTGACCGAGGCCTCCTGGATCGGGTGGGGCGCCCGGTCGATGACCACCTCCTCCTCGATGCGGGAGTGCATCTGGATCGCGTAGTCGATGCCCACGCCCAGCATGACGGGCAGGCCGGCGATCGTGACCACCGACAGCGGGATGCCCAGGTAGCCGGCGAGGCCGAACGCCCACGTGACGCCGACGAGGATGACGAACAGCGGCAGCAGCCGCCACCGGACCCCGAACAGCAGCAGCAGGATCACGACCATGATCCCGACGGCCACCGCCCCGAGGGTCAGCATCCCGCCCCGCA
>DASRJM010000213.1:0-19965 GCA_035649475.1 Acidimicrobiales bacterium
GAACGGGACCAGCACCAGGCCCACGGCCGCAGCCGGCAGCGCGGCGAGGACCACCGGCTGCCAGCGGGGACGGTAGGCGAGCAGCAGGAGCAACGCCTCGGCGCCGACCAGGAACGCGCCGAAGTAGTGGAGCGACACGGCCGCCGCCCCGGCCAGGCCCTACCAGGGCAGCCACCGGGTGTCGGGCGGGCGGGCGCGGGCGAAGGTCAGCAAGGACAGGCCCGCGGCCAGGGCGAGGAGGCTGTAGGGGCGGGCCTCCTGCGAGTACCACACCAGCAGCGGGTTCACCGCCACCAGCAGCGCGGCCAGCCGGGCCACGCGGCGCGACAGGTCGAACGCCAGCGCTGCGTAGTAGGCGACCGGAACCGTGGCGATGCCGGCCAGCGCCGGCAGCAGCCGGAGCGCAAGGTCGCCGTCGCCGACGACCCGGACCCAACCCCATGTCAGCAGGAAGTAGGTGGGGGTGATGCCCTCGCGGCCGGCGACGTGGCGGACGAGATCGCCGAGGCTGCCCTCGACCGCCACGGTCGTGAGCCACTCGTCGTACCAGAGGCTCTGCGACCCGAGGCCGTAGAGCCGGAGACCGGCCGCCACCACGGTGAGGGCGACGAGCACGGCGTCGACGCGGGCGAGGGCCGGCGCCCGCCGGTCCACTACAGCCCCTCGAACACCGCCGCCCGCACGCCCGCACGGGCCAGCTCGTGGAGGAACGGGAGCGGCTCGACCAGCGCGGCCAGGCCGGCGGCGCCGGTGGCCAGGGTCTGGCCCGAGGCGATCCACCGGGCGGTCACCGCGGCCGCGGTCCCGGCGGCGACGGCCGGCCGGTCGACGGCCCCGTACACCACGGTGTCCCGCATGTGGCCGCGGCGACCCCGGACCTCGACCCGCAGGCCACCGATCCGGCCCTCGGCGTGGGGGCGGCGCAGCATGGGCAGGCCGGCGGTCAGGCGGTCGCGGCGGGTAGCGGCGAGGCGGGCGGTCACGCGGGACACGCCCGGGAACGCGGGCACGAGCAGCAGCGCGTCGGGCAGCGCGGCCCGGTAACAGTCCGAACCGCCGATCGGGTCGGGGAAGAAGCACAGCTCGCGGCCGGAGCCCGGCGGGCGGCGGCGCCACGAGTGGTCCCGCCAGTCGAAGCCGACGCCCCGCAGCGCGGCGTGGTGCTGGCGAGCGCAGGCCGGGCCGCCGGTGCCGTGGTGGGCGACGTGGATCTCGTCCACGCTGTCGAACTGGCCGGCCGCGTGCTTGGCGAGCACGCACGACAGGCCCGGGCCGAACCCGGCCCCGACGGCCACGACCACGTTGCGCTCGCGGGCCTCGGCGTGGAGGTCAAGCAGGTCCTCGACCGCCCCGACGCTGT
This sequence comes from Acidimicrobiales bacterium, assembly GCA_035649475.1. GTDB lineage: Bacteria > Actinomycetota > Acidimicrobiia > Acidimicrobiales > VFJN01 > ZC4RG19. The sequence continues at coordinate 1,361 of DASRJM010000213.1, forward strand.
CGGCCGTGGATACGACGTGGCGGCCGGCGGCGACGGCCCGCTTGGCGATGGCGACCTGGCGGGAGGGCGGCGAGGTCAGCACGACGATGTCGGCGGCGCCCAGGTCGGCGTCGTCGACGGCATCGGCCTTGCCGCCCAGCGAGGCGACCACGGCGGCCCGCCGCCGGCGGTCGGGGTCGTCGACGAGGACGGCCTCCGTCCCGGCGTCGGCCACGAGGTGGCGAGCCGCCCGCGCCCCGACGGCGCCCGCGCCGCACACGAGGACCCGCACGCCGGCTACCGCAGCCCGGGCCCGCTGAGCTCGCGCCAACCCCCCGACTGCGGCGGCGTGCCGCCCGACCCCCGGAGCCGGAGCACGGCGGCGATGATCCCGGCGATGCCCACAGCCGCGAGCGCCCGTCGGAGGAAAGCCATGGGCGGCACCTTAGAGGCTGGGCCGCCGGCGTCTGTCAGCCGTCGGCCCCCACCCGGTGCGGCGGACCCATCGGGACCGGCGCGGCGATCGCCTGGGGGCGGAGGGGGCGATGAGCGGAGCTGTGCGGATCCTGGTGGCGGACGACGATTCGGCGGCTCGCTCGGCGCTCGTGCAGACCCTGCACGAGCATGGCTACCAGACGGCACCCGCCACGCTGGCCGACGCACCACAGGTGGCCCGGGCATTCCACCCCGACCTCGTCCTGCTGGAGATGGCCGGCGCCGGCGGGGTCACCGGCGACCGGGTCGCCCGTGGGCTGCAGACGCACAGCGATCCCCTGCTGGTGTTCGTGACCGGCGACGTCCAGACGTCGACCCGCCTGGTCGCCTTCGAGGCGGGCGCGGACGACTACGTGACCAAGCCCTACGAGGTCGACGAGCTGCTGGCCCGCATCCGGGCCATCCTGCGCCGGGGCGGGCGGCTCGGGCACGCGGTCAGCCACGTCGGCCGGCTGCTCGTCGACGAGCGGGCCCACCAGGTCGAGTTCGCGGGGCGGCCGATCGAGCTGAGCCCGACCGACTTCGCCCTGCTGGCGGTGCTGGCCCGCCACGCCGGGCAGGTCCTCACGAAGGCTCGGCTGCTCGAGCTGGTGTGGGGCTACGACCCCTACGACGAGAACCTCGTGGTCGTGCGCGTGAGCCTGCTGCGCCGGCACCTGGGGTCGCAGGCCGCCCGCCTGATCCACACGGTGCGCGGGGTCGGGTATGTGCTGCGGGACGACGACGGGCCCGCGGGTGCCGGTGACCGCTAGTGGCGCCCATGCCACACCACGTCGCCGCTCCTCGTTAGGATCCCCAAGGTCAGGGAGGGAGCGGGCTGCGCGGTGCGCCACCAACCGGACGGGGCCGAACACGACTTCGACGCGGTGATCGGGGCCGCACGCGCCCGCGAGTCGTGGGCGCTCGAGCACCTGTACACGGCGCTGGCGCCGGCGGTGGCGGGGTTCTTCCGCCTGCAGCGGGCGGCCGAGCCCGAGGACCTCACCAGCGAGGTGTTCGCCGGGGTGCTCCGGAACATCCCGACGTTCCGGGGCGACGAGAGCCACTTCCGGTCCTGGGTCTTCACGATCGCCTACCGGCGACTGGCCGACGAGCGCCGTGCGGCCAGCCGCCGCCCGCACGTGCGGCCCCTGGACGGCGTCCTGGAGCCGGTCGACGCCGCCGACGTCGAGGCCGACGTCGCCCGGCTCCTCGCCACCCGCCGAGTGCGGGAGCTGTGCGCCACCCTGCCGCCCGCGCAGCGGGACGTGCTGCTGCTGCGCCTGGTGGGGCGCATGACCGTGGACGAGGTCGCCGCCCTGATGGAACGTTCCCGGGGCGCGATCAAGGCCCTCCAGCGGAGGGGCCTGGCCACCGTGACGGCCGTCGTCGACGCAAGGGGCGTGCCCTTGTGACCTCCCACGACGATCGCCCCTCCGAGATGCAACCGGACCGCGACCGGGAGGCGGCGTTCGAGGCGCTGCTCCAGGGCCGGGACCCGGGCGACGCCTTCGGCCCGCTCACGTCCTTTGCCGAGGACGTGAGGACGGCGACCGGGGGCGCTGTGCCCGAGCCCTCCCCCGCCCTGGCGGTGCTGCTCCGCGGCGCGCCCGGTACCGGCGGCGGCGCGGCGCGGCCGGCGCCGACCGCCGGCCGCCTCGCCGGCGCCAGCGTCCGCGTCAAGGTGGCGCTCGCGGCGGCCGTGGCCGCGACGGGCGTGGCGACGGCCGGCGCGACCGGCCGGCTGCCGGAGCCCGTGGCCGACGCGGTGCGACCGATCGTCGAGCTCGTGACCCCGTTCGAGGTGCCGGCACGCTCCGACCCCGTCCGCCGCCGGCATTCGGGCGACCGCGCCCACAGGGCCGAGACGGCGGACGACGAGGTCGGGCCCGCCATAGCCGGCCCCTCGGCGCCGCCACCCGGCCAGGCGAGCACGGGGCCACCGAGCTCGACGATCCCCGCTGTGGCGGCGCCCGGGTACGCCGCGACTCCGCCCGGCACCGCCGCGGCCGAGCCCGCGCCGGATGGCGACGCCGAGGGCGCCGGCGCCGGATCGGCGGCTCCCGAGGCGAGCTCGCGGCCGAGCGGCAGGCCAGCAGCCCCGGGCACCGCTCCGGGACGGGCGAGCCAGCCGCCGGCCACCCCCGAGTCCCCACCGCGCGGGCACCACGGGAGCGGCCAGGGTCACGCGCCGGGCGGGCCAGCAGGACAGGCGTCGGGTGGGCCCCCTGGCCAGGCTCCGGGTGGGCCGGACGCCAGGACGTCCCGCCCGCCCGACGATCCCGGCCCACCCGACGTCGCCGGTGGGGGGAAGCCGCCGGCGACCGAGGCGCCGGCCACACCGGTGGACACTGCCGGCTCCGTCCCGGACTCGATGTCTCCGGCCGACCCGACTGCGGCCCGGATTGCGACGCCCCCTGAAGCGGGACCGTCCGGCGGAGGCGGTCGCGCCGGCCGGTCCCGCCTCAGCGGCTGGGATCGAACACGATGATGCCGCAGACCCGATCTCAGCTGATGAACGTTCTACGCCCGGATCCTTAAGGAGGGATCAAGCGCGGTCCGGCCGCGCCCTATCCCTCCCCGATCGGTGGCGCACCTGGATGATCTCGTTGCGCACGCCGTAGCGAGGCCTCACCATTGGATGCATGGACCCGCGCCGCATCGCCGGTGCCTGACGACCCGGCCCGCCACTGGGACGGCCGCTACCGCGGCGCCGGCCCCACCGCGGTGTCGTGGTACCAGGAGCACGCGTCGGTGTCCGTCGAGCTGATCGGCGCGCTCGGCCTGGGCCCGGACGCGGCCGTCCTCGACGTCGGCGGGGGCGCGTCTCCCCTGGTCGACGACCTCTTGGGCCAGGGGTACCGGGACGTCACCGTGCTGGACGTGTCCGCCGTCGCGCTCGACGCCGCCCGCGCCCGGCTCGGCGAGCCGGACGGAGTCACGTGGGTCGTCCACGACCTGCTGACCTGGTCGCCAGCCCGCCCGTGGGACCTGTGGCACGACCGGGCCGTGCTGCACTTCCTGGTGGACGACACCGACCGCGCCGGCTACGCCACGCAGCTCCGCCGTGCGTTGAATCCGGGTGGCGGCTTCGTGATCGGCACGTTCGCCCCGGACGGCCCCGCCCACTGCTCGGGCCTGCCGGTCCGCCGCTACGCCCCCGCCGACCTGGGCGCACTGCTCGGCGACGTCGACGTGGTCGCCGAGCGCCGCGAGGTCCACCGCACGCCCGGCGGCGCCGAGCAGCCGTTCACCTGGGTCGCCGGCCGCCTGCGCCCGGCTCACTCGGCATGACCGACGTCCCCTTCGAGGACGGGCGCGGGAGCCGGTTGCGGTAGGTGGCCGGGCGAGCGGACCGCAGCCACTCCCAGGCGGCGCGGTTGAACGTGCGCATCACCTCACCGGCGGCGGCACCGCGCCGGACGGTGACCGCGACGTAGTCCATGATCGACAGGATCGGCGCGTCGCAGGCGCCGGCCCGCACCGCGTCGGTCACGGCGGACGCCGACACGAGCCCCACCGGCCGCCCGCCGCGGAGCACGGGCGCCACCCGGGCGCCGGTGGCGTAGAAGTACGCGCCGGCTTCGCCGACCGTGCTCACCGGGGTCAGGGCCCGCGGCAGGCCTTCGGGGGACATGGGGTCACCGTCCATCCGGGGCAGGGGCATCGCCCTCCTCCTCTCGCTGGACGGGCACGCGGGACCAGATCCTGCGGCCGGTGACCTCGCTCGGCATGATCCGGATCCAGTGGGCCTTGTCGCCGAGCGACCAGGGCCGCAGCGGCAGCCGGTCGACCGCCCGGAGCTCGCCCGGGTCCCGGATCTGCTCGGCCCGCCCCTTGACGAGGACGCTCCAGCCCGTGGCCTCGTCGGGATCGACGCCGTCGACCTCGAAGCACACGGCCGGGCTGCGCAGCAGGCCCCGCAGCTTGGTCCCGGGATCGGTGCGGAACACGATCGTCTGCCGGTCGACGGCGTGGTTGATCGGATAGATCTCGGGGGCGCTGTCGTTGAGGACGCCGATCCGGCCCACGGGGGCCGACTCGACGAGCTCCCAGCAGCGGCGGGCGTCGATGTGCTCGAGCCAGGTCCTTCCGTCAATGACTGCCATGGGGACCTCCCAACGGTGTCTGCATGTGCCCGCCTCCTCGTCACCGCGTCCGACCCTGGTGGGCGACCTCCGGTGCGACGCGCGCCGCGCCCCCCGCGGCCGGCACGACCAGGGTGGCCCGGCGGGCGCGTGCGGCGACCGTGCGGGCGACGCTGCCGAGGAGCGGGTCGGCGGGGTCTCCTCTCCCCCGCGACCCCAGCACGAGGAGATCGGCATCGATGTCGCCCGCGACGTTCAGCAGGGTGGCGACCGGCTCGCCGGAGCGGACGATCACCTGCACGGCTGTTCCCCGCCCGCGGATGCCCCGGACGAGGTCTTCGAGCAGGGCGGCGGTCGTCTCCAGCGCGTGCTCATCACCCCGGCTCGTGTCCACCGCGGAACGGCCGAGCGGGAAGGGCGGGTCGAACCCGAACGCCTCGAGCACGCTCAGCGAGCCGCCGAGCGTGCCCGCGATCTCGGACGCCACGGTCAGGGCGGCGAGCGAAGCCGGCGAGCGATCGACGCCGACCAGGATGTGGCGCAGCGCCCCGCCCGCCGGGCCCGGTGGCGGGGATGCGGGGACGACCAGCGTCAGACACTGCTCCGCCTGCAGGACGCGCAGGCTCGTCGACCCGAGGGCCAGCTCGGGGCGGTCGGAGATGCCGCGGGCGCCGACGACGACCATCGCGGCCTGCTCGTGACCGGCCGCCCGCAGAAGTGCGTCGACCGCGTCACCGTCGACGACCTCGATGCGGTGCTCGACGGATGACCCGGCCAGCGGCGCGCACCACTGGTGCTCGACCACGTCACGAACCCCCACCCGCCAGGCGTCGAACGACACGTCCGGCTCGTGGGAGCCCTCGAGGAGTCCGACCGCGTGCACGGCGACGACCTCGGCGTCGAGGGCCCCGCCCAGCCGGATCGCCCATTCGAGCGCGACGCGAGCCGCCGCGGAGCCGTCCACACCGACCACGATCCGGGCCTTCATGCCTCCAGCGTCGTCCCGGGGGCCGCCCCCGACCAGGGCCGAAGGTCCCGATCCGGGACTCCTGCTCGCCGTTGAGCGCAGATCCGGGTGCGGCGGGCGAGGCCGAACACGATGGCGGCCCTGTCGCCGCTCCTGACATTCCACACGCCGGGGCCCCGGCCCGGTCCTCGAGGGCAGCCCGTAACGGTCAGCCGGTCAGCGCGCTCACGGTCACGAAGTCGTAGCCGCGGGCGCGGATCTCGTCGATGATCTGCGGCAGTGCGGCGGCGTCGAGCATCGATCGGTCGGTCGGGTGCGAGCCGACGTGCATGAGCACGATCTCGCCCGGCTGCAGGCCCGCGAGCACCCGATCGACGACCCGCTGCACGGTCATCCCGCCCGAGGTTCCCTGCCACCCCAGCGTGTCGACCGTCCAGCGGACGCCCACGTAGCCGAGGCCGTTCACGATCCCGAGGACGCGGCCGTCCACGTCTCCGAACGGGAAGCGGAAGAACGGGCGCGTCTCGGCCCCGAGGGTCACCAGGTTGTACCAGTGGGCGTTCTGCACCTCGGCCCGGACCTGGGCGTCGCTGAGCGTGGTCAGTTCCGGGTGGGTGTCGCTGTGGTTGCCGACGACGTAGCCGCCCACGGCGATCGCGTTCGCCTGGGCGGGGAACGACCGCACCCACTGCCCGGTCAGGAAGAACGTGGCGGGCACGTTCCTGGACTGCAGCGTCCGCAGGATCGACGGCACCGCGTCGCCGTTGGCACCGGCGTCGAAGGTGAGCGCCACCACGGGCGCGCTGGTGGGGATGCGAGGCCAGTCGACGCCGAGCAACGACGGTGACGGGGCGGGCGGCGGAGCGGGCGCCCAGGCCTGCGACCACCCCGACCACGCACCGCTGCGGTGGAGGAGCGACCACAGCGCGTTGTCCGTCCCCCGCACCGCCACGTCGACACGGCCGCTGGCGCCCGTCGCCCCCGGCGCATCGATCAGCACGCCACCGAGGGGCTGCCATCCGCCGCCGCCGGCGCTGAGGAAGAGCCCGTTGTCGAGACCCCGCACGAACACCCACGCGTCGGTGCCCTGCGGGCTCGGCGCCGCGGACGGTGCGGAGTAGGTCAACCCGCCGAGCGGTTCCCACCCGGACCATCCGCCCGCGGATCGCGTCCGCCGCCAGACGCTGTGATCGCTCCCCGCCACGTAGACGTCGAGTCGACTCGCGCCGACGGCCACAGCCGCCGGCCCCGTGGCCAGCACGCCATTCAGGGTGGACCACACCGACAGGCTGCCGTCAGGCGCCATCGTCCGGGTCCAGAGCTGATCGTCAGCCCCGCGGGCGAAGGCGTCGACCCCGCCGTCTGCGCGCGCGACCACGGCAGGTGCCGACGACAGGATGCCGCCGAGGTCCTGCCAACCACCCCACGTGCCGTTGCGGTTCAGGCGCACCCACAGGCCGGAGTCCATGCCCCGCCCGGCGACCACCAGCGTCGACCCGGCCATCGCCGCCGACGGCGCCCCCCGGATCCGCCCACCGAGGCTGGTCTGACCCGACCAGACACCGTCCTGCACCGTCCGCTCGAACACGGCCGTGTCCTGGCCACGGTAGAAGGCATGGGAGAACCCGCCCGGGTCGGCGGCGAGGGCGACCGCGGAGGTCGCGGCCTGGTTGGCCGGGACGGCCTGCGCGGCCGCCGGTTCGACGCGGGGCCATCCGACCGGTGCCGCCGACACCTGGATGGTGAGGAGCAAGACCGACACGACGGCACCGAGCCCGACCGCCCTGCGGCAGGGTCGGTGGCGCCGGAGTGGGGAATCCGACATGGCCACCTCGCTGCTACTGCCCATGTCACTATCTACCCGCGCCGTCCGGATGACCAGGGTCGGAAGTCCGGGACTCTCCACCGCCCGGGGGACCGGTGGGGTCGTCCGGCGCGTCGGGGTCGGGGTCGTCGTCGAACAGGTGGGCCCAGCAGGCCGGGTCGCCGCCCTCGTCGGGTGCCGGCGGCCGGGGTGAGCTGCCGGTGCGCTGGTCGGGGTAGGGGCCGTCGGTGCTCATGGCGTCGGTCGTAGCTTCGACTACCTCATCGTGTGACGTTCGCGTTGCTGTCAGCGCTGCTTACTCGTTTCGTACGCGCTTGTTCCCTAGGATTTCACCCTCGTGGACAGGCGAACACATGCGCGCGGGCAGAAGGCGATCTCTCGTCGCCGCGGGCGGCGTCTACTGGCGGTGCTGGTCGCTCTCGTCTCGGTCGTGTCCGGGACCGCGGTCCGCGGCTCCGTGGCCCCGGCCCGCGCCGCCGGGGTCGTGCCGGGCGGCTTCTCGGACAACGTGGCCATCGGAGGACTGAGCTTCCCGACCGACGTGGCGTTCGCCGCCGACGGGCGGGTCTTCGTCAGCGAGAAGAGCGGCCTCGTCAAGGTCTTCGATTCGCTCTCCGATCCCACGGCGACGGTCTTCGCCGACCTGCGCACGCGTGTGCACAACTTCCTCGACCGGGGCCTGCTCGGTCTGACGCTCGACCCCCAGTTCCCGACCCGGCCCTTCGTCTACGTGATCTACACCTACGACGCCCTGCCCGGCGGCACCGAGCCGGCCTGGGGGACCCCCGGCGCCAGCAGCGACGGCTGCCCGGATCCTCCCGGTGCCACCACCGACGGGTGCGTCGTCCAGGCCCGCCTGTCGAGGCTCACCGCTGACGGCGACCGCATGTCCGGCGAGGAGCACGTGCTGGTGAGCGACTGGTGCCAGCAGTTCCCGAGCCATTCCATCGGCACCGTCGCATTCGGCCCGGACGGCGCGCTCTACGTCAGCGCCGGGGACGGCTCCAACTACCACTACGTCGACTACGGGCAGACGAAGAACCCGTGCGGCGATCCGCCGGGGCCCGCCGGCACCGGCCTCGTGCCACCCAACGCCGAGGGCGGCTCGCTGCGCTCGCAGTCGGTGCGGCGGCCCGCCGGGCAGCCGGTGAGCCTCGACGGAACGATCATCCGGATCGACCCGCTGACCGGCGCCGGCCTGCCCGACAACCCGTTCGCCTCGAGCCCCGACGAGAACGCCCGCCGGATCGTCGCCTACGGTCTGCGCAATCCCTTCCGCTTCGGGTTCCGGCCGGGCACCGAGGAGCTGTGGACCGCTGACGTCGGCTGGAACACCTGGGAAGAGATCAACCGGGTCAGGGACGTCAACGACGGTGTCGTCGAGAACTTCGGCTGGCCCTGCTACGAGGGGCACGGGCGGCAGCCGGGCTATGACGCCGCCGACCTGAGCCGGTGCGAGTCGCTCTACCCCAACGCCGCCGCGCACACGAGGCCGTTCCACGTCTACGCCCACGCGGACAAGGTGGTACCCGGCGACCAGTGCTCGGTCGGAAGCTCGTCGATCACGGGGATCGCCTTCGAGGACGGGTCGAACTATCCCGCCGACTACGACGGCGCGCTGTTCTTCGCCGATGCCGTGCGCGGGTGCATCTGGGTGATGACGCGCGGCGGCGGCGCCGACCCGTCCCCCGGCCGGATCTCGCAGTTCGTCGGCGGCGGAGGGGCGATCGTCAAGATCCTGTCGGGTCCCGGTGGCGACATCTTCTACGTCGACCTCGGAGCCGGTCAGATCCGCCGGGTCACGTACAACGGCGCGAACCACCCGCCCACTGCGTTCATCGCCGCCGACCCGACGACGGGCGCGGCACCGCTGACGGTCGCGTTCGACGGCAGCGGGTCGGTCGATCTCGATCCCGGTGACCAGCTCTCCTACGCCTGGGACCTCGACGGCGACGGCCAGTTCGACGACTCGAGCGCCGTCGCCCCGACGTTCACCTACCCGTCGAACGGCTCGGTCACGGTCGGCCTCCGCGTCACCGACCCGGCCGGTGCGTCGAACACCGAGACCACCACGATCGTGGTCGGCCCCCCGAACAGCCCACCCGTCCCCGTCATCGACGCGCCCACGAGCGCACTGCGATGGAAGGTGGGCGATCCGATCTCCTTCTCCGGTCGTGCGACGGACGCCCAGGAGGGGGCGTTGCCCGCAAGCCGGCTGACCTGGTCGGTCGTGCTCAACCACTGCCCGAGCAACTGCCATGCGCACCCGCTCCAGGACTTCGCGGGCGTGGCGGGCGGGTCCGTTCCGGCGCCTGACCACGATTACCCGGCGTCGCTCTCGTTGGTGCTGACCGCCGTCGACGCCGCGGGCGCCACGGCGAGCACGAGCGTCGTGCTGAACCCGCGGACCGTCAACCTGACGTTCGCCACGGTCCCCAGCGGTCTCGAGCTCGGCGTCGGTGCGGACACGGTCACCGCGCCCGCGACGCGCACCGTCATCGTCGGGTCGTCGAACAGCGTGAGCGCATCCGGCCTGCGGACGTCGGGCGGCACCACATACGGGTTCGACACATGGTCCGACGGCGGCGCCGCGACCCACAACATCGTCGCGCCCGCGACGCCGGCGACGTACACCGCGACGTTCCGCCCCGTCACGGTCGGCTGCCCCGCCACGCAGAACTTCTTCTACACGATCCCCTCACCGACGGGCCCGCCCGCGGCCACCAGGATGCCCGACGGCAGGATCGCGTTCGCGACCGTGGGCTCCGACGGCCGGTCCTACCTGGTTTCCGCCGACATCGCGGGCGACCCGATCGCGTCGACCGCCCTCCAGTGCCACGGCGGCCTCGCCACCGACAACCCGGCGGTCGCCGTGGGGACGGGCTTCGCTGACCTGTTCGTGCACGCCGGGGACAACAGCATCTGGACGCGCAGGCTGACGAGCGGTGGCGGTGGCGCGTGGCAGGCGCTCCCCATCGGCGGCGCGACGTTCAACGGGCCGAGCGCGGTCGTCACCTCCGGGGACGTCGTGCACCTGGTCGTGCGGGGCACGAACGGCGGCCTCTTCCATGCGAGGCGCAGCGGATCGACGTGGACCGGGTGGGAGAACCTGGGCGGCTTCATCCACGGGACCCCGGCTGTCGCGGCACGCCCGGGGGGTGGCATCACGATCGTCGCACGCGGTGGGGACGACGCCGTCTGGGAGAGGCACGGCGACACGGGGGCGTGGTCGGGCTGGGCGTCCCTCGGCGGGGTGACGTTCTCGAGCCCGACCGTCGCGTCGGGCTACACGCCCGACCACCTGCAGCTCTTCGTCGCGGGCGCCGCGGGTGGCTTGTGGCAGGGCAACCTGACGAACTCGGCGTGGGGTGGCTGGTTCGGGGTCGAAGGCTCGCTGTCGGCGTCGGCGCGGCTGGCGGCCGCGGCCACGCCGGGGCGCGTGATCGTCTACGCCTCCGAGGGCGGCGTCACCAGCTACCTGCAGTACACCGACCGGTGGATCGGCTACAACCCGGCGCCGTACACGTGTGCCAGCTGCCTCCCGGCGGTACGACGCCCCGGTGCCGTTCCGTGACGCTCGCCGGAACGCAGGATCTGGGCGCGGCGGGCCGCAGGTCGCCCGGGCCTGGTCAGACCGGCCGCGGCTCGCGGGGCAGGCCCAGGACGCGCTCCGCGATGATGTTGCGCTGGATCTCGCTGGTGCCGCCGGCGATGCGCATCCCGGGGGCGTAGAGGAACCGGTCGGTCGCGGCGCCGGCCAGCAGCGCGTCGGGCCCTCGCAGGGAGGCGAGCAGGATCTCGATGTCGAACTCCAGCTCGGTGCGCAGCAGCTTGGCGGACGAGGCCGCTGCAGGCCCGCCCTGACCGCCGCGCATCAGCAGCGTGCGCAACGCCTGGCCGCGGACGTACAGCCGCAGCAGCGTGTCCCGCCGGGTGGGGTCGTCGTCGACCAACGACTGCAGATGGTCGAGCCGGCGTTCAAGGCTCACCAGCCCTGCGGCACCCGAGCCCCGCTCGTCGAGCAGAACCTCGGTGGCGACGCGCCAGCCGTCGTTCTCGGGGCCGAGCCGGGCGTCGGCCGGCACCACGACGCCGTCGAGGAAGACCTCGCAGAACTCGTGGTCGCCGGTCATCTGCCGGATGGGCCGGACCTCGACGCCCGGAGTGGACATGTCGAGCAGGAAGAACGAGATGCCCCGGTGCCCTGGTCTGTCGGCGTCCGTGCGAGCCAGAAGGATGCCGTACTCGGCGTGCTGTGCGTTCGACGACCACACCTTGGCGCCGTGGACCACGTAGCGGTCGCCGTCGGCCAGCGCCGAGGTGGTGAGACTCGTGAGGTCAGAGCCGGCGGCGGGCTCGGAGAACAGCTGGCACCACAGCAGCTCGCCCGTGAGCGTCGGAGGGAGGTGCCGCCGGCGTTGCTCGTCCGTGCCCGAGCGGAGGATCGCCTCGCCGGCGAGCACCAGGCCCTGCAAGTTGAGGTAAGGGGAGACCTGTGCCCGGGCGCACTCTTCGGTCCAGATCGCCGTGTGGGCGCGGCTGAGCCCGCGCCCACCAAAGGTGACCGGCCAGTGCAGCCCGGCGAAGCCGCCCGCGGCGATGTGCCGCTGCCACGCCCTGGCCCGACCGTGCAGGCCGGGAGGCAGGATGGCCCCGTAGGCGGGGCAGGCGAGCCCGTCGGCCACCGCGCTCGACAGGAACGAGACCACCGAACCGCGGAAGTCCTCGAGGTCGGGCTGCGTGGGTCCGGCGGGAGTGGCGGTCACAGACTGTCCCTCCCTCAGCTGGTCGCCATCCGCACGCAGCAGTATCCCTGCTGGGGCGCGAGGCGGGTCTCGAGCAGGTCGTCGCCACCGGCGCCGTCGATCACGCCGCGGAGCAGGTCGAGGTTCATCCCGCACACCAGTTCGCGGTGCTGCTCGGCGAGCGCGTGGAAGGGGCAGTTGGTGAGCACGATCTGGTCGCCGCGCCACCGGGGCTCGTAGCCGTACCGCTCGAGCAGGGCGACGACAGCGTCCTGCCGCGCGGCCCGATCGGCCGCGGGGTCCGCCGCGCCGTCGGCGGCTGTGCCGATGCGCCGTCCCGCCTCGGTGGCGGACCGGCGCAGCGCCCGGTCCACCGGCACGCCGTCGGCGGACGAGCGTTCGACGGCCTCGGCGAGGAGCTCTCCGGCGAGGTCGTAGCGTCGTTCGGGGAGGGAGACGCCGATCTCGGTGGCGGAACGGCGGTAGAGCTTGGCCGTGCGGCCGGCGCCCGGACCCGACCGGCCGGTGAGCCGCTCGAAGCGCACGTCGGCGAGCCCGGCGTCCGCCAGCTTGTCGAGATGGAACGCCGCGACCGATCGGGCCACGTCGAGTGCCTCGGCCGCGGTGTCCCGGCTCACCTCGCCGCGCTCCGCCAGCAGGCGGTACGCGGCCCGGGTGACCGGGTGGTCGAGGGTGGCCACCCCGTGGACCCGGTCCGCGAACGAGGCGTCACGCATGCCGCCATTCTAAGACAAACTGGTCTTGACTAAACAAGGCCAGGTTTTCTATCGTCATACGTGTACTGACTTAGAAAGGACGCCCGGATGGCAACGCTCGTCATCATCGGCGCCGGCCTGGCCGGCGCCAAGGCAGCCGAAGCCGCCCGAGAGGCCGGCTACCCGGGTCGCGTCGTGCTCGTCGGCGACGAGGCGCACCGACCGTACGAGCGGCCGCCCTTGTCGAAGGCGGTCCTGCGCGGCGAGGCCGAGCCTGACTCGACCCGGGTCCACCCCGACGGCTTCTACGACGACCACGACATCGAGCTCGTGACCGGTCACATCGCCGCGATCGACCCGGACGCCCGCCGGGTCGAGCTCGCCGACGGCGAGGCGCTCGCGTTCGACCGCGCCGTGTTGGCCCCCGGCGCGGCGCCGCGCCGACTCGCCGTGCCCGGCGCGGACCTCGACGGCGTCCGCTACCTGCGCAGCGTCGACGACGCCGTCGGTCTGCGCGACGCCATCCGGGCGTCGAGCCGGGTGGCGGTGGTCGGCGCCGGCTGGATCGGGTCCGAGGTCGCGGCGTCGGCCCGCGAGGTCGGCGCCGACGTCGTGCTCGTCGCCCCGGTGACCGTCCCGTTGCAGCGCGTCCTGGGCGACCGCGTCGGCGAGGTGTTCCGTCAGCTCCACGCCGACCATGGCGTGCGGCTCCGGCTCGGCGTCGGCGTGCTGGAGCTTCGTGGCGCCGGTGCGGTCGAGGCGGTCGGCCTCACCGACGGGACGGTCGAGGAGGCGGACCTGGTCGTCGTCGGCATCGGTGTGACGCCCCGGACCGAGGTCGCCGTGGCGGCCGGCGCCGTGGTCGAGGACGGCATCGTCGTCGACCAGTACCTCGAATCGAGCGTCCCGGGCGTGTACGCCGCGGGCGACGTCGCCAGCGCCTGGCATCCCCACTACCGGCGGAACGTCCGGGTCGAGCACTGGGCCAACGCGCTCAACCAGGGCGCGGCGGCGGGGCGGAACGCCGCCGGCCGCCGCGAGCCGTACGACCGGCTGCCGTACTTCTTCTCCGACCAGTACGACCTGGGGATGGAGTACGTCGGGCTCGGCGCTCCGACCGACGACGTCGTGGTGCGCGGTGACGTCGACGCGCGCGAGTTCATCGCCTTCTGGCATCGCGACGGCGTGGTCACCGCCGCGATGAACGTGAACGTGTGGGACGTCGTCGACGACCTCCGGGAGATCGTCGCCACCGGCCGGCCGGTGGACGTCCGCCGTCTCGCCGACGAGGACGTTCCCTTGGCGGACCTTTCGGGACATCGTTGACATCCGCCGGCTGGCGTGCTCCGCCGTGATCCCGCGGTCGGTGCCGACTGTGGAGGTGTCCGGGGGTGAACGTGAGCGTCTGGCGGCGACGTTCGACCGGGGCTGCGGAGCTGTATCAGCGTGCTCGAGCTGCTACCCGAGCGAGCTCGAAGGCACCAGCGCACCCGGGCCAGGGGTATCGGAGGGCGGCCCAGGCGCACCGGCGCCTCACGCCGGCGGATCAGGAGGTGATGTTCCTCACTCGCCGGCGGACTCGTCGTCGTTGCCAAGCTCGGGGACCGTGCTCGGCACGATGTCCGGGCGGCCGGCCCCGCTCGCGCTGCCCTGCACGCCGTCGCCATCGGGATCGCCGGGCTCGCCGGCGGTGCCCGCGTCGCCTGCCGGCGCGGAGGCGGCGGCCGGCGCATCGGGCGCGTGCGGGGCCGCGGGCGTCTGGTTGGCCCGGGTCAGCCCGGTCTCGCCGGACTGACCCGGGGGCTCATCCGCGGGCCCCGAAGCCGGGCGGTTAGCGGCACCCGGGGCGTCCTCGGAGATCTGCTGGCCGTCCACGCCCGTCTCACCGTCGCTCTCGCCGGTGGCGTCGGGGGCCACGCGGTCGCCGACGTTCGTCGTGCCGTGGTCGTCGCCGTCGAAATCGACGGGCGAGACCACCTCGACGGCGCCTCGCACCACATCGTTGGCGGCAGCGGGCAGCACCCCGGCCACGCCCGCGGCAGTGATGCCCGCGACGGCGACCGAGGTCCCCAGACCCAGCTTGGCCACCAGCCCCAGACCGGCGACCTTTCCCGTGAGGCCGGCGACGCGGACCCGGCTCGCCAACAGGTCCGCAAGCTCGGGCGACGGCGACGGAGCGGGCGCGTCCTCCAGCAGGCGCACCTCCTGCGCGAACACCACCAACGGCGCGAACAGCTCGGGGACCGGCTCGCCCTGGACGATCGCGTCGATCACCTCGTCGTGGATGTGAAGCGTTGCGCTCATTCCAGCGTCGTCATCGCCGCGAGGTGATAAAGGGGTACCAGTGCGTCCCCTCGCCCGACACCTGATCCGCCGGTCGCTACCTCTCGAAGGCCGACGGGCACTCGTCGACGCGGCTGACGTAGTCGGAGTCGCCGGGGCCCTCGTCCCGCGCCCAGCGGTAGGACGACGACAGGAGCAGGCGGCCGGAGCGCTCGACATGGTGGGTGCCGGTGCTGGCGAAGCTGGTCGCGCCGGGCTTGAAGCTGACGTGGACGCTGAATTGGCGGTACGAGATGGAGAACGGCGCAAAGGTGACCCCATAGACGTCCACGTAGTCCGTGGCCCCGGTGTCGTCCGCGGGGTCGCCCCGGAAGCCGAGCAGGTACCACTCGCCGGTGGCGTCGCGGACCAGCTTGGTCTGGGTCGTGCCCCCCGGGACCGGGAACGGGAACATGTGCTGCTGGGGTGATGGGCGCAGCGCGGACACGTCCAGCGCCCCCTGCTCGCACGTCGGGAACAGCTCCGTGTCCCGGGCGGTCAGCAGAGCGCCCCATCCCCAGTGGTAGCTCGCGATCCCGAGGTAGTACTGCCGGCCGACGCGGTCGAGGAACAGCAGGTTCGGTCCCGGGTCCGGGAGGCCCTGCCAGACGCGGCCATGCGGCTCGAGGCCCCGTGAAGGCTCCCAGCGATACACGCTGACAGAGCGCCGGTCGAACTCCTCGGTCACGAAGAGGTAGCCGGCGTCGCGGTCGTCGACCTCGGGCAGGAAGCAGATGTCCGCAGGATGAGGCTCGTCGAGCGGCTCCAGCTTCTGCATCGGCGCCACCGACAGCGGGTCGGTGTCGAGGATGTGATCGCCGTCGGTGGGGCCGGCGTACCGGTACGAGGACACGCTGCCCTGGCCGCCCAGCTCCGAGTGGGCGAGGAAGAAGGTGATCGAGCCGTCCGAGAGTCGGTGCGTGCGGGCGAGGCCCTGGTGATGGTTGCCGCTCTCGAACCCGAACACGCCCGCGCTCATGCTCTCGACGGTGTCGAGATAGCAGCTGGTGCACTCGCCCGCGTTGGCCGCCACGCTCACCAGCTCCGTGTGGATGTCCCGGGCGGTCGCGTGCGACTGCGGGTAGCGGCAGCGGGGGCCATCGTGCGCGGGGCCCTGGGACACGCCCTCAGCGTGCCACGCGGCGGTCTCGCGCCGCGCTCGGTCGGGCACGTCCGCCAGATCGTGACGGCCCACGACCTCTTCGGTGAGCGCGCACATAGGTATCAGGGACCGTCCACCGCGGCTCTGTACATGCAACCAGTTCCAGCGGATAGGAGACAAGACACGATGGCTAATCCGGAAGATGCAGTAATCAAGCTGCTCTACGCGGTCGACGACAACACGTTCTTCACTGCGGACACGGTGGGTCTCGGCGAGGCCTTCGATCTCATCGCCAATATCGAGATCGGCGAGGACCTCAATGAGGTCGTCGACCAGCTCGACCTCTTCGTGGGCGTCACGAACCTGACGCGATCCAACCTGATCACCACGAAGCAGTTCACCGAGCAACTGGCGCCGGCGGACGACCAGACGGTCAACCGCGAGGTCCGGGTCGACATCGACCCGGGGTGGGCCGATGCCCAGGAAGGCGACGTGCTGCACGCCGTGGCCACCCTGAAGATCACGGCGGGCGTCAAGACCGACTACTCGTACGCGACGAGCAACGCATTCACCGTCGTCGCCTGACAATGGCATGTGGACGGCTCCGCCGACTTGCCGGAGCCGTCCACGGCGGCGCGCACGACCCAGCTGGGATGCACTGAGGTGGACGACGCCGTCGATGTGATCGTCAACCGGCACCGGCACACCGTTGCTACAAGTGGTGGTGCAACGGCGACATGGGCGCGCTCTGCACTGCGGCTTACGGTGTAATCATCCCGCCGAGGCTTGCCGTGTCGCGCCTATGGCATGACGCGACCGGTTGCGCTCTGGGTTCTGACGCCCGGGCACATCTCTCGTATGGAAGGCGAACCGGCGAGCGGGAACCGGCGCCCGGGCGGCGGGCCGACTGGGTTCGATGTCCGCCCAACTGACCGGGAAGCCGGGAGACCGGTCCGTACACTTGGCTCATGACCTGCCCGGTCTGCGGCGCTGATGTGCCCGAAGGTGCTCGATTCTGCCCGAGTTGCGGCGCCGACCTGGGGCTGCGCGGCGATCAGCGCCGAGTGGTCACCGTCCTGTTCGCGGACATCGTCGGCTTCACCACCATGTCGGAGCACCGCGATCCCGAACAGGTGAAGGGCATCGTCGACGGGCTCTTCCAGCGCCTCGTGGCCGACATCGAGGCGTTCGGTGGCCGGGTCGACAAGATCGTCGGGGACGCGATCCTGGCGCTGTTCGGTGCGCCGATCGCCCACGAGGACGATGCCGAGCGGGCGGTGCGGACCGCGCTCCGGCTCCCCGTCACGTTGTGCGACGCGGCGTCCGAGCTGGGCCTCGACGTGCGGCTGCGGGTCGGCGTGAACACGGGGGAGGTCCTGGTCGGCGCCCTGCGGGCCGGGGGCGACTACACGGCGATGGGCGACGTGGTGAACACCGCCCAGCGACTCCAGTCCGCGGCCGAACCGGGACAGGTGCTGGTCGGGCAGGCCACCTACCTCGCCACCCGACGGGTGGTCACCTACCGGTCGGTGGGCGCCATCGCCGCCAAGGGCCGCGAGGCACCCGTGGCGGCGTGGGTGGCCGAAGCTGTCAGCCTCCCGCCCGGTCACCGGTCGGATCGCCGCCGCGCGCCGCTGGTCGGTCGCGACGACGAGGTCGCGATCCTGTCACGCACGCTCGACATGGCGATCGACCGCGGCCGGCCTGCGCTGCTGCTCGTGCTCGGGGACGCCGGGCTGGGCAAGTCGCGCCTGGCGGAGGACGTCGCCGAGAACGCGCGGGAGTGTCACGGCGCCGTCGTCCTGCCAGGCCGCTGCGTCCCCTACGGCGAGGCCAACGTGTGGTGGCCGGTCGCCAGCGCGGTCCAGGTCGCCTGCGGCGTCGAGCCCGGCGACGAGCTGGAGGTCGTCACCCGCAAGGTGCGGGGGGCGGTGGCCGACGCGCTGGACGGCACCGGCGGGGGCGACGGCGCGATCGACCGGGTCGTCGAGGGCCTGCTCCACCTGCTCGGGTTCGACGTACTCCGAGGCATCGACGCCACCCGCGCCCGCGAAGAGGTGACGCGCTCCCTGCTGGCGTTCACGGCTGCGCTCGCCCGCCGGCGTCCGGTCGTCATGGTGCTGTCCGACCTCCATTGGGCGGACGAGGCGGTGCTCGACGTCGTCGGCGGGATGCTCCAATCCGCGGCCCGGCTGCCGTTCGTCGTGCTCGGCACCGCACGCCCGGGGCTGACCGAGCGCTGGTCGCCGCCGGAGGGCGCGCACCACTCGGTCGTGGTCCACCTCGATCCACTCGGGCGGGACGCCGCCCTGCAGCTGCTCCGGTCTCTCGCCGGTGACCGCTTGGCCGCGCTGGACGAGGGTGTCGCCGACGAGCTGCTCGACCGG
>DASRJM010000214.1:0-4662 GCA_035649475.1 Acidimicrobiales bacterium
CCTACCGCCGGCTGTGGGCGTCGCACCTGGACCAGCTGGAGGCCCACCTCGACGCCATGCCCGACCCGGAGGCGGGTCCGGATCCCGACCCCTGAGCCCAGGAGGACATCATGGACGGAGCCCTGCACAGGTCCGGCGAACGCTGGGAGCTGCGGTTCGTCCGCCGGCTCCCCCATCCCCCCGAGAAGGTGTGGCGGGCGCTGGTGGAGCCCCAGCACCTCGAGGCCTGGTTCCCGACCCGGATCGAGGGCGAACGGAAGGCCGGCGCGAAGCTCCGCTTCGTCTTCCCGAACGACGAAGGGCCGGCCATCGACGGGGAGATGCTGGCCTACGAGCCACCGTCGCGCCTCGAGCTGCGCTGGGGCGGCGACGAGACCCTGCGGTTCGAGCTCCAGCCCGACGGCGACGGCACCGTGCTGACCTTCGTGGACACCTTCGACGAGGTCGGCAAGGCCGCCCGTGACGCGGCCGGTTGGCACGCCTGCCTCGATGCCCTCGGCGCCCACCTGGACGGCGAGGATCTCCCGTCGACGGCCGAGGAGCGGTGGGCCGAGGTCCACCCCCGCTACGTCGAGCAGTTCCCACCCGAGGCCTCCACGATCGGGCCGCCCGGCTCGTAGATCGGCCCGCGATCCGCACCGCCATCGCCCGGCGTCGGCGATGGCGGTCGCCTATCCTCTGCCTGTCCGTCGTTCGGCTGGCGACGTGGACGCGTGGGACCGTGACGAAGAGATCAATCGCTGCCAGGCTCGCTGTCGCCCGCAGTTTGGTCGACCAGGCGTGGCCCCTCTACGACGGCTCGCCGTACGAGGCTTCCTCCACCCAGTCCGAGGCGCGCGAGGCGCTGGTCCGCCAGGTTCTGGAGGAGGTCTTCCCCGATACCGGGATCGCGCTCGGCCCGGACGACGTCGAGGCGCTCACCACCGAAGCGGCGTCCGCTCGTCGCAGCCAGGTGGCGCTGCTGCGGCTGTGGCGCGAGGGCGGGGCACGGCGGGGTCGCGATCCCAGCGAGCCCCACGGCCTGGCGGCGTGGGGCGCCGCCGTCGCCGCCTGCCAGGCGGGCGACTGGGTCAAGCTCATCGATCAGCTCGTGGTCAGCATGCGCCGCTACCGGATCGTGCGTGGTCCGGCGGCCGGTCCGCCCGCCCGGCGCCGGGCAGCGCAACGGTTCGCACGGCGGTGCGCCTCCCACTTCGCGATCTCGCCGCCGTCCGTCCGCTGGATCCGGCCGGTCGACGAAGGCGGGGACCTGGTGACGCTGGGCGACATCGCCGGTTGCGCCCCCAAGCGCGACCGCAAGGTGATCTTCGTGCGCGCCGACATCTGCAGCGAGCGCGAGCAGTTGCGGGTGGTGGCCCACGAGGTCGCCCACCAGGGCGGAGCGGACGAGTACGACGCGCTGGCCTTCGAGGTGGAGGCGCTGAAGCGCTACGTGCCCCCCAAGCCGGCCATCGACAGCTGGGTCTGGGAGCCTGCGGTGCGCTGACGCGACGCCTTCTGCCATGCTGCGGACGTGACGAGCGCGCTGGGGGCGAGGCCGGTCATCCCGGCCCCGGAACGTCGCCTCCCACCGTCGCTCGATCCCGCCGGCCCGGCCCGCCGCCTCGCCCCGGCGATCCTCCCGGCGACGGTCGTCATCGCCTTGGCGGGTCGGTGCGGCCGGACGGAGCCCGGCGCCAAGTGGCGCCTGGACGGAGCCGGCGGTCCCGCGCCGGGTGGCGGTGCCGGCGGGGCCCAGGTAGGTGCCGTCGCCGACGCCGCCGGGCGATCGGCGCCGTCAGCTGCGGGCGCTAGCTGCCGAGGCGGCGACGCGCGGTGTCAGCCGGCAGCGCTAGGCGCCGGCCCGCGGCCGAGGATCGGCCTGCTGCACTCCCCGGATCACGTCGTCGCCGATCGGGAGCGGCGCGCACCCGTGGTCGTGCTCGCAGACGAAGTCGAACTCGGGGCGGGCGGCGCTGTGGCAGTCGACGCAGTTGCCGCCGAACTGGTTCACGACATCGGCGGCACCGCGGCTGAGGATGCGGGTGCCCTCGGCCGAGACCTCCAGGCTGAAGAACTCCCAGTTGTTGGCCTCCGGGGCGAACCCCTCCCCCCGCTTGACCATCGCCTCCTGGGGGATCAGCTGGATGACCGTCCCGACCGGGTACTCCCCCCCGCCCTCGGGCTCGTTCGCGACCGCGAGGGCCTCGTCCAGGTGGCCGAGCTGGTTGTCGATGAAGAAGCCGCGGATCGGCGTCATGTCCTGCAGGTTCACGAAGTCGTCGGCTTGCATCTCGAAGTCTTCGGGAGCGGTGGTGGTCGTCGTGCCCCCCGACTCGGTCTCGTCGTTCGACGACGAGCTGCCGCAGGCGACGACCAGTGCCGCTACGAGTGGGATAGCAGCCAGCGCCCAGTGCCTTGCCCCAACCAGGCGGGGTCGCGTCGTGTGCATGACCGCACAGTAGGTAGGCCCCCAGGACTTTGCATGGCCGTTGCAATCGACCTGGTCGAGCTGGGTTCCGACGTGCCACCGCCGGGTTGACGACATACCACGGACCGTCGGACGTCCCGGACATCCGGTGGCCGCGGTGACCTGTCCCGCTCGAATTTGCAAGGCTGCCCCGGCGTCGTCGCCCCGGGGGTGGGTCACACCAACAACACACCAAGCTGTGTCGTTGACCAAAGATGGGAGTCGGTCACTCTCTCCTCCGGGGCAACGGCGACGCCCGGCTCGCCTGCTCTGATGGCCCGATCGCGCCAAGGGTTCCCGATTGGTTACCGTGCCGCGAGGCCGTCATCCGAGCGGAGCGGAGCGGGAAAGGGCGGAAGGCAGATGCCGACGGTTCCAGGCTGGTACCGCGACCCCGATGACGCCAACGCGCTCCGTTGGTGGGACGGCCAAGCCTGGGCCTCCGCCGTCTCACCCCCCATCTTCGGCCCGGACCCCGAACCCGGCGGCGCCGCCACCGAGCCTGGCCCCGCCGCGGGCGCCGCCGCCGATCCCCAGTCACGCCCCAGCCCCGCCGCCACCGATCCCGATCCGAACACCCCGCCGCGCACAGGCTCCGCCGGCCTGGACCCGATCACCGGGGGCCGCAGAGGTCCCGACAGTCTCGGGAGCTCGCCCAGGCCCGGGGACAGCTCCCGCCTCATCCCGGCCCCTCCTGCAAGCAGCGGCCCGGCATCCCATCGCCCGCCCACCGGTCCGACCGCCGGGTTGGCACCTCCACGACCGCCACCGCCGCCGCCACCGCCGCCACCGGGCCCACCACCGGGGGCCCACCCAACGACAACGGCGGCGCGCCAGCCTGCGCCCGTTCCTCCACCTCCGCCGGGCGCATCGACGCATGACGGGAGTCGACCCGAGTCGGAGCTGCCGCCACTCCCCCGGCGGTCGGCGTCGCCTCCTCCCCCGCCGCCCCCACCACCAGCTCCTGCGTCGTTCGCCGGGTCTCCCGCCGCTGAACCGAGCACGGCGGCGGCCCGGGCAGTCGCAACCGAGACAGAGGTCGGACCCGAGCCCCCGCCCCTCCCGCGGCGGTCCGTTCCTCCCTCCTCCGTGGCGCCGTCTCGTCCACCCTCAGAGCCGAGCACCACGCGCCCACCGTGGAGCCCACCCGAGGACACCGCACCTCACGTCGCCACGACCGGCACCAGCACCACACGCCCACCGTGGAGCCCACCCGACGACACCACCACAACTCCCGTCGCCACGACCGGCACCACACGCCCGCCGTGGAGCCCGCCCGAAGTGGAGGAGGTGGCTGCCTCCCACCCGGACGGAGCGGCATCGGGCGCTTCGGCAGCGGCCCCAACGACCGACGAAAGCCGGGCTTCGAGGACGGACTTCGCGGCCGGTCAGGACGTCAATGGATCCGAGTCGTCGACCGGCCCGACCGAGAACAGTGGGACGACAGCGCCGGCGACGACGCGCCGCCCCGCCTGGCTGGCGGCGGCCACTGCCGCGCTGGAGGCGAACAGGCTGGCTCCGTCCGACGACGGGGCCGAAGCGGACACCGAGACCACGGCACCACCCCCGGGCGAGGCGGACACCGAGACCACGGCACCGCCCGCGGGCGAGGCGGGGCCGACGCCGCCGCCGATCGCCCTCGAGGACCTGCCGCCACCCCGCCCGGGCGACTGGTCACCGGCCCCCATCGCTCCACCAAGCGTTCCTCGATGGCGGCGCCTGCTCGGGGCCGGCCGCGCCGGCGGCACCGTCCCGGTCGCTCAACCACCGGGCAACGCCGCACCGCTCGGCTCACCCGATGCCCCAGCGGCCCAACCCCCAGCCGCCGAAGCGACGCCGCCCGGGATCCTCGAGCCGCCACCGGCACCTGTCCCGGACCCACCGGACCCACCCATCGAGCCCCCACCAGCGCCGGCCGCTCTGCCGACTCCACCCCCGGAGCCCCGCCCGCCAACACCCGCGCCACCGCCTGCATCGCCCGAGCCACCAGCAGCGCTGCACGAGCTCTGGCAAACGCCCGACGAACCTCCGCCACCGCCGCACGCACCCGCGCCACCAGCACCCGAACCGCAGGCGACACCTACACCGCCGCCGCCACTCGAAGCGCCCACGGCACCCGAACCGCCGGTGGCGCTGCACGAGCTCTGGCAAACGCCCGACGAACCTCCGCCGGCACCCGAGCGAACGCAGGCGGGGCAGGAACCGCCGGCCCC
>DASRJM010000215.1:0-4472 GCA_035649475.1 Acidimicrobiales bacterium
CGAGGGCGTCGAACTCGCCCTCGACGTGCCCGGCCCCCACGCCGAGGATCGCCCGGCCCCGCGACAGGGCATCCAGCGTCGCCCACTGCTTGGCCACGACCAGCGGGTGGCGGTACGGCAGCACGTAGACGTGGCTGACCAGCCGCACCTGCTGGGTCAGCGCCGCCAGGTACGAGAGCGTGGCCACGCAGTCGAACCAGGTGGTCGACATGGCGGCGGCCCGGGGCTTGGGGATCGCGATGTGGTCGCACACCGCCACGTAGGCGAAGCCGGCCTGCTCGGCGACCCGGGCCACCGAACCCAGCTCGTCCACGCCGGCCCGCGCCTCCCACGCCTCGGCGAAGGCGGTCGATTGCGCCTGGATCGGCAACTGGATGCCGAACGCGACGCTTCCCTGAGCGTCGACACGCCCCACGTATGTCCCTCCTCGGCCTTCCCCGGCTATGGCCTGGAACCTCACGTAATCTTGCACACCGTCGAGGCCTCTACAACCACCTACCACCCGGGAACGGCCCTGACCTGGGCACGAATCGTGCCGGCAGGGTCACGTTCGGGATCAGTCGATGCCGGCGGAGCCGGCCTCGGCGGCGACGGCGGCGACGGCGACGGCCAGTCCCTCGGCCAGGCCGAGCCCGATCTCCCGGTTGCCGCCGGTGACGACCGCGACGTGGCCCGCGAGCCGGCTCACGCCGGGGCCGGCGGTCGCTGCCCGGTCGCGCCCCAGTAGACCTGGCGGGCGACCGAGACGCGGACGTCGGCGGTGCGGATGCCCCAGAACTCGAAGCCGTAGTGGTGGGCGGCGACATTGGCCAGCGTGGTGACCAGGGTCCCGGCCTGGGCCATCGGCTCGACCCCCAGGTTCTTGCCGTCGGCCTGGAAGCGGCTGACGACGCCCGCCAGCTCGGTCGTCACGGCGTTGAGCAGCCGCACCCGGATGTTGCGGAAGCGGTTGTCGCCCTCCTCGGTGGTGAGGTCGACCACCCGCAGCACCGGGCGGTGCTGGTCCCAGAAGTCGAAGAACGCGTCGGTCAGCTCGAGGGCGGTGCGGTAGCCGGCCTTGCCCTTCCAGGCGCCATCGGCGACGAGGCGGACGAGGCGCTGGCCGTCCAGCGCCATCTCCTGGGCGAGTACGAGGATGGCCGCCTCGACGTCGGCGAAGTACTGGTAGAAGGTCGCCGGCGACGTGCCGGCCTCGCGGGCGATGTCGATGACCTTCACCGAGCGGTACGAGGTCGTCCGCAACATCTCGGCCGTGCACGCCAGCAGGCGCTGGCGAGTCGCCCGCCCGCGCCGGCCGGGGACTCGCCCGTCGGCGGCCCGGAGGTCCTCGACCGCTTCCACCGACTCGGCCACGGGCGACAGGGTAGCGAGTCCTGACGGTCCATCAGGGGACTGCGCTCGCCGAGTCGACGCCCGGTTCAGCGCAGCGGGGCGATGTACTTCTCGCCGAAGCGCTCCAGCGCCCGGACGTTCTCGTCCCGGGGGGCGTCGCGCAGGCCCTCCATCATCCAGGCCGACGTGATGAGGGTCGTGACCCCCATCTCCTCCAGCTCGGCGCACACGTCGGGGGTCGGCATCCGGTCGACGACAGAGGCCTGGACCTCGAACGGCCTTCCGTCCGTGCCGTACTCGCGCCGGTAGGCGGCCAGGCGGTCGACGTAGCCCCGCAGCTCGTCGAGGCCGTAGTAGACACCCATCCAGCCGTCGCCGATCCGGGCCGCCCGGCGCAGCGCCAGGTCCGTGTGGCCGCCGATCAGGATCGGGACCGGGGCCGGCGGGGCCGGGGACATCTCCAGCCGGTCGAAGTCGTAGCACTCGCCGTGGTGCTCGACCATGCCGCCGCGCCACAGGGTGCGGAGCACCGCGATCTGCTCCTCCATGCGGGCGCCCCGGCGGTCGAAGGGCTGCTCGAGCTGGGTGAACTCCTCCCGCATCCAGCCGGCGCCCACGCCGAGCAGGACTCGGCCGCCGGACAGGTAGGCGGCCGTCCCGACGGCCTTGGCCACGACGAACGGGTTGCGCAACGGCAGGACGTAGACATGGGTCGAGAACGTGATGCGCTCGGTCACCGCCGCCAGCGCCCCGGTCATCACCCACACGTCCGGCCACACGGTCGCCGGCGGGAACATGGGCCGGCCGTCGGGCGTGTAGGGATAGGACGAGTCGAGCTTGTCCGGGTAGAAGACGTGGTCGGACAGCGAGATCTGGTCGAAGCCGGCCTGCTCGGCGACCCGGGTCAGCTCGACCCAGTCGTCGGGCGACGAGAACATCAGCGACTGGCAGAACCTCACCCGTCGCGCTCCCAGATGGTCGTCATCTCGTCGACCGTGGTCACCGTGGCCAGGAGCGACAGGGTGTTGTCGATGACCGACTCGGCGTAGTCGGCGGGCACGCCGCACACCGCGTCGCGGGGCAGGACCACCTCGAAGCCCCGGTTCACGGCTTCCATGACCAGGTTGGTGATGGCGACGTTGACCGACACCCCGGTCACCACGATCGTGCTGACGCCCATGTTGCGCAGGACCGGCTCGAGGTCGGTGCCGCTGATGGGGTTGAGGCCGTGGCTGCGGGGCAGGACCAGGTCGGTGGGCTCGACGCCGACCTCGGGCACCACCTTGACCGCCGCGGACCCCCGGAGCAGCTTGACCGGGACGTCGGCCAGGGCGTTGAACAACCGGGCGTTGACGTTGCCGCCCTTGCCGTCCACCCGGCGTTCGTAGGTGGCGTGAACGACCTCCACCCCGGCCGCTCTGGCCGATTTCACCAGCCGGGCGAGGGACGGGATCATCCCGCCCCGGGCCACCTCGGCCAGCTCGGGCAGGATCGCGTCCTCGCCCACCACCCCGTTCTGCACCTCGGAGGTCACCACCGCGGTACGCCACGGTTGGACCAGCGCCGCAAGGTCCACAGCCATTTGCCGACCATAGGCCGTTTTCGGGGGTAGACATCGCGCCTATGGCGACCCGCTTCGATTCCGTGGTGATCGACGCCGCCGATCTGGGGGCTTTGGCCCGGTTCTGGTCCGAGGCGACGGGCTGGCCGATCACCTACGACGCCGACGACGAGAAGGTGGTCGAGCCGCCCGACGGCTCGCCCGGCCTGGTGCTGGACATCGTCCAGGTCGACGACCCCAAGGTGGGCAAGAACCGGGTCCACCTGGACCTGAACCCCCGTACGGAGGAGGAGCAGGCGGCCCGGGTCCAGCGCCTGGTCGGCCTGGGTGCCCGGCCGGCGGACATCGGCCAGCAGGACGTGCCGTGGGTAGTGCTGGCCGACCCCGAGGGCAACGAGCTCTGCGTGCTCGACCCCCGCGACGAGTACGCCGGCACCGGTCCGGTGGCGGCGGTGGTCCTCGACACCCTGGATCCTCGGGGGCTCGCGGAGTTCTGGGCGGCGGCGACGGGGTGGACGATCCAGCGGACGGAGGACTCGTACGCCACGCTGGCGGCCCCGGGCGGCGTGCCCGGCCCCCGCCTGGAGCTGATCCGGGTCGAGGAGCCGAAGCTGGTCAAGAACCGCTGGCACCTGGACGTGGCCCCGAGGGCCGCCGACGACCAGGCGGCCGAGGTGGCGAGGCTCAAGGCCCTGGGCGCCACGGACGCCGACGTCGGCCAGGGCCCGGACCACACGTGGGTGGTCCTGGCCGACCCGGAGGGCAACGAGTTCTGCGTCCTGTCGCCGCGGGACTGACCGGAGATCCCGGCGGGGAGAACAACTGCAATCCGGCGATCTGACGGTTCGTCAGCTTGGTCGGTACGGTTCCGGCCGTGCTCGCCGCCACGGTCCGGGAGGCCGCCCGCCGCTTCGGTCCGCTGCCTGCGCTGGTCGACCCGGGAGGCGAGCGGGTGACCTACGCCGCCCTCGACGAGCGATCCGATCGGGTCGCCGCCGCCCTGGCGGCCAGGGGCGTCGGCGAGGGCGACCGGGTCGTGCTCCGCCTGCCGTCGGACAGCGGATACGTCGTGGCCTATGCCGCCGCCGCCAAGTTGGGAGCGGTCACCGCCGGCATCAACCCGCGGCTGGCACCGCCCGAGCAGGATGCGCTGTCTGCCCTGGCCGACCCAGCGGTGGTCCTGGCCGACCCGGCCGAGGTGGCGGAGCTGGCGCGGGCGGGCGCCGCCCTGCTCGACCGTGGCGCCGGGGTCCCCGTGCTCGACCCGGACCCCGACCGCCCGGTGGCCATCGTGTTCACGTCGGGGACGACGGGGATGCCCAAAGGCGCCGTGTTCTGCGAGCGGCAGCTCGAGGCCGTGTCCGTGCTGGACACCGGCGGGGGCTGGGCGTCGGCGCCGGGCCCGCCGATGCTGGGCTCGACGCAGTTCGCCCACGTGGGGTTCACGACGAAGCTGGTCTGGTACCTGCGTTCCGCCACCAGGACCCACATCCTCGAGCGGTGGCGGGCGGACGACGCGCTGCGGACGATCGCCGAGGAGCGCATGCCGTCGATCGGCGGGGTCGCTCCCCAGCTGGCA
>DASRJM010000216.1:0-19615 GCA_035649475.1 Acidimicrobiales bacterium
CTGTGGGCCGCCGCCCACCGCTGCGCCCAGGCCAACCCGGAGGGCGTGCGCCGGGCCGGGCACGGCGAGGGGCTGGCGGCGGGCGAGGCTCTGTTCGACGCCATCCTGTCGAGCCCGTCGGGCGTCGTCATCACCGACGACAGCGGGGACGAGGACGCGGCCTGGCGGCGGGTCGGCACCGACGACGGGCTGCTCCACCTCGCGGTCCCGGAGCTGCTGGACGCCCTGGCCGGCCTGGCCGACGAGGACCCCCGGGAGGACACCGACTGGCCGTTCGTCCTGTCGGCCGGCGAGCGCCGGTCGTTCAGCGCCAACACGATCATCCGGGACCCGGCGTGGCGGAAGCGCGACCCGTCCGGTGCCCTGCGGATCAGCCCGGCCGACGCCGACCGGCTCGGCCTCGTCGACGGCGGCCGGGCGAGGATCACGACGACGCGGGCCAGCGCCGAGGTCACGGTCGAGGTCCACGACTCGATGCGGCCGGGCCACGTCTCGCTGCCCAACGGCCTCGGGTTGGACCACCCCGACCCGTCGGGCGACACCGTGGTCACCGGCGTGGCCCCGAACGAGCTGACCGACTCCGCGAACCGGGACCCCTGGGTCGGCACCCCGTACCACAAGCACGTCCGTGCCCGGGTGGAAGCCGCATGACCCGAGACGAGTGGATCGCCCAGTTCGCGGCCAGGCTGGGCGTCGAGCCCCCGGACGAGGCGACGGTCGAGACCCTGCTGTCCATGGCCGGTACCGCCGCCCACGCCTCCGAGCGCACGGCGGCCCCCATCGCCTGCTACCTGGTCGGCCTCGCCGGCCGCGACCCGGCCGAGGCGGCGGAGCTGGCCGGCGAGGTCTAGCCGGGTCAGGGATCACCGCACCGCCGCCACCACGGCGCCGTCGCCATGGCGCCAGGCGATGCCGGCCTCCGCGAAGCCGGCGGACTCCAGGGCGGCGACGTGCCACGAGGCCGGAGGGGTGAACGACGCCGGATGGCTCGGGCCGCCGAAGATGCGTCGGCGCTCGGCGACCGCGTCGGCCAGGCGGTCGTCCGCGGCCAGCTCGTCCCACCAGGCCTCCCAGTCCGGCCGGCCGTCGGCCATCGTGGCCTCCCGGCGCCGCTCGACGACCGCCTCCAGCGCGGCGGACAGCCGCACCAGCCGGCCCTCCGGCATGTCGTCGGCGTTGGCCACCACGCCGCCCGGCCGCACCAGCAGCCGCAGGTCGCCGTACAGCCGTCGCAGGTCGGGCTCGGTCAGCCAGTGCAGCGCCGTCGCCGTCACCACGGCGTCGAACCCGCCCGCGGGGACCGGCACCGCCGCCGCCCAGCCGGGGTGCGACAGGTCGGTGCGCACGATCGTGACCCGGTCGTCGGACCCGAGGCTGGCCGAGGCGATCGTGAGCAGCGCCGGGTCGACGTCGACGGCGACCGTGCGAGCACCCTGCAGCCGGGCCAGGACCCGCCGGGAGATCGACCCGGTCCCGCAGGCCAGGTCGAGCACGGTCGGGGTGCGGCCGCCCACCGCCTCGACGATGTCGACGAGGGCGCCGAGCCGCTCCTCCCGGTCCGGCAGGTAGCCCTCCTGCTGCCGGTCCCACGAGCACTGCCACGATTCCGCCCAGTCGTGTGTCCGATCGGTAATGGTCATAGACTCAATTAGACCCCAACAGATGTAAGGATCGCAAGTGGATTTCGACAGTTACGCACATCTGGCCGTCGACCTGGTGTCGTCCGAGCCGGACGCGTTCGATCCCGACGATCCTCTGGCCGACGTCGAACGGTTCCGGGCGTGGCTGGGCGACGCCCGCTGGTGGATGCGGGACCGCGCCCGCACCGCCGACCTGGCCCCACTCGCCGCGCTCCGCACCCGGCTGCGGACGGTGTTCGACGCCGCCGGCGCCGGCGACTCCACCGAGGTCGTCGCCCGGCTCAACGACCTGCTCGACCGGCACACGCCCCGCCCCAGCGTGTCGGGGCACGGCGACGCCGACTGGCACCTGCACGTCGCCTCGGCCGAAGGCCCGCTGGCCGACGAGTACGCGGCCGGCGCGGTCATGGGCCTGACCATGGCGTTCCTCGACCTCGGCCGCGAGCGCCTCGGCGTGTGCGCCGACGACCGCTGCCGGGGCGTGTTCCTCGACACGTCCCGCAACCGGTCCCGCCGCTACTGCTCCGACCGGTGCGCCACCCGGGCCAACGTGGCCGCGCTCCGGCGCCGGCGGGCCGCCACCGATCCCGGCGTGGCAACCTGACGGCGTGTCAGATCCTCTCGTCCGGGTCGAGGACCTCGGCGCCGTCCGCCTCCTCACCCTCGATCGGGCCGCCACCCTCAACGCGTTCGACTCGCCGCTGTACCGGGCGACCGCCGCCGCGCTTGACGGCGCCCGGGCCGACGACGGCGTGAAGGTCGCCGTGCTGACCGGTGCCGGCCGGGCGTTCTCCGCCGGCCAGGACCTGGACGAGATGGCCCGCCTGGCCGCGGGCGAGGACATCGAGTCCGGCTTCCCCGCCCTCCTGGAGGCGCTCCAGGCGTTCGACAAGCCGCTCGTCGCCGCGGTCAACGGCGCGGCCGTGGGGATCGGCTTCACCCTGCTTCCCCACTGCGACCTGGTGCTGGCGGCCGCATCAGCCCGGTTCCGCACGCCATTCGCCGAGATGGGCGTCCCGCCCGAGGCGGCCAGCAGCTACCTGTTCCCGGACCGCATGGGCTGGCAGCGCGCCGCCGAGGTGCTGTTCACCAGCCCGTGGCTGGACGCGGAGGAGGCGGTGGCCGCCGGCATCGCGCTGCGGGTCGTGCCCGACGGCACCGTGGTGGACGAGGCGCTCGCCCTGGCGGCCAAGGTGGCGGAGGCCCCGCTGACCGCCCTGCGGTCGATCAAGGGCGCCATGCTCGGCGCCCGCGCCGACGCCGTCGCCGCCGCCCGCGCCCGGGAGGAGGCCGCCTTCGCCGCCCTGTTCGGCGCCGGTTAGCGCCGCCGGCCGGCTCAGCGGCGGACGACCACGTCGCCGGACGCCAGGTCGACCTCGACCGCCAGCGCCGCGTCCCGACGCCGCACGACCAGCCGGTCGGTGGCCTCGTCGACGGCCACGGCGACGTCGTCGGGGGGCGTCCCGGCCAGCGCGGGCACCGATCGCCGCAGGGCGATCAGCTCCTTGTACCAGGCCAGGACCTCGGCGTGGCCCGGCTCGCCCACCTCGTCCCAGCGCAGCACCGAGCGGTCGAAAGTGGCCGGCGACTGCGGGTCGGGGACCTCGCCCGCCAGCCAGCCGAAGGCGGCGAACTCCCGCCGCCGGCCCTCCGACACCAGCCGCCCCAGCTCCGGGTCGTGGTCGGTGAAGAACTGGAACGGCGACGACGCCGACCACTCCTCGCCCTGGAACAACAGCGGGACGAACGGGGACGTCAGCAGCAGCGCGGCGGCGATCCGCACCCGGTCGGCCGACACCAGGTGCCCGAGCCGCTCGCCGCGGGCCCGGTTCCCGACCTGGTCGTGGTTCTGGGTGCTGACGACGAACCGGCCGCCGTCCAGCCCGGTGGGCGGCCGACCGTGGGTCCGCTGCCGGTGGGGCGAGTACGTCCCGTCGTACACCCACGCCTGGCGCAGCGCCTTGGCCAGTAGGTCGAGCGGGCCGAAGTCCTCGTAGTAGCCGTCCCGCTCGCCGGTGAGCACGGCGTGCAGGGCGTGGTGCCACTCGTCCGCCCACGACGCGTGCAGCCCGTAGCCGCCCGCGTCCGGCGTCCGGACGAACCGGGGGGCGTTGAGGTCGGACTCCGCGATCAGCCACAGCGGCCGCGCCACCTCGCCCGCCAGGTCGGCCACGGCGATTGACAGCTGCTCCAGGACGTGGGTCGCCGACTCGTCCACGATGGCGTGCACCGCGTCGAGCCGCAGCCCGTCGAGGTGGTAGTCACGCAGCCACATGCGGGCGTTGTCGACCACCCAGGCGCGCACCTCGTCGCTCCCCGGCCCGTCGGTGTTGAGGCCCGGGCCCCAGTTGGTCGGGTGGGCGTCCACGAAGTACGGCCCGAACTCGCCCACGTGATTCCCCGCTGGGCCCAGGTGGTTGTAGACGACGTCGAGGATCACGCCGACGCCCCGGGCGTGGCAGGCGTCGACCAGCCGGCGCAGCCCGTCCGGCCCGCCGTAGGCCGCGTGCGGCGCCCCCGCGTGGACCGTGTCGTACCCCCAGCCCCTGGCGCCGGCGAACGCGGCCACCGGCATCAGCTCGATCGCGTCGATGCCCAGGTCGACCAGGTGGTCGAGGCGGGCGGCCACGCCGTCGAACGTGCCCTCGGGCGAGAACGTTCCGACGTGCAGCTCGTAGAGGACCGACCGTGGCAGATCCATCCCGCCCCAGCCGCCGTCGGTCCAGGGGAAGGCCCCGTGATCGACGACCCGGGACAACCCGTCCACCCCGTCCGGCTGGAACGGGGACCTCGGGTCGGGTCGAGCCGGCCCGCCGTCCAGCGAGAACCCGTAGTCGCCGCCCGGGCCCAGGTCCGGGACGTCGCCCGCCCAGTAGCCCCGCTCCGTCGCTGCCAGCAGCGTGCGGCGCCCGTCTCCCCGCACGACCTCGACGGTGCGGGACGCCAGCGGCGCCCACACGCCGACCATCACGGCGAGCGCTCCAGCACCGCCACCGGGAACCCGGCCAGCATGTCGCCGACGGCCACGGGCCCGCCGGCGACCGGCGCGCCGGTCACGACGTCGGCCCAGTCCCCGGGCGGCAGCGTCACCGATGTGTCCTCCCACCCGCCCCGGTCGGCCAGCCCCAGCACCAGGCGGGGAACGACGACCGCCACCGCCCCGCCGCGGGTGAACCCCACGCAGTGGGCCGCGGCCGGCCCCGAGAACGCCAGCGGGACATACGCCCCCGCTTCCCCCGGCCCGAACGCCGCGGGCCGGCGGCGGCGGAGGTGGAGTCCCGCGCGCACCAGCGCCAGCTTGGGCAGGCCCTCGTCCGCCCGGTCCGGGATCGCCGCTGCGTCGAGGCCGGCGCCGGCCGGCAGCTGGGCCAGCAGCGCCCGGCGCAGCGCGAAATCGACCGGCCGCCGGTTGTCGGGGTCGACGAGGCTGAGGTCCCACAGCTCGGTCCCCTGGTACGTGTCGGGCACCCCCGGGACGGCCAGCTGCAGCGCCACCTGGGCCAGGGCGGTGACCCGGCCGGGCCCGACCAACGGCGCGACGAAGGCCTCGACGTCCGTCGCGATCGCGGGGTCCGCCACAGTGGCCGCCACCCAGGCGTCCCGCGCCGCGTCGTAGTCCGGGTCCGGCGCCAGCCACGACGTGCGCCGCTTGGCCTCCCGGGTCGCCTTGGCCATGTAGGCCACCGCCCGGTCGGCCGGCAGCGGCCACGCCCCGACCCAGGTCTGGAACAGCAGGTGCTGGGCGTGGCGATCGGGCTCGCCGCCCGGCCAGTGGTGGGCGGACGCGTCGATCCACCGGGCGCAGGCCTCGGCCCACGCCCCGGGGATCTCGGACAGCAGCGCCAGCCGAGCCCGCACGTCCGCCGACCGCTTGCTGTCGTGGGTCGACAGGGCGACCATCGTCGCCGGCCACCGCTCGTGGGCGGCGACGTTGACCGCGTGGAAGTCGCCCGGCGCTACGCCGAAGCGGGCCAGGTCACCGCCGACCTCGTTGAGCACCAGCAGCCGGGTGTGCCGGTAGAACGCGGTGTCCTCGACGCCCTTGGCCATGGCCGGGCCGGTGAGCTGCTGGAACCGCATCACCCACTCGTCCTCCAGCGGCCGGCGCTCTGGCAGCCGGAGCAGCAGCACGTCGGCCAGGAACCCCAGCAGGTCCGGGTCGATGTCGGGGCGCCGCTCGGCCACCCTGGCGACGGCCTCATCGACCCGGGCGACGTCCTCCCGCCGGACGAGGCCGGCCTCCGCCCGGACGTAGGTCCGGTACACGGTGAACGCCGCCGCCAGCTCCCGGATCGCGTCGTGCAGCTCGTGGCGGGTGCGGTCCCGCTGGTGGCGGCGGTGCTCGCAGATCTCGACCAGCAGCGCGGTCAGCCGGCTGACGTCGGCCGCCAGCAGCTCGCCCACGGCCAGCGCCCGGGACTCGTGCACGACGGCGGCCACGTCGGTTGGCGCTCCGGTCAGCGCGCCGTACGCCTCGGTGATCGGGCCCTCGCCGTCCTGGTCGACGAACAGCCCGCCGATCAGCCCGAGGCGGTCGTAGCCGGTGGTGCCGGCCACCGGCCAGGTGTCGGGCAGGTCCTCGCCCGGCCCGAGGACCTTCTCCACCACCGTCCACACCCCGCCGCCGGCCCGGGCCAGGCGGTCGGCATAGGCACCGGGGTCCCGCAGACCGTCGGGGTGGTCGACGCGCAGCCCGTGGACCACGCCGTCCCCCACCCAGCGCAGGATCAGCTCGTGGGTGTCGGCGAACACCTCCGGGTCCTCCACCCGCAGGCCGACCAGCGTGTCGATGTCGAAGAACCGCCGGTAGCCGAGCTCCCGCTCGGCGGTCCGCCAGTAGGCGATGCGGTGGTTCTGAGCGTCGAGCAGGGCGTCGAGGGCGCCGGCATCGGCGTTGACCCGGGCCACGGCGGCGTCGAGCGCGGCGGCCAGCCGCGGGCGCTCCTCCAGCAGCCGGGCCAGCTGGCGGCGCAGGACGGCGGCGTCCCGGTGGCGTTCGGCCACCGCGGCGGCGTCGGTCCGGGTCGCCCGGGGCAGGCGGCGGGAGGCGGCGGCCACGAACCCGAGGTCGTCGTCGCCCGCGGCGTCGGCTGTCTCGGCCAGCAGCGGGGCCAGGCTGCGGGGATCGACGGGGACGACGTGATCGAAGTACCGGACCGTGAACGAGGCCACGTGGCGCACGAGCGTGATCTCGCCCCGGTCCAGGACCCGGCCGTAGTGGTCGCCCAGGATCGGGAGGAGCACGGTGTTGCGCAGCTTCTCCTCCGGCGGGTCCCAGCTGACGTCGAAGTGCCCGGCCCACCGGGACGACGGGCCGTTCTCGAGCACGTCCCACCACCAACGGTTCTCCGGCCCGGTGATGGCCATGTGGTTGGGCACGATGTCGAGCACCTGGCCCAGCCCCGCGGCCGCGATCGCCTCGACCAGCCGGGCGTGCCCCGACGCCCCGCCCAGCTCCTCGCTGACCCGGGAGTGGTCGACGACGTCGTAGCCGTGCGTCGACCCCGGCGCGGCCTGCAGCACCGGCGACAGGTACACGTGCGAGACGCCGAGGTCCGCCAGGTACCCGACCACCGCGGCGGCGGCGTCGAAGTCGAACCCGGGGTGCAGCTGCAGCCGGTACGTCGCCAGGGGTGCGTTCACGCGGCGGGGAGGAACGGATCGAGGCACATGACGCCCGTGCCGGCCACGTCCCGGACGTTGCGGGTCACCAGGGTCCAGCCTCGGACGATCGCGGTCGCCGCCAGCAGCCCGTCGACGACCGGCAGCGGCCGGCTGGCGTTGAGCCGGCCCCACTGCTCGGCTACCTCGGCGTCTATGACCGCGGTGCGCTCGGCATAGCGGACGAGCAGCTCGGTCAACCACAGCTCGTAGACCTCGGCCCGCTGCGGATCACGGCGTCGCAATCGCTCCGCCCCCTGCCGGATCTCACCGGCCACGAGCACGCTCAGGTAGACGTCGTCGTCGACGACAGAGGCGAACCACCTGTCCACATTCGGGTCAGGCCGCTCCCGACGGATCTCGGAGAAGACGTTCGTGTCGAGCAGGAACGCCATGGCGTCACAGGTCGACGACGGGAGCGGGCTCCCGTGACCGCTCGACCTCGAGGTCGTCGAAGTACGGCGCCGCGCGCAGGAACTCTTTGAAGGGCATGCGGGTCCCCGCGATGCGCTCGTAGTCCTCGACCGCGAGCACGACGGCGACGTCGTGGCCGTGGCGGGTGACGACCTGCGGGCCCTGGTCACGGGCACGCCGGACGACCTCGCTGAACCGCTGCTTCGCCTCCTGGAGCTGCCACTTCATATCTAGACAGTCTAGACAGACTCTGCGTCCAACCGCCGGAGCAGCACCAGCGACCGGTCGATCAGCACCAGGTCTCCCTGCACCGGGTCGGCCTCGTCCGGCTCGCCCCGGTCGCACACCGTGTCGAGCACCCGTACCCACTCCTCGCCCCACGGCCCGGAGATCGACCACTTCCGGGGCTCGGACGAGGCGTTGATCAGCATGAGGAACGAGTCGTCCACGACCCGCTCGCCACGCGGCCCCGGGGACAGGATGGCCTGGCCGTTGAGGAACATGCCCACGCAGGTCTCGTGGTGCTCCGTCCAGTCCGCCTCGGTCATCTCGGTGCCGTCGGGCTTGAGCCACAGGATGTCGGCGGTCCCCCGCAGCGGCCGGCCCTGGAACCACCGGCGCCGCTGGAACACCGGGTGCTCCTGGCGCAGGGCCACCAGCCGGGTGGTGAACGCCAGCACCTCCTCGTCGAGGTCGGCCCAGTCGAACCACGAGATCTCGTTGTCCTGGCAGTACGCGTTGTTGTTGCCCCCCTGGGTCCGCCCGACCTCGTCGCCGGAGAGCAGCATCGGCACGCCCTGGGACAGCAGGAGCGTGGCCATCAGGTTGCGCCGCTGGCGGGCCCGCAGCGCCAGGATCCCGGGGTCGCCGGTCGGCCCCTCGACCCCGCAGTTCCACGACCGGTTGTAGCTCTCGCCGTCCTTGTTGTCCTCGCCGTTGGCCTCGTTGTGCTTCTCGTTGTACGAGACCAGGTCGGTGAGCGTGAAACCGTCGTGGGCGGTCACGAAGTTGACGCTGGCCGCGGGACGCCGGGAGTCGGACTGGTACAGGTCGGAGCTGCCGGTGAGCCGGGACGCCAGCTCGCCGACGATGGCCGGCTCGCCCCGCCACACGTCCCGGACCGTGTCGCGGAAGCGCCCGTTCCACTCGGACCACAACGGCGGGAAGTTGCCGACCTGATAGCCGCCCTCGCCCAGGTCCCAGGGCTCGGCGATGAGCTTGACCTGGCTGATGACCGGGTCCTGCTGCACCAGGTCGAAGAACGCCGACAGCCGGTCGACGTCGTGGAACTGCCGGGCGAGCGTGGCGGCCAGGTCGAAGCGGAAGCCGTCCACGTGCATCTCGGTCACCCAGTAGCGCAGGCTGTCCATGATCAGCTGGAGCGCGTGCGGGTGGGCCATGTTCAGGCTGTTCCCAGTGCCCGTCGTGTCGTAGTAGTGCGCCTTGTCGTCGGGCACCAGCCGGTAGTAGGCGCAGTTGTCGATGCCCTTGAACGACAGGATCGGGCCGAGCTCGTTGCCCTCGGCCGTGTGGTTGTACACGACGTCGAGGATCACCTCGATGTTCGCCTCGTGCAGCGTGCGCACCATGGCCTTGAACTCGGCCACCTGCGAGCCGTCGGACCCCGCCGAGCTGTACTCGTTGTGGGGGGCGAAGAACCCGATCGAGTTGTAGCCCCAGTAGTTGCGCAGGCCCCGGTCGACCAGGTGGGCGTCGTGGACGAACTGGTGGACCGGCTGCAGCTCGACGGCGGTGACGCCGAGGGACCGGAGGTAGTCGACGGCCACGGGGTGGGCCAGGCCCGCGTAGGTGCCCCGCAGCAGCTCGGGGATGTCGGGGTGGGTGGCGGTGAACCCCTTGACGTGGACCTCGTAGATGACCGACTCGTGCAGCGGGATGTCCGGCGGCCGGTCGGCGGTCCAGTCGAAGTACGGGCTGACGACAACGCCCTTCGGGACGTGGGCCGCGCTGTCGTCGTCGTTGCGGCTGGCCGGGTCGCCGAAGTTGTAGGGGAAGCAGGCCGGGTCCCAGTCGACGCCGCCGTCGATCGCCTTGGTGTAGGGGTCGAGCAGCAGCTTGTTGGGGTTGCAGCGCTGGCCTGCGGCGGGGTTCCACGGCCCGTGGACCCGGAAGCCGTAGCGCTGGCCGATGCCGACGCGGGGCAGGTAGGCGTGCCAGCAGAAGCCGTCGACCTCGGTCATCGGGACCCGGGTCTCGGTGCCGTGGGGGTCGAACAGGCACAGCTCGACCGCGGACGCGACCTCGGAGAACAGCGAGAAGTTCGTGCCGGTGCCGTCGTAGGTCGGACCCAGCGGGTAGGGCCGCCCCGGCCACACCTCGATGTCGTCGTTCACCAGAGCTCCCGGCCTCGGGTCCGCCGAAGCGGTCAGGCTAGTGCTGGGCGCGGGCCTTCATTCCCACCCGCAGCGTGGCCATGATCTCGGAGAGCTGCGCCCGCTGCTCGTCCGACAGGTCCGTGAACAGGCAGCTCATGGCCCCGAAGTGCGGCTCGAGCAGCACCTCGGCCGCGGCCATGCCCTCCTGGGTGGCCTCGATCACCGTGGCCCGGCGGTCGGTGGCGTGGGGCACCCGCTTGACCAGCCCCTCGCCCTCGAGCCCGTCCACCAGGGCAGTCATGTTGCGGGGAGACAGCCCGAGCTCGTCGGCCAGGATGCCCATCTTGTCCGGCCCCTTGCAGTGGAGCCGCTCGACCAGCCGCAGGCGTGGCAGCGTGAGGCCGTCGGACGCCTGCTCGTCGATCCAGCGCAGGTAGGCGTGCGCGAACGCGGCGGTCTCGTCGACCAGCCGCCGCAGGGGGTCGACGTCGGCGTCGCCGGCGTGACCGATCCCTGCGGCCAGGGCGCACACCTCGGATTCCACGTGGTCAGCCTACCGGAAGAAGTCTTGGTTGTAATTGTTACGTGAGTAACTGTATGTTGCGACACAGTCACTTCAGACACAACACCGACGACACGAAGAGGTTCCGATGAGCGATACCCAGGCTCCGGCCATCCCCCACGCCCTCCCGCTCGCCACCGGCGAATGGACCCTGGACGCGGCCCACTCCGGCGTCCACTTCAAGGTCCGCCACCTCGGCCTGACCAACATCCGGGGGCGGTTCAACGAGTTCGCCGCCGCCCTGGTCGTGGGCGACACGCTCGACGACGTATCGGTGACGGCGACGATCGACATGGCGTCGGTCGACACCAACCAGGCCGACCGCGACAACCACCTCCTCTCGACCGACTTCTTCCGGGCCGACCTGCACCCGACCATGGAGTTCCGCTCGACCCGCGTCACCGGCGGGGGCGACGAGTACGAGCTGCACGGCGAACTCACCGTCAACGGCGTGACGCGCCCCGTCACGATCCCCGTCGAGTTCACCGGCCTCCAGGTCTACCCGATGGACGGCTCCACCCACGCCGGCTTCACCGGCGAGGCCCAGCTGTCCCGCAGCGACTACGAGGTCGACTTCAACGTGCCCCTCGGCGTCGACAAGCTGGCCATCGGCGACAAGGTCAAGGTCGAGCTCGACCTGCAGTTCAGGGAGCCGGCGGTGGGGTCGGACCAGCCGGCGTAGCCCGGCAGGGGTTCGCCCCGAAGAACTCCTCGACCGCCGCCTCGAACGCGGCCGGCTGGTCGAGGTTGCACACGTGGCCGGCATCGGCCAGCACCACCAGCTGCGCCCCGCCCAGGGCATCGACCAGGGGCTGGGCCAGCTTGAGGGGAACCGCCTGGTCCTCCTCACCCCACACCACCAGCGTGGGGGCGGTGATGCGGCCGATGCCGTCGCGCGTGTCGTGACGGGCGACGGCCAGCGCGGCGCGGGCCCAACAGTCGGGGTCGTTGGCCTCGGCCTCGCGCATGTTGGAGCGGGCCACGTGCGGCTGGTGCTCGACGGTCCACCGGCTGAACGCCGAGCCCTCGACTCGGACCGCGCCGCGGCTGTCGGGGAAGCCGTGGTCCCGGATCTCCCGGCCCGCGGCCACCAGGTAGTCGGTCGCCCGCCGGCCCATGTGGGTCCCGGTGTCGCACAGGACCAGGGCCTCGACCAGGTCGGGCTCGGCCAGGGCCAGCTTCTGGGCGATCATCCCGCCCATGCTGAGCCCGACGACGTAGGCGTGCCCGACGCCCAGCTGGGCCAGGACCGCGGCGGCGTCGGCCGCGAACAGGTCCGTGCTGTACTCGCCGGTGCAACGCTCGGACCGCCCGTGGCCGCGGTGCTCGATCACGATGCACCGGTAGCGGTCCCGCAGGTGGTCGAGCTGGGGCTCCCAGTCCCGCCAGCAGCCGCCCAGCCCGTGGAGGAAGACGACCGGGTGCCCCTCGCCCTCGTCCAGCACGTTGATCCGGATCCCGTTCACCGCGCGCAGCACGGCCGGGAGTCTGTCAGGCCACCGCCACCGACGCCTCGACCGGGCTCTCGACCACGACCGGGCGCTTCGTGAAGAACAGCACGCCCGTGGACGACAGCGTGGTCATGGCCCTGCCCCCCGGGCGAGGTGAGTGACGCTCTGAATACTCCCCGTGAACCCTGGTTCAAGCGCCTACTCAGCGGCAGGACGCGCAGCGCCCCACGAGGTCGAGCCGGTGGTGGTCGGCGGCGAAGCCGTGCTCGGCCGCCACTTCGGTCAGGGCACGGTCGAGGTCGGCCTCCACCGCGCTCGGCATCGTGAAGTCCTGAACGTCGCCACAGTGGGTGCAGATCAGGTGGTGATGGTGGCCGGTCAGGTCCTCGGCCAGCTCGTAGCGGGCGAAGTCGTCGGCGGTCACGATCCGGTGCACGACACCGGCCCGCTCCAGCACGACCAGGTTCCGGTAGGCCGACGACTGGGCCAGGTCCGGCGCCCGCTCCAGCAGCTGGGGCAGCGACAGCGGGGCGTCGGCCGCCGCCAGCACGTCGACCAGGGCCCGCCGGGCCCGGGTGTAGCGCTGGTCGGCGCCCACCAGCCGGGCGGTGGCCACCTCGTGCAGGTCGGCCGGTGCCATCACCCGATCACCGTCTCGTGCGTGTGGGGCGTGTGGTGGGGGTCGTCCACGACCACCAGCCCGTCGGGCACCCGCAGGACCCGGCCGCCGTAGGCGGCGCTGAGCCGCTCCTCGACCAGCACCTCGTCCGGCGGCCCGCACGCCACGAGCCGGTTGGCCAGCAGCAGAACGATGTCCGCCCGCCGGGCGTCGTCGAGGTCGTGGGTCGACACCACGACCGTCCGACCGGCGGCGGTCTCGGCGTCGACCGCCTCCAGGATCAGCCGGCGGGACACGACGTCGAGCCCGGTCACCGGCTCGTCCAGCAGCAGCATCTCCGCCTGCTGGGCGAGCCCCTGGGCCACCAGCACCCGCTGGCGCTGCCCGCCCGACAGCTCGTGGAGCTGCCGCCCCGCCAGGTCGGCGACCTCCAGCCGCGCCATCCCCTCCTCCACCGCCGCCCTGTCGCCGGCCCGCAGCCGCCCGAAGGCGCCGCGGGTCGCATAGCGGGCCATGGTCACGGTCTCCCGCACGGTGATCGGCAGCGCCCGATCGACGTCGGTGGTCTGCAGCACCAGCGCCACCGCTCCCCGCCGCTCCCGGGCGGGGACCTCGAGGACGCCGGCGCGGGGCGCGACCAGGCCGGCCAGCGCGCGCAGCAGCGTCGACTTTCCGGACCCGTTGGGCCCGATCAGGGCGACCGAGGCGCCCGACGGCAGCGTGAACGTCGCGCCCACCAGGGCGGGCCGGGTGCCGTACGCCAGCACGAGGCCCTCGGCGCGGGCCGCGAGGGACCGGTCGAACCCGGTTGCCGATTGAGAATGACTCTCGCTACTGTGCATCTCACTCCAAGAGTGATTCTCGCTTCCATTTCATCCTACGAGGTCCTGGATGCGCCCTCACAGCCTTCTCGCCGGCCCCGCGCTCGCCGCCGCGACCCTCCTGGCCGCGGCCTGCGGCGACGGCGGGGGCGCCGCCGGTGGCAGCGGCAGCGCGGACGTCGTGGTGACCACCAGCGTGCTCGGTGA
Source organism: Acidimicrobiales bacterium (assembly GCA_035649475.1). Lineage (GTDB taxonomy): Bacteria > Actinomycetota > Acidimicrobiia > Acidimicrobiales > VFJN01 > ZC4RG19. Next base: position 13,712 of record DASRJM010000216.1, read on the forward strand.
CGTGGTCACCAACCTCGTCGGCGACGACGCCGACGTCGAGGTCCTGATGCCACCGGGCGCCGACCCCCACGAGTTCGCCCCCTCCGCCCGCCAGGCGGCCGACCTGCGGGAGGCCGACCTGGTCGTGGCCAACGGCGGCGGCTTCGAGGCCGGCCTCGACGACACCCTGGAGGCGGCCGAGGCCGACGGCGCCACCGTGGTACGGGCGCTCGACTCGGTCGACCGCATCGACGACGATCCCCACTTCTTCACCGACCCCGCCCGCATGGCGGTGGCCGCCGAGGCCCTGGCCGCGACGCTGTCCGAGGACGTCCCGGCCCTCGACACGCCGGCCTTCCGGGAGCGGGCCCGCACGTACGTCACCGAGCTGCAGGCGCTCGACGCCGAGGTCGAGGCCATCCTGGCGCCGGTCCCGCCCGAGCGCCGCAAGCTGGTCACCAACCACGACGTGTTCGCCGCCTTCGCCGACCGCTACGACTTCACCGTCGTGGGCTCGGTGATCCCGGCGGTCACCACCGAGGCCGAGCCGGGCGCCGGCGAGCTGGACGAGCTGGCCGCCACGATCGAGGCCGAGGGCGTCCCCGCGATCTTCGCCGACACCTCCGCGCCGGAGCGGCTGGCCGACGCCCTGGCCGGCGAGGTCGGCGACGTCGAGGTCGTCGAGCTGTACAGCGAGTCGCTGGGCGAGCCCGGCTCCGCCGGGGACACGTACCTGGCGATGATGACGACCAACGCCGAGCGGATCGCCGCCGCGCTGTCAGGATGAGCGCGTGATCTCCTGGTTCACCGAGGCGTTCGAGCCCGCGTTCATGCAGCGGGCCCTGCTGGCCGGGCTCCTGGCTGCGGCGGCCTGCGCGGTCGTCGGCACCTGGGTCGTTCTGCGCGGGCTCACGTTCCTCGGCGACGCCCTGGCCCACGGCGTGGTCCCCGGCCTGGCCCTGGCCCTGCTGTGGGGCTTCAGCCCGCTGCTCGGCGCCTTCGTGGCCGCGCTGATCATGAGTGGGGCGGTCACGCTGGTGTCCCGGCGCACCCGGGTCCGGGAGGACACCGGGATCGGCCTGCTGTTCGTCGGCATGCTGGCGCTCGGCGTCGTCATCGTCTCCCGCTCGGACAGCTTCGCCACCGACGTCACGTCGCTGCTGTTCGGTGACGTGCTGGGCGTGACCGCCGGCGACCTGCGGGGCCAGGCCCTGGGGGTCGCGGTCGTCGTCGTGGTGTCGACCGTGCTGTACCGGCCGTTCCTGGCGCTCACGTTCAACGAGGAGAAGGCCGCCACGCTCGGCCTGCGGCCCGGCCTCGCCCACCTGGCGCTGCTGATCCTGCTGGCGACCGCCATCGTGGCCAGCTTCCAGGCCATCGGGACCCTGCTGGTGTTCGGCCTGCTGATCGGCCCGCCGGCCACCGCCGGCCTACTCGTCCGCCGGGTCCCGCTGGTGATGCTGACCGCCGTAGCGCTCGGGGCCCTGGCGGTGGTGGTCGGCCTGACCGTGAGCTACCACCAGGGCACCGCCGGCGGAGCCACCGTGGCCGGGCTGGCCGTGGCCGAGTTCTTCGTGGTGCTCGCCGTCCAGGAGCTGGCCGGGGCCGTGCGCCGGACCCGCGCCGCCCTCTGAGGGGCGGAGCCCGCTACATGGGGGCCGGGGGCAGGCCCTCGAAGGGCACCTCGACGTCGTCGCCGAGCGTGCCCTGGCGGATGCCGGACGGGCGCTGGACCTCGCTGTCCACCCGCCCGTCGTCGTGCAGCGTCAGCGCCACGACACCCACGACCTTGTCGCCCACCCGCGCCTGGATGCGGTCCGGCAGGAGCGCCCACGACGTCGGCGCCCAGACGTGATCGAGGCCGTCGGCGACGTGGCGCATCGCCTGGTGGACGTGGCCGGTGACGACGAGCCGCCCGCCGGCCGGGGCCAGCAGGGCGAGCAGGCGGTCCCGGGACACCTGCGACACGTAGCGGACGAGGCTGTGGACCTGCCCCGGCGGGGGGACGACCGGCTTGTGCAGCACCAACGCCACAGGCCCGTCGGCCCGCCCCGGGTCCAGCTCGGACTCCAGCCACGCCCACTGGTCGGCCTCGTCCGGCAGGCCGGAGTCCAGCACCTGGGCGTCGAGCCCGACGATCCGCCACGCCCCTGCCGTCACGCTGAACCGGTCGGTGCCGAGCGTGGCCCGGTAGCGGGCGAGCCGGTCGGCGTCGATCAAGGCGTGGTCGTAGCCCTCCTCCACGGCGCTCTCGCCGATGTCGTGGTTGCCGGGTACCGACACCAGCGGCACCGGGACCCGGGCGAGGTGGTCGCGCGAGAAGGCGAGGTCGTCCGGCTCGACGCAGCCGTCGCAGCTGATGTCGCCGGCGTGGACGACCAGGTCGGGGGGGTCGGCGGCCAGGTGGGCGAGCACGGCGTCCCACTGCTCGACGGAGGAGGGGCTGCGCTCGGCCAGGTGGGTGTCGGACACGACCGTGACGCGGGCGGGCATCGCGTCAGGGTGCCACAGCCGCGGCAGGATCCTCCGCCGGCGTCTCGCCGATGATGTGGCGGTCGATCGTCGCGCCGGTGCCGCCCAGGCCCGACACCGTGACCCGGTCGTAGGCCAGCAGCCGGTGGGTGCCGGGGTCGAAGTAGAGGACCGAGGCGGTCAACGGCAGCGGCTCGTCCCCCTGGAGCGCCCGCAGCCCACCCCCGCCGGTCGAGCCCTCGACCAGCAGCAGCGTTTCCTCGGATCCCTCGCCCTCGGTCGTGGTCGTGGTGGCCACGGTCGTCGTGGTGGTGTCGTCGCCCTCGCCGTTGCCCTCGTCCGCCTCCTCGCCGGTGAACGGCTCGATGGTGTCGACCCGGGGCTGGTGCCCGTGCCCGGCCAGCACGAGCGGCACCTGCCCGCCGAGCTCCGCAGCCATGCGGGAGTCGTGGACCATGGCGACGTCGACGGCCGGCGGCTCGTCCCGGTCCAGCCGGTCGGCCACGATGGGGGCGTAGGCCCGGGCCCGGTCCTGCTCGGACTCGCCGGGGACGGCCTGGCTCTTGTCCGGCGTGTAACGGGGGTCGCCGATCCCCCAGAACTGCAGGCCGGCGACCTCGGCCCCCTCGCTGTCGAGCACGACGGCGTTGGGGATGTCGGCGATGGCCGCCTGGGTGCTGCGGGAGTCGTGGTTCCCTCGTACCCACACGTAGGGCACGTCGAGCGTGGCGATCTGGCCGACCAGCGCCGTCTCGGGATCGGTGCCCCAGTCGGTGATGTCGCCGGTGTCGGCGATGGCGTCGATCGAGAACTGGTCCGCGAGCCGGCGCATGAGGTCGAACGCCCCGGGGTTGAGGTGGACGTCGCTCACGTGCAGGATCCGGATGGTCCGGCCGGGCTCGAACGTCGGGAGCTGCTCGCCGGCGAGGTAGAGCGTGGCGACGTTGTCGACCAGCTCGCCCAGCTGGGCCCGGTACTCGCCGAACCGGTCGAGCACGTCCTCGACGTCACCCACGGCAGCCGGCGCCCGGGTGAGCAACCCGCTGTAGCGGGGCTCGGACACGGCGTTGGCGTCGAAGGTGAGCGCCGCACCGCCGCCCAGCGCTGCCACCAGCAGCCCGGCGGTCAGCGCGCCGGTGAGCGCGGCCCGCCAGTCGGTGCGCGCCACGAGCGCCCCGAGGGCCCCACCGACGACGGCGACGACGAGGCAGCGGAGCGCGAGGCCCATCAGCGCCGACCGCACCTCCCGGGCGGCCTCGTCCCCGAGCCGCTCGACGGCCCGCGGGTTGGTGGCGATGCGCTCGGCATCCTCTACCCCGATCTCGTCGACCCGGGCGTCCAGCGCGAGCGGTGCATCGTGGGTGTCGAGATCGATGGTCCCGAGCGGCGCCAGATGCACGACGGTGTGCCCCTCGAGCGAGGGCCGCGCCGCGAACGTGGTCTCGAACGGCCCCACCTTGGCCGGGATGTGCCCCATCAGGGCGAGCGCGATGGCGGCCCCGGCGACGGAGAACGCCACGAGCCGCACGGCTGCCCACCACCGGCTGCGCTCCCGGTGCCGACGCTCCCGCACCCACCCGTACAACTGCCGCGCCCGCTGCCCCACCGACCGCGGGGCCGGCTCACCGTCACCGCGCACGGGCTCGCCCACCCCGCCACCGCCAGACCCCCCGTCCCCCGCGACCTCACCGCTGATGGCGGGCGCGGCGGCACCCTCGCCACCGGCCACCCCGCCATCGGTGCCCGGCGCGGTATCGCCACCGGCGCCGGGGCTCTCGCCGTCAACGGGAGACGTCGGCTCACCGGCGCCGCCGGCCGCGTCCTCGCTGGTGGGCCGCCGGGGATCGCGGTTGCCGCCGTCGCCCTCCTCGGTGGCGGGCGTCGCGGCACCGTCGCCGGCGGTGGGCCGCGCGGGGTCGTCCTGGCCCGTGGGGGTGCCGGCTTCCGGTTCGGGCCCGGCTTCGCCGTCGGGGGGTGCCTCCTTCGACATCCCTCGCGATTGTGGCGGGTCAGTCCTGGTTCCGGGCGATCGCTTGGGCAAGCTCCAGCTTCGTCATGGCCGAGCGGCCGCGTATCCCCAGGTCCTTGGCCCGTTCGTACAGCTCGTCGCGGGTGTGGCCCTCGACGTCCACGCCTCCCGCGGTCTCGCCTGCGGGCGACGGGCCCGCCCGGGCGGCCCCGGGATCCGAGGGGCCCTTGCGGGACTTGGGCTCCCAGTGGTCGCCGACCTTTTCGTAGCTGTGCTTCAGCGCCGAATAGGCCGTGCGGTGCGCGCGCTCCTCGTCGTCGTACGTGTCGTGGGCCGCATCGAGCGCCTCGGCGTACGTGCGCTGGGCCTTGGCCGGGGAGCGTCGGAGGGTGCCCGGAAGGTCTTCGTTGCGGGTGTTCGGCATCGTCGTCGTCCTCCTGGCGCGGGTCAGCGGCGGGCCGGCGCGGGCCGGTCCGCCGCTGCTGTCACGAACAGGGAGCTTCAGGCGGTCTTGGTCGTGCGGGTCGAAGCGTTGCCCTTGGCCGAGCCGGACGGCTCGACCTTGTCGGCGACCTCGTCGGTCGTGCGGTCCGCGACGCTCCGCACGCGCTGCTCGACGGCGTCGCCGAGCTTGCGGGCGTCCCGGGTCACCGTCTCGGTGGCCTGCTGCACGCGAGGATTCTCCCGGACACGCTCAACCAGGTCGTTGACCTGCGCCCGGGTCTGCTCGCTGGCCCTCGTCGCCGCCAAGTACCCGACGGCGAATCCCAGTGCGATTCCGGTCTTGAACTTCATTGCCTCGGCATACCCAGCACGACCCGGGGTCATGCCTGGTACACAAACGACCATGACGACCGCCCCCGCGGCCGGCTCGGCCGAGGCCGTGCTCGACCATGTGGAGGACGGGGCGGACATCATCGTGCCCCTCGCCAACGGCGAGCCGGTGACCGTGCTCGACGCCCTGGAAGCGGGGGCGCCCCGGTTCCGGGACGTGCGGGTCCACCAGATGCACGCCCTCCACGACCGCCCCTACCTGCACGGCACCATCCGTGAGCACCTGCTCCACGTGTCCTACTTCCTCTCGCCGGTCACCCGGCCCGCCTTCCATGACGGCGGCTGCGAACTGGTCCCCAACAACTTCAGCGAGGTCCCCCGCCTCCTCCGGGAGACGACCGCGTGCTCGCTCGTCGCCGCGGCCTCGGCACCGCCGGACCGCCACGGATACTTCTCGCTCGGGACCAACTGCGACTACGCGGCGCCGTTCATCGGCAGTGTGCCGTTCTTCCTCGAGGTCAACGAGCGGATGCCCCGCACGTTCGGCCGCAACCAGGTTCACGTCAGCCAGGTGGTCGGCTGGACCCGGGTCGACCGGCCCCTGGTCGGGGTGGCGCCGGCGGTGCCGACCGAGGTCGAGCGCGCCATCGCGGAGCACGTGGCCGAGCGGATCCCCGACGGGGCGACGCTGCAGGTCGGCATCGGCGGCG
>DASRJM010000217.1:0-22688 GCA_035649475.1 Acidimicrobiales bacterium
ATCTGGTTCCCGCGCCGTGCCCGGTGGCCGTGAAGCGCCAGATGCTCGACTGGTGGGGCCCGATCGTCCACGAGTACTACGCGGGAACCGAGGACATCGGCAGCAGCTTCATCGGCCCGGAGGAGTGGCTCGCCCACCCCGGGTCGGTCGGGCGGCCGCTCGACGAGTGCCACGTCCTCGACGAGCACGGCAACGAGCTGCCGCCGGGCGAGGCCGGCATCGTGTGGTTCGCGGGCGGGCGGCCGTTCGAGTACCACAACGACCCGGACAAGACGGCGTCGATCACCAACGACCGGGGCTGGCGGACGCTCGGTGACATCGGCCGGCTCGACGAGGACGGCTACCTGTACCTGACCGACCGCCAGGCCCACATGATCATCTCCGGCGGGGTGAACATCTACCCGCAGGAGGCCGAGAACGTCCTGGCCGGCCACCCGGCCGTGGCGGACGTCGCGGTCATCGGCGTGCCGGACCCGGAGATGGGCGAGGCGGTGCGGGCGGTCGTCCAGCCCACCGAACCGGCCGCGGCCGGTCCGGCCCTGGCGGCGGATCTGCTGGGCCACTGCCGGGCGGAGCTGGCCACCTACAAGTGCCCGCGCCAGGTCGACTTCGTCGACGAGCTGCCCCGGGACCCCAACGGCAAGCTCTACAAGCGGCTGCTGCGCGAGCGCTACTGGAAGGGGCACGACTCGCTGGTGATCTGAGCGATAACCTAATTCTCGGCTACGAGAACGAGGTCACCATGCCTGGTAGGGTGGCCCCATGCCCCGGTCCCGCTCGCAGCAGCCGCCGATCCACCTTCGCAGCGCCCGGCTGCTCGACGTCGACAAGGGCGAGTACATGGAGCCGGGCGAGCTGCTGATCGACGGCGACCGCATCGTCGACGTGCAGCCGACGTCCGTGCCCGCCGGCGCGGTCGTGGTCGACCTCGGCGACCTGACGCTGCTGCCCGGGCTCATGGACATGGAGGTCAACCTGCTGCTCGGCGGGCCCGACCACACCAGCCCGCTCCAGGCGGTGCAGGACGACCCGGCGGTCCGGACCCTCCGGGCGGTCGCCAACGCCCGCCGGACGCTTCGGTCGGGCTTCACGACCGTGCGCAACCTCGGCCTGTTCATCCAGACCGGCGGCATCCTGCTCGACGTCGCGCTGGCCAAGGCCATCGACCTGGGTTGGATCGACGGCCCCCGGGTCGTGCCGGCCGGCCACGCCATCACGCCGACCGGAGGGCACCTCGACCCAACCATGTTCCAGGCGTTCGCCCCCCACGTCCTGCCGCTCACGGTCGAGGAGGGCATCGCCGACGGCGTCGACCAGGTCCGCAAGGCCGTCCGCTACCAGATCAAGCACGGGGCCAAGCTGATCAAGGTGTGCGCCTCGGGCGGGATCATGTCCCACACCGGCCCGGCCGGCGCCCAGCAGTACTCGGACGAGGAGCTGCGGGCCATCGTCGACGAGGCCCACCGGGCCGGGCTGCGGGTCGCGGCCCACGCCCACGGCGACGCCGGCATCCGGGCTGCGATCGAGGCCGGCATCGACTGCATCGAGCACGGCTCGCTGATGAGCGACGACACGCTCGACCTCTTCGTCGAGCGGGGCACGTTCCTGGTGCCGACGACCTACCTGGCCGACGGCATGGACGTGTCCGGGGCCGCGCCCGAGCTCCAGGCCAAGGCGGCCGAGGTGTTCCCCCGGGCCAAGCAGACGATCAGCAAGGCGATCGCCAAGGGCGCCCGCATCGCCTGCGGCACGGACGCCCCCGCCATCCCCCACGGCCGCAATGCCAAGGAGCTGATCGCGCTGGTCGACCGGGGCATGACCCCGCTCCAGGCCATCCTCGCGGCCACGACGGTCTCGGCCGAGCTGATCGACGTCGACGACCGGGGCCGCCTGGCCGAGGGCCTGCTGGCCGACGTCGTCGGCGTGCCGGGCGACCCGCTGGCCGACATCACCAGCACCGAGCAGGTTCGGTTCGTGATGAAGGGCGGCCAGGTCTTCCGCAACGACCCGGTGGGCTAGGGCGGGTCAGCGTTCGGGGCCGATGCCCCGTAGGAGCACGTCCCACAGCTGCTCGGCGGACGCGGCGCCGTCGGACCGGACCGGCGTGCCGCTGATCGTGGCCGAGAAGGCGTTGAACATGATCGCCTGCAAGAGCACACCGGCCAGCTCGCGGTTGTCGAGGCCCTTGCGGATGGCGCCGGCGTCGGACGCGTCGTCGAGCAGCTCGATGAAGAGCGACATGACGGGCACGAAGGCGCGGGACGCCTCCTTGGGGTGCTCGGTCAGGAGCTGCTGGGCGAACTCGGCCATGGCGGGGGAGGGGATGTTCTTGGGCGGCTTGCCCTTGGCCACCGGCCGGCACAGGACGTAGTGCTCGATCACGAACGTGTGGAGCCGCTCGTAGGGGTCGTCGATCCCCTCGATCGACTCGCGGAGGTGCTCGGCGGTGGACCGCACCGACTCCTCGAACAGCGCCAGCAGCAGCTCGTGCTTCCCGGCGAAGTACTGGTAGAAGCCGCGCAGCGACTGGCCGGAGCGCTCGACGACCTCCTGGACCGTGAAGTCCTTGCCGGGGTCGTTGGTCATCAGCTCGAGCGCAGCATCCAGGAAGCGCTGGACCCGCTGCTCCGCTCGGGCCCGGGCAGGGTCGAGGGAGCGGGCGACGGCGAGCTCCCGCCAGCTGGGGCTGTCCGCCGCAGCTGCCGCCGGTTCGTTGCGAGTCATGAAGTCAGGCTACCCCCCGGTCACTCCCGGTCCGATGGATCCGAGAAGATTGATCTCGCCGGCACGCGAGTCCGGTTCTCAGGTGTTCCGGCCGCCGTTGACGCCGATGACCTGCCCCGTGACGTAGCTGGCCTCGTCACGTACCAGGAACGCGGTGGCCGCGGCGATGTCCTCGGGCCGGCCGACGCGGCGCACCGGCGTCAGGGCGGCGTGGTGGTCGACGCCCTCGCCCAGCAGGCCCTTGCTCTCGGACCGCCGCAGCATCGGCGTGTCGATGAAACCGGGCGGGATCGTGTTCACGGTGATGCCCTTGGGCCCGAGCTCGAGCGCCAGCGCCTTGGTGAACCCGATGACGCCCGCCTTGGCCGCCACGTAGTGGGTCATGAGCGGCTGGCCGCCCTGGGCGCTCGACGACGAGATGTTGACGATGCGGCCCCAGCCGGCGTCCAGCATGTGGGGCACCACCGCCTGGCAGCAGTTGAACGTGCCGGTGAGGTTCACGTCGAGGATGCGCTGCCACGTCTCGGCGCTGATGGACAGGAACGGGTCGAAGCCGTCGAGCCCAGCGCAGTTGACCAGGATCGTGGGCGGGGCGAGCCGGTCGCACACCTCGGCCACGGCCCCGTCGAGGCGGGGGCGGTCGGTCACGTCGACGGCGAAGCCGGCTGCGCTCCCGCCGGCCGCCGCGATCTTGGCGGCGGCCTCGTCGGCCGCGCCGCCGTCGCGGTCGAAGATGGCGACCGCGGCCCCGTCGGCCGCCAGCCGCTCGGCGATGGCCAGGCCGATGCCGGAGGCGCCCCCGGTGACAACCGCTGTGCGCTCGTTCACTGGATCGCCTCGTCGCCGGCCAGGGTCGTGCGGTGCATGTCGCGGGGCGACGTCGGATCGTAGGGCAGCGCCCGGTGGAGGACGCCCCGGTTGTCCCAGATCACCATGTCGCCCACGCTCCACTCGTGGCGGTACACCCGCTCCGGCCGGGTGGAGCGGGCCAGCAGATCCGCCAGCAGCGTGCGGCCCTCGTCGAGGTCCATGCCGGCGACGTGGTCGGCGGTGGCGCCGAGGACCAGCGAGCGCCGGCCCGACCGGTGCCGCCACACGAGCGGGTGCTCCTTGGCCGGCCGCTTGCGCCACATCGCCAGCTGCTCCGGCGTGGGGTCGTCGTTCGACAGCCGCTGGGCCGCCTCGAACGTGTGCACCACCCGCACCGACCCGAACCGCTCCTTCTCCTCGTCCGTGAGGTCGTCGTAGGCGGCGTAGGTGCTGGCGAACTCGGTCTCGCCGCCCGTGTCGGCGACGGCGTGGGCGCTGAGCACCGTGGCCATGATGGGAATGTCGTCGGTGGCGCCGTCGATGTGCCAGTCGAACGTGCCGCGCAGGTAGGCGGCCGCCGGGTTCTTCTCGGGGTCCAGCGTGACCCGGAAGATCTCGGGCAGCTCGCCCTTGCCGAACAGCTCGACCTTGCCGAGCTTCCGGCTGAACGCCACCTGGGTGGCGTCGTCGACGTGGAGGTCGCGGAACACCAGGGCCCCGTTGGCCTCCAGCGCGTCGAGGCACCACGCGGGGAAGTCGTCGTCGGTGAGCAACCGGTCGTTGTCGACGCCCGTGACGAGCGCCCCGACGGTGTCGCCCAGGCTCTCGGTGGTCATGACGGCCATAAATGAGACTCTACAGATTGTAGAATGGCGTTTCCAGCGGATGATCAGGGCGTTGCGCCGAGGGTTCCCTCCCGGAGCTGCTGCCGCAGCCGGAACTTCTGGACCTTGCCGGACGGCGTCCGGGGGAAGTCCCGGACCACGTAGAGCGACTCCGGCCACTTCTGGCGGGCCAGGCCAGCGGCCCCGAGATGGGCACGCACCTCGTCGAGCGTGGGCGCGTCACGGCCGTCCCGCAGGCGGACGACCGTGGCGGCGTGCTCGCCCAGCCGCTCGTCCGGCGCGGCCACCACGCTGACCTCGGCCACCGGCTCGAGGCCCGTGAGCAGGTCCTCGATTTCCAGGGCGCTGATGTTCTCGCCGCCCCGGATGATGATGTCGGACACCCGGTCCGTGATGGTCAGGTAGCCCTCGTCGTCGAGCACGCCGACGTCGCCGGTGCGGTACCAGCCGTCGCGGTCGAACACGCGGGCGGTCAGCTCCGGGTCGGTGTAGCCGACGCAGCAGTCGGGGCCCCGGCTGATGATCTCGCCCGTGTCGTCGAGTCGGATCTCGACGCCCGGCAAGGCGTGACCGTCGGTCGTGAGCCGCTTGCGTTCGGGGTCGGTGAGCAGGCAGCCGGTGATCGACGGGTGCTCGGTGCTGCCGTAGGACCGGAACACCTGGATGCCGAGCCGGGCGGCCCGCTCGGTGACCGCGACCGGCACGCTCGACCCGCCGAGCCCGGCGAAGGGCATCAGCGCGAGGTGCTCGTCGGTGAAGTCGGGGTGGTCGAGCAGGCTGGTGAGGAAGTAGGTGGCGCCCCCGGCGACGCCGAGGCCCTCCTCACGCATCATCCGCAGCACCTCGCCCGGGTCCCACACGTCGATGAGGTTGACGCTGCGCAGCCGCAGCAGCGGGACCAGGAAGGCGTTGAGCATCCCGATGAAGTGGCCGACCGGCGCGCCCGTGATCTGCGGCGGTCCGCCGGTGGGGAACATGTGGTCCAGCTGGCGGGTCTCGAAGCCGATCGTCCGGTGCGAGTGGATCACGCCCTTGGGGTCACGGGTGGTGCCGGACGTGAAGGCGACGATCGCGGGCACGTCGGGGTCGACGGGGACCGGGCCGGGGATCGGCTCGCCGTCGAGCAGGTCGGCGAACGGGGTCGCCGCGGCCGGGAGGTCGTCGCGGGCGGTGTCGCCGACCACCAGCCACAGGGGGACCGGGCGGCGGGCGAGCACCTCTTCCCACACCCCCAGGGTGTCGGCGTGGCCGAACCGGTCGGCGGTGACGACCGCGGCGGGGGCCACGGCGCCGACGATGTAGTCGACCTCCTTGGCGCCGTAGAAGTGGACGACCGGCACGACGACCGCCCCGAGGTAGGCGGCCGCCCAGAACGCGATGCCGGCCTCGACCCAGTTGGGGAGCTGGAACACCACGACGTCGCCCGGCCCGACGCCGCGGTCCCGCAGGCCGGCGGCCAACGACCGGGCGGCCCGGTCGACGCCGGCGAACGTGCCGGTCCAGGGCCGCACCGCCGATCGCACCCGGAACCCCACGTCGCCCATGGCGTCGAGGCCGCCGGCCACCATGTCGCCGAGCGTGGTGTCGGTCCACCACCCCTCGGCCCGGTAGCGCTCGCCCAGGTCGGGCGGCACCGCCCTCGGCGTCCAGCGATCCTCGTCGGTCGTGCCCGGTCGCGCCACGGCCCCTCCTTCCGCGCTGGGCGAGTATCCCACGGTGGCGGCGCGGAGTGCCAACCACATTGCCGCTGGAGGAGAACCGGATTATCATCGGTCCTCATGGCAACTCCGGCAGCAGCGGCCGCGCGGCGGGACGGGCGTCCCGACCACGCGTTCCACCAGCTGCGGGTCGAGCGCATCGTGCCGGAGACCGCCGAGGCCGCGTCGTTCGTGCTGGCCATGCCGCCCGAGCTCCGCGACACGTTCGCGTACGAGGCCGGCCAGTTCTGCACGTTCCGCGTGTGGGTCGACGGCGAGCGCCACTTCCGCTCGTACTCGATGTCGTCGGCGCCCTACGTCGACGACGAGTTCGCGGTCACCGTCAAGCGGGTCCCCGGCGGGGTGGTCTCGAACTGGATGATCGACACGCTGAAGCCTGGCGACGTGGTCGAGGCGTCCCCGCCCAGCGGGGTGTTCTGCCTTGGGCCGCACGAGGATCGCGAGATCGTCGCCTTCTGCGCCGGCAGCGGGATCACCCCGGTGTTCTCGCTGGTCAAGGAGGCCCTGGCCACCACCGTGCGGCGGGCCCGGCTGCTCTACGCCAACCGCGACCGGGACGCCACGATCTTCGCCGCCGAGCTCGACGACCTGGCCGGGCGCCACCCCGGCCGGCTCGAGGTCGCGCACCACCACGACGCCGAGCGGGGCTTCGTCGACGCTGAGGCCCTCGCCCCGCTGGCGGCGGGCGCCGCCGGCGCTGACGTCTACGTCTGCGGGCCGGTGCCGTTCATGGACCTGGTCGAGGCGGCGCTGGCCGGGGCAGGCGTCGAGGGGGACCGCATCCACATCGAGCGGTTCTCCCCGCTGGAGCCGCCCGAGCTGCCCGACGCCGACGGGTCCTCCGACGAGGGCGACGGCGAGCAGGGTCCGACCCGGGTCACGATCGAGCTCGACGGGCGCACCGAGACCACCGAGCACCACCCCGGCACCACGATCCTGCAGACCGCCCGCCAGATGGGGATGGCGCCGCCGTTCTCGTGCGAGGCCGGGAACTGCGCCACCTGCATGGCCAGGCTGGCCGAGGGAGAGGTCACGATGCACGTCAACGACGTCCTGACCGAGGACGAGGTGGCCGAGGGCTGGATCCTCACGTGCCAGTCGGTGCCCACCACCACCGAGGTCCGGGTCGTCTACGGCTGGGAGGATTGAGCGGTATGGACTCGACCCATGTGGCGGACGTCGCCGAGATCGAGCAGCTGCTCGCCCGGTACGCGGTGGGCATGACCAAGGACGACATCGAGGCCGTCATCGACGTCTTCACCCCGGACGGCAGCTACAGCGCGTTCGGCGACACCTACACGCTTGCCGACTTCCCGGCGCTGGTGGCGGCCGCGCCCAAAGGCCTGTTCCTGACCGGTGCGCCCGCGGTCGAGCTCGACGGCGACACCGGCACCGGCGAGCAGCCGCTGTGCTTCGTCGACCAGACCGACCACAGCATGCGGATCGGCTGGTACACCGACACCTACCGGCGCACGGCGGACGGCTGGCGGCTCCACACCCGCACGATGACGTTCCTGCGGCGCAGCGGGGCCCGCGACTCGGGCAAGCCGCACGACCCCCGCCGCCCCGAGCCGACCGCGACCGTGGTCGAGTAAGCGGCATGGACCTCCAGGAGTTCCGGGCGGGCCTCGACCGCTGGCTCGACGAGGAGGCGGGCGCGCTCGCCGCGGACCCGGCCGTGCATGGGTCGCTCGACGCGCAGATGGCCCAGCTGTCCAAGGTGAAGCGGATGGCGTACGACGCCGGCTGGATGCGCTGGGGCTGGCCGGAGCGGGTCGGCGGCCTCGGCGGCTCGCCACTGGTCCGGGGCTACCTGGGCGAGGCGCTGACCGCCCGTGACCTGGTCGAGCCGGGCATCTACTCGATGACCGAGGTCCTGGCGCCGACGATGATCGACTACGCCCCGCCCGAGCTGGCGGCGACGATGGTCCCGCGCCTGCTGCGGGGCGACGAGACCTGGTGCCAGGGGTTCTCCGAGCCGGGCACCGGCAGCAACCTGGCCGCCCTGTCGTGCCGGGCGACCCGGGACGCGGACGGCTGGCGGGTGACGGGCCAGAAGGTGTGGACGAGCCTGGCCCAGTACGCCGACCGTTGCGTCCTGCTGACGCGCACGGGCACGCCGGAGTCCGCCCACCGGGGGCTCACGGCGCTGTTCGTCGACATGGACAGCCCGGGCATCACCGTCCGGCCGATCGAGACCATGCACGGGCTCGAGGAGTTCTCGGAGGTGTTCTTCGACGACGTGGCCGTTCCCGGCGATCGCACGCTCGGCCAGGAGGGCCAGGGCTGGTCGGTGGCGATGGACCTGCTGCCCTACGAGCGGAGCACGTCGCTGTGGCACCGGGGGGCGTACCTGCACCGGCGGCTCGACCACGTGCTGGCGGCGGCCCCGCCGGGCGCGCTGGACGCGGCCGCGGTGGGGGACGTTTTCCTGCAGCTCCACGCGCTCCGGGCCCGGTCCCGGGCGACGCAGCGCCGGCTGGCCGCCGGCGAGCGGCTGGGCGCGGAGACCTCGGTCGACAAAGTCCTCCTGGCCACGGCCGAGCAGGCGGTCTTCGACCTGGCGCTCGACGGCCTGGCCGACGGCGTCCTGCTCGGCGACGACGCCGCGTCCGCCCGCTGGCGGTCCCAGTACCTGTACTCCCGCGCCGCCACGATCTACGGCGGCAGCGCCGAGATCCAGCGCAACATCATCGCCCGGCGGCTGCTCGACCTGGGGGCGGACCGATGATGGACGCCGAGGAGCGGGAGCTCTTCGCCAAGAGCCTCCAGCAGGCGACGGCCGGCACCTCGGGCCCGGCCCTCGACGCCGCGCTGGACGACCTCGGTTGGTCCGATGCCCTCGCCGCCGACCCGCGGGCCGCGGTCTCGTTGCTGTTCGGGGCCCAGGGCACCTCCGCCAGCACGTCCTCCGCACTCGACCGGGTGCTCCTGGATGCCCTCGGCCCCGACCTGCCGCCGGACGCGGGCGTGGTGTTCCCGCCGGCCGGCCGCTGGGATCCGCCGGGCACGCTGGCCGGGCAGAGCGTCGCCGTCGAGGGGCTCGCCACCCACCGGCTGGGGGAGCGCGACCGGGCCGTCGTCGTGGCGCCGTCGGGCGACGGCTTCGTGGCCGCCCTGGTCGACCCCGGCGACCTGGCGCTGCGGCCGGTCGAAGGCATCGACCCCCGCCTCGGGATCGTGGCCGTGGCGGGCCAGGCGGTCCCCGCGGCCGCCACCGCGCCCGCGGCGTGGGTCGAGGCGCTGGCCGCCGGGCAGCGGGCGCTGGCCCACGAGCTGGTCGGGGCGTCCCGGGCGATGCTCGGGCTGGCACGGGACCACGCCGTCGAGCGCATCCAGTTCGGCCGACCGATCGCCGCCTTCCAGGCCGTGCGCCACCGCCTGGCCGAGGCGCTGGTCGCCGTCGAGGCCGCCGACGCCGCGCTCGCCGCCGGCTGGGACGACCCTGCGCCCCTCACCGCCGCGTTGGCCAAGGCTCTCGCCGGGCGGGGGGCGAAGACCGTCGCCCGCCACGCCCAGCAGGTCCTGGCCGGCATCGGGTTCACCACCGAGCACGACCTGCACATCTACGTCCGGCGGGTCCTGGTCCTCGACCAGCTGCTCGGCGACGCCGGCTCGCTCACCCGCCGGCTGGGCGAGGACCTGCTGGCGGAACGCCACCTACCTTCGATCCTGCCCCTCTGACCGAGGAGATCTGCCCGTGACCCCCTTCGCCCCCGACGTGTTCACCTGGCCGTCGGACGAGCCCCAGCTGATCGGCGGGAGGTGTCCCGCCTGCGGGGCGGTGACGTTCCCCGTCCAGGGGTCGTGCGCCCGCTGCGGGTCCGTCGACGTCGAGCAGCACCTGCTGCCCCGCCGGGGGACGCTGTGGACGTTCACCACGCAGGAGTTCCTGCCCAAGGAGCCGTACGCCGGGGGCGAGACGCCCGAGACGTTCCGCCCGTACGGGGTGGGGCTGGTCCAGCTGGGCGACGAGGTGCGGGTGGAGGGCCGGCTCACCGAGGCCGATCCGGCGAAGCTGCGCATCGGGATGGAGGTCGAGCTCACCGTCGTGCCGTTCCGGGTCGAGGAGGACGGCACCGAGGTCATGGTGTTCGCGTTCGCGCCGGTCGAGCAGGGGGAGGGCTGACGTGACCGACGTCGCCATCATCGGGGTGGGGTTGCACCCGTTCGGCCGGTTCGGGCCGAAGTCGGCCATCGACATGGGCGCCGACGCCGTCCGGGCTGCGCTCGCGGATGCCGGCATCGACTGGTCGGACGTGCAGTTCGCGTTCGGGGGCAGCTTCGAGGTCGACAACCCCGACGCGGTCACGAGCCGGCTGGGGCTGACCGGGATCCCGTTCATGGACGTGTACAACGGCTGCGCCACCGCGGCGTCGGCGCTGCAGCTGACCGCGGACGGCATCCGGTCGGGCCAGTACGACATCGGCGTGGCGGTCGGGATGGACAAGCACGAGCCCGGGGCCTTCACGTCCGATCCCGTCGACTACGCGGCCCCGCCCTGGTACGGCGAGATCGGCCACTTCCTGACCACCAAGTTCTTCGCCATGAAGATCAACCGCTACATGCACGACCACGGGATCACACCGGAGACGCTGGCCCGGGTGGCGGCCAAGGGCTACCGCAACGGGGTCCTGAACCCGAACGCGTTCCGGCGCAAGCCGATCACCGAGGAGCAGATCCTCGAGTCGCGGATTCTCAACTACCCGCTGACCCAGTACATGTTCTGCTCGCCCGACGAGGGCGCGGCAGCCGTGGTGCTGTGCGGGGCCGACATCGCCACGCGCTACACGTCCACGCCGGTCTACCTGCGGGCGACGACGCTGCGGACCCGCCGGTACGGGGCGTTCGAAGTCCACGCCTCGTGGGCCGCCGTCGACCAGGATGCGGCGCCGACGGTGTATGCCAGCAAGGCCGCCTACGAGCAGGCCGGCATCGGACCGGAGGACGTCGACGTGGTCCAGCTCCAGGACACCGACGCCGGCGCCGAGGTGATCCACATGGCCGAGAACGGCTTCTGCGCCGACGGCGAGCAGGAGAAGCTCATCGCCGAGGGCGCCACCGAGATCGGTGGGCGCCTGCCGGTCAACACCGACGGCGGCCTCATCGCCAACGGCGAGCCCATCGGCGCATCCGGGCTCCGCCAGGTCCACGAGCTCGTGCTCCAGCTGCGGGGCCAGGCGGGCGAGCGCCAGGTCGGGGGCATGCCCCGGGTCGGCTACGCCCAGCTCTACGGCGCGCCGGGCACCGCCGCCGTCTCGATCCTGAGCACCTGACCCCACGAACGATTTGGCGGCGCATACACCGGATATCCGGTGTATGCGCCGCCAAATCGTCAACGCGGGAGGCCCAGGACCCGGTCGGCGATGATGTTGCGCTGGATCTGGGACGTGCCGCCGGCGATGGTGCCGGCGAAGCTGCGCAGGTAGCGCTCCCACCAGCTGGCGGTGTGGGCCTCGATGTGGAGGGCGTTGAGCGGGGCGCTCGGGCGGTCGGGGTCGAGGCCGTCGGTGCCGAGGGCCTCGAGGATGTTGAGCGTGGCCGCCTGCGCGGCCTCCGAGCCGAACAGCTTGAGGATCGACTGCTCGGTCGCCTCGATGCCCCGGGTCGCCTTGGCCAGCGTGCGGTAGCCCAGGAACCGCAGCGCGTGGGCGTCGGCCACCAGCGTGCCGAACCAGTCGAGCACGAGCGGGTCGTCCGCCACGCCGTGCTCGACCAGCTGGTCGCCGCCGTGGGCCACCAGGTCGTCGAGCCGCTCGGCCGAGCCCAGCCACAGCATCACCCGCTCGTGCCCGAGCGACCCGGTGGCCACCCGCCAGCCTTCGTTGAGCGGCCCGATCAGGTTCTCGACCGGGACCTCGACGTCGTCGAAGAACACCTCGTTGAAGTCGAGGTCCTCGGGGGACACGATCGACCCGAACGGCCGCCGCGTCAGGCCGGGCGAGTCGGTCGGCACCACCAGCACGCTGATGCCCTTGTGCTTCGGCGCCTCGGGGTCGGTGCGGACGAACGCCAGGATCACGTCCGCGTCGTGGGCGCCGGACGTCCACACCTTCTGACCGTTGACGATGAAGTGGTCTCCGTCCAGCACCGCCCGGGTCCGCAGCCCCGCCAGGTCGGACCCCGCGTCGGGCTCGCTCATGCCGAGCGCGGCGGTGATCTCCGCCCGCAGGATCGGAATCGCCCACCGCCTCTTCTGCTCCTCGGTCCCGAACGCGAGGATGGACGGGGCGATGATGCTGAGGCCCTGGGGGTTGTAGCTCGGGTAGATCCGGCGCCGCCCCAGCTCCTCCTGGTGCACGAACTGCTCGACCAGGCTGGCGTTGCGGCCGCCGTACTCGGGCGGGTTGCCGGGCAGGAGCCAGCCGGCGTCGAACATCTTCCGCTGCCACTCGCGGGCCCAGCGAGGCACGTCGGCGCTCGACCGGGCCCGGACCTCGGTGGCGGTCGCCACGTCCGGGGCGTGCTCCTCGAGCCAGGCGCCCAGCTCGCGGCGGAATGCCTCGGTCGCCTCGTCGACGCTGAGGCGCATCGTCTCCGCGGGCCGCGGCCCGGACAGGACCGCACGGGCCACCGCCGCCCGGTGCCGCGGGGCCGCGCCCAGCAGCGGCTCGCCGACCTTGGCCCGCCGCACGAAGATCTGGAGGTCGTTCTCCCACGTGTAGCCGAGCCCGCCGAACAGCTGGACGCCGTGCTCGGCGACGAGGCGCTGGCACTCGCCGGCCGCCGCCTTGGCCATCGACGTCGCGACGGACCGCCGGGGGTCGTCGTCGGCCAGGATGAGCGCCGCGAAGTGGCACAGGGCGCGGGCCCGCTCGATGGCGACGTACATGTCGACCGCCATGTGCTTGACCGCCTGGAACGACCCGATCGGCACGCCGAACTGGCGCCGGTCCCGGATGTGGCCGAGCACGATCTCCAGCACCCGCTGGGACGCACCGACCATGACCGCGGCCAGCCCGGTGACGGCCTCCTCGTGAGCCCGGGACACCCCGGCCTCGACGTCCGGCCCCACGAACGCCCGATCGGCCCCGACCCGCACGCCGGCCAGGTCGACCGAGGCCAGGTGGAACGAGCCGTCGAACGTCGGCTCCCGGGTGGCGGCGGCGTCGCCGGCCGCCACGACGAACACGCCGACCCCGTCGCCATCGTCGGTGGAGGCCACGACCGCGATCTCGTCGGCCCGGTCGCCGTCGATGACATGGCGGGCCGTCCCGTCCAGCACCCAGCCGTCGCCGTCGGGCCGCGACCGGACCTCGCCGGCCGCGAACGCGACCGCGCCGGTCCCGCCGGAACACACGGCCCCGAGCAGGGGGCCGCGGGCCTCGGCCGCCGCCACCTCCCGCACGACCGGCACGTACTGGCTGGTGGTGGCGAGGAAGGGCGTCGGGTCGGCCACCCGGCCGAGCTCATCGAGCGTGACGATCAGCTCGACGGCGGTGAGCCCCATGCCGCCGTCCTCGGCGGGCACGGTCAGGCTCGGCCAGTCCAGGTCGACGAAGGTCTTCCACAGCCCGCGGGCGTCGTCGCTGCCGTCCACGACGGCCCGCACCAGCGCGGTCGTGCACTCTCTCCCGGCGACGTCCCGCACGACGCCCTGCAGCTCCCGCTGCTCCTCGCTCAGTTCGAAGTCCACGGGGGGAGTGCTCCTTGCTCAGGTCTTGCGGGACAGCAGCCGATCGATGTTGGCCCGCAGCTCGGGGGAGGTGAACGACCGGTCCTCGGCCGTCAGCGCGAAGTCGAGCGTGGCCAGCACCGCCCGCTCCAGGTGCATGTTGAGGATCCGCTTGGTGTCCTCGGTGGCCCGCGCCGGCAGCTTGGCGATGCGCCGGGCGCAGGCCAGGGCCTGCTCGACCACCTCGCCGTCCGGGCACACGTGGTTGACCAGGCCGATGGCCGCGGCCCGCTCGGCCGGGATCGGGTCGCCGGTCAGCGCGTACTCCTTGGCCAGCTGGAGGCTCGTGAGCAGCGGCCAGGTCACCGGCCCGCCGTCGGCGGCGACGAGGCCGACCATCACGTGGGGGTCGGCCAGGTGGGCGCTCTCGGCCATGAACACGATGTCCGACAGCGCCACGATGCTGCAGCCGAGCCCCACCGCGGGCCCGTTGACGGCGGCGACCACCGGCACCCGGCACCCGACCATGCGGGTCACGATCTGGCGGCCGTGATCGAGGCTCTGGCGCCGCAGCTCCGGGTCCCGGCTGAGCTCGTCGATGTAGGAGAAGTCGCCGCCGGCCGAGAAGGCGCGGCCGTTGCCGGTGATGACCGCCACGCGGGCGTCGGGGTCGGCGTCGAGCTGCGGGAACAGTGCAGCCAGCCCCGAGTGCAGCTCGTGGTTGGTGGCGTTGAGCTGCCCGGGGCGGTTGAGGCGGACGATGCGGATCGGTCCGTCCACTTCCACCTGCAGTACGTCGGGAAGGTCGTAGATCTGGGTCATGACGTCGGCAACCCCAGGATGCGTCCGGCCACCAGGTTCCGTTGGATCTGCGACGTGCCGCCCATGACGCTCTGCGCCCGGCTGTAGAGGTACGCCTTCAGCCAGGTGTCGTCGCCGCCGGCGCCGTGGGCCGCGCCGCCGACCGAGAGGGCAGCGTGCCCCACCGCCTGCTCGACCTGCGTCATCAGCAGCTTGTCGACCGAGCCCTCCGGCCCGTGGGAGATTCCGTCGAGGCGGTCCGACAGACGGCGGCACACGTGCAGCCGCAGCATCTCGGCGTCGACGATGGCCCAGCCCAGGTCCCGGACCTGCTCCGGCCCGTACCGGCCTGGCTCGTCCCGGACCAGCCGCGTCAGCTCCTTGACCATCTTCTTGTAGCGGGCGACGTAGCCGAGCTCGCCCGGCTCGCGCTCGTGGCTGACGACCGTCATCGCCAGCCGCCAGCCCTCGCCCGGCTTGCCGATCATGTCGGACGCCGGGACCCGGGCTCCGTCGAAGGTGACCTCGCCGAACTCGCTGGTGATGCCGTTGATCATCCGCAGCGGCCGCTGCTCGATGCCGGGCTGGCGCATCGAGATCCGGAACGCGGAGAGGCCCTTGTGGCGCGGCACGTCGGCGTCGGTGCGGGCCAGCACCAGGCACCAGTCGGCGACGTCCGAGTAGCTGGTCCACACCTTGTGGCCGGTGATCACGTACTCGTCGCCGTCCCGCTCGGCCCGGGTGCGCAGCGACGCCAGGTCGGACCCGGCGTCGGGCTCGCTGAACCCCTGGCACCAGCGGTCGCGGCCGTTGACGATGCCGGGCAGGAACCGGCGCCGCACGTCCTCGTCGCCATGCTCGAGGATGCCCTGGACCAGGTAGCCGAGGCTCGGGCGGGGCGGCGCGCCGGCGGCCGCCAGCTCCTCGTCGACGATCACGTCGTAGACGCTCGGCAGCGCCTGCCCGCCGATGTCGGTCGGCCACGACAGCCCGAAGAACCCGGCGTCGTAGAGCCCCTGGTGCCAGGCGGCCTGGCCGGCCCAGTAGTCGTCGCTGGTCGAGCTGGCCGGCAGGCCGGGGTTGTTGTCCCGGAGCCAGTCGCGCAGGCGAGCGCGGAACGCGGCCTCCGCCGGCGAGTCACCGAAGTCCACCGGCACCTCCGATCCCGTGGTGGTCGAGGACCCGGGCCAGGTTGGCGCCGGCGCCCCCGAGGACGTCACCCGACAGGATGGCCCGGCGCAGGTGGACATGCGCGAGGCACTCCCACGTGTTGCCGATGCCGCCGTGGACCTGGATGGCCGTCTCGCACACGGTGCGCGCGGCCCGGGCGGCGTAGGCCTTGGCCACCGCGGCGGCGGCCAGCGCCTCGGCCGGCGCCAGGGCGTCGACGGCCCAGGCGGCGTGGAGGGCGGCGCTGCGCGACCCCTCGACGGCGACGAACGCATCGGCCAGCAGGTGCTGGACCGCCTGGAACGCGCCGATCGGCTGGCCGTACTGCCGGCGTTCCTTGGCGTACCCGCAGGCGAGGTCCACCGCACCCCGCATCGTCCCGACGAGGTCGGCGGCGGTCAGTGCCAGCCCCAGGGCGGTCCAGCGGGCGACGGCGTCGTCGTCGAGCGGGCGCGTCTGATCGGCGACGGGCTCGGCCGCCGCCCCCTCGGGGTCGAGCGCGGCGGTCCAGCGGGTCAGGTCGACGCGGTCGGTGCCGGCCCCGACGGCCGCCTGGGCCACGCGGTGACCGCCGGGGGCCGGCACGAGCAGGAGGGCGGACGCCGCGCCGTGGGCGTCGACGGCCACGGCGCCGCCGGGGGTGCCGCGGGCGACGTCCGCCAGGTCGGGTGCCAGTGCGACCGTCTCGGGCGAGGCCGCGGGCGGGGCGCCGGCCAGCCGGCGCAGCTCGGCCGCCAGCGTCGGGCCCAGGAACGGGGCGTCGGCCAGGCCCCGGCCCAGCTCCTCGGCGACGAGGGCGGCCTCGACGCCCGAGGCCCACGGGCCGTCGCCGTCGGTCGCGGTGCGCAGCTCCCGCCAGCCCGAGGCGGTGACGGCGGCGTCGAGCTTGGCGGCCCGTTCGGCGTCGTCGAGCTCGCGGACGGCGTGGGGGCCGAGGCGGTCGACGACCTGGGCGGCCGAGTCCCGCAGGGCCTGCTGCTCGGGGGAGAGTCGGACGTCCATTCAGGCCTCTTCGTACTCGTCGCGCAGGGTGCGGCGCAGCACCTTGCCGGACGGGAGGCGGGGGATGGCGTCCACGGTGACCACCGCCCGCAGCTGCTTGTACGTGGCCAGCGAGTCGGCCACCAGCCGCTCCAGCTCGCCGTCGGCCAGGGGGCGGGCGGGGTCGAGCTGGACCGCGGCCACCGGCACCTCACCGGCCTGCTCGTCCGGGACGCCGAACACGGCGCAGTCGACGACCGCCGGGTGGCCGTGCAGCACGGCCTCGACCTCGGCGGGCGCCACCTGGAAGCCGCTCACCTTGATCATCTCCTTGGACCGGTCGGTGAGGTGGACCCAGCCCTCGGGCTCCAGCCAGCCGACGTCGCCGGTGCGGTACCAGCCGCCGGCGAAGGCGTCGGCGTTGGCCTCGTCGGGCAGGTAGCCGGACATGACCGAGGGGCTGCGGGCCTGGATCTCGCCGGTCCGGCCGGGGGCGAGCGCCTCGCCGGTGTCGAGGTCGGCCACGCGCAGTTCCACGCCGGCGGGCGGCAGCCCGGCCGAGTCGAGCCGCCAGGCGGCCGGGTCGCCCACCGGGTTCGCGGCGAGCACCGGCAGCTCGCTGGCGCCGTAGGCCGCGAGCCACCGGACCCCGGTGCGCTCGGTGACCGCCTCCGCCACGCTCGCGGTCACCGGAGTGGCGCCCCACATCACGTAGCGCAACGACGAGAGGTCGTAGTCCTCGAGGCGGGGGTGGCCGGCCATGGCCAGGGCGATCGGCGCCACGGCCATTTCCAGGGTCATGCGCTCGGCGGCGATGCGGCCGAGCACCTCGTCGAGGTCGAAGCGGCGGTGCAGCCGGACCGTGGCGCCCGCCTCCGCCGCGGCCAGCAGGTTGAGCAGGCCGAGGATGTGGGTCGGGGGCGTGGCCACCTGGAAGCGGTCGTCGGGCCCCAGGCCGAGGGCCGCGACCCAGTGGGCGGTGGCGTGGCCCATCGAGCGGTGGGTGTGGCGCACGGCCTTCGGGAGCCCGGTGGTGCCCGAGCTGAACACGAGGATGGCGCCGCCGGTCTCGGGGGAGGCGGTGGCGACGGGCCGCTCCCGGCTGTGGCCGGCCGCCTCGCGGGCCGCGGCCGGGTCGTCGAGGTCGGTGACGGCGCCGACGCCCAGCCTCTCTGCGAGCAGCGCGGCGCCCGATCCGTCGGCGACGCCGTGGCGTGGCTCGGTCAGCCGGAGGGCGTGGTCGACCTCGACGGCCTTCCAGGCCGGGCTGAGCAGCACGGCGGCGGCGCCGAGCTTGCTGGCGCCGTGGACGGCGGCGACGAACTCGACCCGGTTCGAGGTCATGACCGCCACCCGGTCGCCGGGCAGGACGCCCCGGGCGACGAGGTGGCGCGCGAACGCGTTGGCGAGGCCGTCGAGGTCGGCGAACGACCAGCTCAGGTCCCCCTCCCTGACGGCATCCCGATCACCGAAACGGTCCGCGGCCTGCTCCAGGCCACGGTGCATCAGGCTCGCCATCGGAAACATTGTTCTCCGCAGATGAGATCGACGTCAACACAGGGCGCGTGTACTGTTCGCCGTCGTGGTCACGAGCAGCACTCTGGCGTCCGTTCGTGCCGGAATCCGACGCGAACGAACGCCGAAGCGCCCGCTCGTGACCGTGCGGAGCTTCTGCCGGGTCTGCACGTCGGTGTGCGGCATCCTCGTGGACCGGCTCACCGACGACGGCGAGATCGACCTCGTCACCGGCATGGCCCGCTACTCCGGCGTGCCGGTGAGCCTCCACCCGGCCGGCTAGCTGTAGCCGGACGCCTCCGCCGCGGCCAGCACCGCCCGGGCCCGGGCGGCGACGACCTCGTCGACCATCTGGCCCTCGTAGGCGATGGTCTCGCCGCCCGCCGCCCCGAACGCGTCGAGCAGGCCGCGGGCCCACGCCACCTCCTCCGGCGTCGGCCGGAACGCCTCGTGCGCCAAGGTGACCTGCGCCGGGTGGATGCACAGCTTGCCGGCGTAGCCGAGCGCCCGCGCCTCCCGGGCCTCGGCGCTGAACCGGTCGCCGTCCCGGAAGTCGATCGTCACCATGTCCAGGGCCGCGACGCCGGCGAGCCGGGCCGCCATCGCCACGTAGGCCCGGGCGTGGGCCACCTCGGCGTTGCCGGGCGTGCGCACGCCGCCGAGGTCCGCGATGTAGTCCTCGGCGCCGAAGTAGCAGGCGGCGACCGGCGGCCGCAGCACCTCGCGGGCGTCGGCGACGCCCCGCACCGTCTCCAGCCCGGCCACCACCGGCAGGTCGCCCAGCGCCGAGGCCAGCCGGGCCGCGTCCTCGGCCGTGTCCAGCTTGGGGACGACGACCGCGGCGAGGCCGTCGGGCAGCGCCGCCACGTCGTCCGCGAACCACGGCGTGGCCGGCGGGTTGACCCGCACGCAGACCGGCAGCACCCCGGCCAGGCCGGCGGCGGCCTCCAGCACGGCCGACCGGGCCTCGGCCTTCGCCGCCGGCGGGACCGCGTCCTCGAGGTCGAGCACGACCGCGTCCGGCCCCGACCGGGGCGCCTTGGCCGCCACGTCCGGCCGGTTGGCCGGGACGAACAGCAGGCTGCGCCAGGGGGTCATGCCGGGCGGCGGTGCATCAGCGCCGACCGCCGGCACCGGGCCACCAGCTCGTCGCGCTGGTTGTACGCCCGGTGCTCGAACACGACGATCCCCTGCCCGGGCCGGGACGACGACGCCCGTGCGGACACGACCTCGGTCTGAGCGTGGATCGAGTCGCCCGGGACCACCGGGGCCGGGAAGGCGATCTCCTCGAACCCCAGGTTGGCCACCGTCGTGCCGAGCGTGGTCTCGAACACGGACACGCCGACCAGCAGCGACAGGGTGAAGAGGCTGTTGACGATGCGGGTCCCGAACTCCGTTCCCTCGGCGAACGACTCGTCGAGGTGCAGCGGCTGGGGGTTCATCGTCAGCACCGAGAACAGCGTGTTGTCGGCCTCGGTGATCGTCCGGGTGACGGCGTGGTCGATCACGAGCCCGGGGGTCAGGTCCTCGAACCAGCGGCCCATGACCGGCCGGGGTGCTGGCATGTCCTCCTCCATCACGCGGGAGACACCGGGCCGGACGGCGCGGCCCGGGCCCGGAGCTCCTCCTTGGCCACCTTCCCGCCCGCGTTCATCGGCAGCTCGTCGATGATCTCGATAGCCCGCGGCACCTTGTAGTTGGCCATCTCGTCCTTGCACCATGCCGCGATCTCGGCGGCCTGGGCGGGGTCGCCGGTGCGGGTGACCAGGAACGCCATCCCCACCTCGCCGAGGCGGGCGTCGGGGATGCCGATGACCGCGGCCCGGGTGACGTCGGGATGGCGCAGCAGGAGGTTCTCGATCTCGGCGGGGTAGGCGTTGAAGCCGCCCACGATGAACATGTCCTTGGCCCGGCCGACGATGCGCAGGTAGCCGCGCTCGTCGAGCACGCCGAGGTCGCCGGTCCGCAGCCAACCGTCGGCCGACAGGGTCGCGGCGGTCGCCTCGGGGTCGTCGAGGTAGCCGGCCATCACGGTCGGTCCCCGCAGGACGACCTCGCCCGTCCCGCCGGTCGCGACGTCCTCGTTGCCGTCGGCGATCCGGATCTCGAACCCGGGCCGGGGCCGGCCCACGGTGGTGGCGACGGTCTCGGGGTCGTCCTCGGGCGATGTGGCGCTGGCCGTGCCCGCCTCGGTGAGGCCGTAGCCGGTGACGACGACGGAGAACGGTAGCTCGGCCCGGATCCGCCCGATCAGCTGGACCGGGATGTCGGCGGCGCCGGTGACTGCCACCCGTAGGGTCGACAGGTCGTGGCGCCCGCGATCGGGGTGGTCGAGGATCGACTGGTAGATCGTCGGCGCCCCGGGCAGCACGGTGATCCGCTCGGCCTCCACCCGCGCCAGCACCCGGTCCACGTCGAACACCGGCTCGGGCAGCATCGTGGCGCCGGCCACGATCGAGGCGAGGATCCCGGCCTTCAGCCCGAACATGTGGAAGTACGGGTTGACCATCAGGTAGCGGTCGTCGGAAACGAGCCCGGTCATCGCCACCCAGTCGGTGGCCACGCCGAGGGTGCGGCCGTGGGTCATGACGACGCCCTTGGGCTGGCCCGTGGTCCCGGAGGTGAAGAGCACGTCCGACGGATAGTCGGTGCTGATGTCGGCGCTGCGCCCGTCGAGGTCGGCCCGGGCCTCGACGGTTGCCCGGGCCAGGAACCCGTCCCACGGCTCGGCGCCGGCCGGGGCCTTGCCCCGGGCCACCACGACGGTGGTGAGGTCCGGGAGCTCCGCCCCCGCGGCCTCCAGCAGGGCCAGGTAGTCGGTGCCGCGGAAGTCCGTGACGGTGACGAGCGCCCGGGCCCGGCTGCGGGCCAGGATGTCGGCCGCCTCGGTGCCCTTGAACCGGGTGTTGACCGGCACGAGCACCGCGCCGGCCCGCAGCAGCCCGAGCACGGCCACGATCCACTCGGCGCTGTTCGGCGCCCACAGTGCGACCCGCTCGCCCGGCTCGACGCCCGAGGCGACCAGGGCGGCGCCGAACCTGCGGGACCGGTCGTCGAGGTCGGCGTAGCTGAGCCGGGTGCCGCCGTCGACGACGGCCGGCCGGCCACCGAAGCGCTCGGCGGCGGCCGCGGCCATCGCCGGGATGCTCCGCCACCTCTCCGAGCTCACCTGAGAACCGCGTCCTCGACGTTCATCAGGCGGGCGAGGTTACCGCCCATGATCTTGCGCACGGTCTCCTCGGGGGCACCCGCCAGCTCCTTGACGTAGCTGGCCGGTTCGGCCAGGCCCTCGGGGTGCGGGAAGTCCGACCCGAACAGCACGCGGTCCTCGCCGATCAGGTCGGCCAGCGCCGGCAGGTCCTCCTCCCAGAACGGGCTGACGTGGATGTTGCGCTTGAACACCGTGACCGGGTCCTCGAGGAAGTCCTGCGGCATCTTCTTGTAGACGTCGGCCAGGTTGCGCAGCAGCGGCTCGACCCAGCTGCTGCCGTTTTCGATGACCGCGACCTTGAGGTCGGGGAACCGGGACAGCGCGCCGTGGCAGATGAGGGCGGACACGGCGTCCTCGACCGGCCGCCAGGAGGACAGCATCCGGAACGCCTGGGGCTGGAACGGCAGCATCTCGCTGTCGTTGCCCATCCAGTCGTTCGTGTAGCGGTCGTAGCCGCTGTCCGAGGAGTGCATGGCCACCAGCACGTCGTGCTCGACCACCTTCTCCCAGAACGGGTCGAACTCGGGCAGGCCGAAGGACCGCGAGCCGCGGTAGCCGGGCACCGGGGCCGGCCGGATGAGCACGACGCGGGCGCCCCGCTCGACCACCCACTCCAGCTCCTCGATGGCCCGCTCCACGATCGGCAGCGTGATCACCGGTGTGCTGAAGATGCGGCCCTCGTAGTCGAACGTCCAGGTCTCGTGGATCCACTGGTTGAGGGCGTGGATGGCGGCGTGGGTGAGTTCCGGGTCGTCCTTCATCCGCTCCTCCACCAGGCTGGCCAGGGTCGGGAACATGAGCGCCCGGTCGAGGCCCTGCTCGTCCATGAGCTCGATGCGGGGGGCGGGCTCGCGGAAGGCCGGGATCGCCCGCATCGGCTCGCCGAAGATCTCCCGGCGGCTCTTGCCCTCCGGGTTGCCGTGGCGGAAGTAGTCCTCCTGGGCCCCGGGCCGGGCGACGACGTCGAAGGTCGGGTTGGGGATGTACTCGCTGATCCTGCCCCGGACCACGATCTTGGTCCGCCCCCGCACGTCCACGTAGTCGATGGCGTGCTTGTACCGCTCGGGCAGGAACTTGGTGAGCGCCTCCCGCGTCTCGTACAGGTGGTTGTCGGCGTCGAACACGGGGATGTCCAGCACGCGTGTGGGTGGCATGGTCAGCTCCTCTCGGCGACGGGGGCCGGGGTTGTCGGGGCGGAGGCCGGGGTGGTCGAGGCGGTCGAGGTGGGCCCGTTCACAGCGAGCCCTGCAATGACGTGAGGAAGTCGCGGGTGCGCTGACGCGAGGCCAGGAGCTCGT
>DASRJM010000218.1:0-2186 GCA_035649475.1 Acidimicrobiales bacterium
CCCGCGGTGCCAGACTGGCCGCATGCCCGCCGGCGGCCCGATCGACCTGCGCACCGTCCTCGGTTGGTACCCCGAGAGCCGAAACGTGCTCAGGGTGGCGGGGCCGGACGCGATCGCCTACACCCAGGGCCAGCTCAGCCAGGACATCGACGCGCTCGCCGTGGGGTCCAGTGCCCGCTCGTTCGTGCTGCAGCCGACGGGCAAGGTGGACGCATGGGTCCGGGTGACCCGCGTCGCCGCCGACGAGGTGGTCGTCGACGTCGACGGGGGACACGGCGAGGCCCTGATGGCGCGCTTGCGGCGGTTCCTGCTCCGCACGAAGGCCGACATCGACGCACTCGACTGGCGGGCAGTCGCGATCCGGGGTCCCGGGGCCGCCGACGCGGTCCCCGCCGAACTGGGGGACGACGCCCTGGTGGCGCCGGCGGGCTGGCCGGGTGTGGACGGCGTCGACGTGCTCGGCCGGGCCGCGGAGCCGCCCTCCGGGGTACCCGAGGTCGATGCAGCGGCGTACGAGAGCCTGCGGATCCGGTCCGGCGTGCCGCGCATGGGTGCCGAGCTGACCGACGCCACCATTCCCGCCGAAGCCGGCCGATGGGTCATCGACGCCTCGGTCAGCTTCACCAAGGGCTGCTTCACCGGCCAGGAGCTGGTCGCCCGCATCCAGAGCCGCGGCGGCCACGTCCCCCGGCACCTCCGTGGGCTGGTCGCCGACGCCGGGGAGCAACCGCCATTGGGTGCGTCCCTGGTGGTCGAGGGCGCGGAGGTCGGCAAGGTGACGTCGGCGGCCCCGGCGCCCGGGGCCGGTGGTTCCCTGGCGCTTGCCTACGTCGGCCGAGCGGTGACGCCGCCGGCCGCCGCCCAGGTGCGCCAGGGCGGGGAAGCGTTGCCGGTCACCGTCGTCGACCTGCCCATGGAGTGACGGTGGCGACGCCCAACCACTACGACGTGCTCGGCGTCCCGGCCAGCGCCACGCCGGCCGAAGTGCGGGCTGCGTACAGGGCCGCCGCCCGTGACCACCACCCCGACGCCGGCGGCGACCCCGCTCGCATGCGGGCGGTCAACGTCGCCTGGGCGGTGCTCGGCGACCCCGTCCGGCGGGCCGCCTACGACCGGACCCTGACCGGAGGCGCCATCGACGCGGGGTTCGTTGTGTCGGACACGGTCTCGCCGGCCTACGCACCGTGGGACACCGCTGGCGACCATTGGCCGATCGACCCCGACGCTCGGCTGACGGCGGACGAGTGGGCCGACCTGGCCGACGGCAGGCCCATCGCCCCGACCCGGGCGCTCCAGGGCTGGTGGGCGATCCTGCCGCCGGCCATGCTGCTGGCGGCGATCGGCCTGTTCGTGGCCGGGATCTTCTTCACCTCGCCGGCCCTGATGGCGTTCGCTGCGGGCGCGTTCATCGTGGCGGCCGGGCTGTTCGTCCTCGCGCCCCTGCGGGCCATGGCCCGCGCGCCGAGACGATGATCTCGGTGCGTCTCATCTAGGGTTCGCGCCCATGTCCCAAGTCGCCTACATCGCCAAGCTCACCGCGGCCGACGGCAAGCGTGACGAGGCCATCGCCGCCCTCGGTCGCCTCGTGGAAGCGGCCGAATCGGAGCCAGGGACCCTCCAGTACGTCCTCTACGCCGACACGACCGACCCGGCGACCATCTGGCTCACCGAGCTGTACGCCGATGAGGCGTCCTTCGAGGCCCACATGTCGAGCCCGGCGATGGCCGAGGCCATTGGCTCCATGGGCGACCTCATGGGCGGCCCACCGGACTTGCGCCGCCTCGAGATCGTCAAGCGCAAGGGCGACGCCGTCGCCGGATGACCGCGGCGCGCGATGGCTGACCCGCGGGTGGCGACCTACCTCGATCGCATCGTCGCCGCCCACCGGGAGGCGGCGCGCGCCGACGCACGGCGACTCGACTCGCTGATCGAGGAGGCACGGGCCCTGCCGCCGGCCCGGGGGTTCGCCGCCGCCCTCGGCACTGCCGGGCTGAGCGTGATCGCCGAGGTCAAGCGGCGGTCACCGGCGAAGGGTGAGCTCGTTGCCCGCCTCGACCCGGCCGCGCTGGCCCGCACCTACGAGCGGGGTGGGGCCGCCTGCCTCTCCGTGTTGACCGACCGGGAGTTCTTCGGCGGCTCACCCGAAGACCTCCGCGCTGCTCGCGTGGCCACGGCCCTACCCGTGC
>DASRJM010000219.1:0-7453 GCA_035649475.1 Acidimicrobiales bacterium
CGACGTGAGCAGTACGTCGGCCTCGGCCAGGCGTTCCGGCAGGTCGACCAGCGGCACCGGCTCGCCGCCGATGCGTGCGGCCAGCGCCGCCGCCCGCCCGGGCGTGCGGTTCGCCACGAGGACCCGGCCGGCCCCGGCGCCGGCCAGCGCCACGGCCATGCCCTCGCCCATCTCGCCGGCGCCGAGCACGAGCACGGTCCGGCCGGTGATCCCGCCGATGTGCTCGCCGGCCATGACCACCGCGGCCTGCGAGACCGAGGTGATGTTGCGGGCGATGCCGGTCTCGGACCGGGCCCTCTTGCCGGCCTCGAGCGCGTGGCGTAGCAGCAGGTTGAGCGTGGGCCCAGCGGCGCCCTCGTCGCGGGCGCGCTCCCAGGCGACCTTGACCTGGCCCTGGATCTCGCTCTCGCCCAGGACCGCGGAGTCGAGACCGGAGGCCACCGACATCAGGTGGGCCACGGCGGCCGTGTCGTAGTGGACGTAGAGGTGGTCGGCGAAGTCCTCGGGCGGCAGGAACGAGAAGTCGCCCAGGAAGCCCCGGATGTCGCTGTAGGCGCCGTGGAACCGCTCGGCGACCGCGTACACCTCGGTGCGGTTGCAGGTCGACAGGACCAGTGCCTCGCTGAGGTTGGGCCGGGTGCAGAGGTCGTGGAGCGCCTTGGGCAGCTGGCCCTCGCCGACCGCCATCCGCTCGAGCAGGTCGAGGGGGGCCGTGCGGTGGTTCAATCCGATGACGACGACAGACACGCGCGCAAGCGCTCCTTGGCAGCATCGAGCCGACCGGCTCTTACGAGGTCAAGGATTCCCGAATCGAGGGCCCGTCGCCAATCGAGCTCCTCGGTCCCGAGACCCTGGGCCTGCACCTCTTTTCTAGCTTCACCCAACAGGCCGATGAGCTGGTCGTATTCCGGACCGAGCTCGGCGGCCAGGCGTTCGCGCAGCCATGATGCCACCGCCGGGCTGTGTCCGCCGGTGGAGACCGTGACGGTCAGGCGGCCCTGGCGGATGCGTGCCGGGAGCACCGCGCTGCACCGTTGCGGGTCGTCCGCGGCGTTGACCCACACGCCCGCGGCCTCGCCGTCGTCGTAGACAGCCTGGTTGACGGCGGCGTCCCCGGTGGCGGCCACCGCGAATCGGTAGCCCGCCACCTCGCCCCGGCGGTAGGGCCGCCGCTCGATGGCGACACCCGCCGTGTCCGCCAGCGCGAGCAGGTCGTCGACGGCCTCGGGGGCCACGACGGTGACGCGGGCGCCGGCCTCGACCAGCCCCCGGACTTTGCCGAGCGCCACCCGGCCGCCGCCGACCACCAGGCAGGGGCGCCCGTCCACGACCAGGTTGACCGGGTAGAGCGGGTGCTCGACGGGCACGGTGCGACCGGCCGGTCAGCCCGCCGGGATGCGGCCGCCGCTGCCGTCGTTGGCCGCCTTGCGCTGCTGGTAGAAGCTGAGGATCTGCAGCTCGACGGCCAGGTCGACCTTGCGGAGCGAGACCTCCGGCGGCACGGTCACGATGGTCGGTGCGAAGTTGAGGATGGAGCTGACGCCCGCAGCGATCATGCGGTCCGCCACCTCCTGGGCCGCCGAGGCCGGCGTGGCGATGATGCCGATGGCGATCTGGTTCTCGGCGGCGAGCTCGGCCAGCTCGTCCACGTGGCGCACCGTGATGCCGTTGATCTGGGTGCCGACGACCCGCGGGTCGGCGTCGACCAGGGCGGCGATGGGGAAACCCCGGTCGCCGAAGCCGCCGTAGTTGGCCAGCGCGTGGCCCAGGTTGCCGAGCCCGGCGATGACGACGTGCCAGTCCTTCGTGAG
Source organism: Acidimicrobiales bacterium (assembly GCA_035649475.1). Taxonomy (GTDB): domain Bacteria; phylum Actinomycetota; class Acidimicrobiia; order Acidimicrobiales; family VFJN01; genus ZC4RG19. The sequence goes on from DASRJM010000219.1 coordinate 1,812, forward strand.
CCCGAGCTCGCGGCTCATCTGGAACAAGAGGTAGTCGACGTCGTAGCCGACGCCGCGGGTGCCGTAGCTGCCGAGATAGCTCAGGTCCTTCCGGACCTTGGCGGCGTTGACGCCGGACAGCTCGGCCAGGCGCTCGGACGAGATGGTGGGCGTACCGTCGCCTGCCGCCTCCAGCAGGCTGCGGAGGTACAGCGGCAGCCGCGCCACCGTGGCCTCGGGGATCTTCCGTGCCTGCCGCTTGGTGCCCTCGGCCATGTGCCGGGATGCTACTGCCGCTTGTTCACGTGCTCACAAGCGATGGCCCCTGGCCTGCGGTTCTGCGACCCCACGGTCCGTGTGCCGGCACCCACGGCCTGTCGCCGGCTGCGGACGGATCAGTAGCCCGGGGGCGGGTCGAAGCCGCCGAGCAGCTCCTCCAGGTGCCCGGCCACGGCGATCGCCGTGCGGTCGTGGTACTGCGGGGCGATGACCTGGACGCCGACCGGCAGCCCCGCGGGCGTGCGGCCGATCGGCGGCGTCGCCACCGGCAGGAGCAGGATGCCGACGCCGCCGTTCCAGCAGAGCCCGTCGAGGTAGGACCGCTCGACCCCGTCCACGTCGATCGTGCGTTCCGTGATGTCCCGCTCGGTGTCGTGAGGGAACGCGGCGGTCGGCATCACGGGGGCCAGCAACACGTCGTGGTCGTCGAAGAGCCGGGCGAACGCGGCCCGCAGCTTGTGGCGGTGCTCGTCGGCGCCGAGCCAGGACCGGTGGCGGGACGTGATCGCCCGCAGCGACCGGAGCGACCGGTCCTCGTCCGGTGCGACCGGCGTGGCGTCGACCGCGGCGAAGGCGGCGAATGTGTCGTCGTCCAGGCCGGCCGACAGCACCGGCAGCACCAGCCGCTCCCACAGCGGGACCAACTCGGCCAGCCCGGCCGGGGGCGTCGCCGGGGCGACCCGGGCGCCAGCGCCGGCCAGCGCCCCGGCGGCCGCGTCGAGCAGGACCCGGGTGTCGGCGGCGATCGGGCAGTACGGATCGTCGAACCAGGTGGCGACCCGCAGGCCGGCCACCTCGCCCCCGTTGCGGGGCGGCGGCAGCTCCAGGCGCCAGGCGACGCCGTCGTCGCCGGACGGCGCCGCCAGGATGTCGAGCCCGAGCGCCAGGTCGGCCGCGCTGCGGCCCATCGGCCCGAACACGCCGACGTCGACCGGCGACAGCGCGCCGGGCGGGCCCGGAATGTGGCCGCGGCCGGGGATGATCCCCCACGTCGGCTTCAGCCCGAACACGCCGCAGAAGTGGGCGGGGTTGCGGATCGATCCGCCGATGTCCGAGCCCAGCTCGAACCCCGTGAGCCCGGCGGCGAGCGCGGCCGCGGCGCCACCGGAGGACCCGCCGGCGGCGCGGTCGAGGTCCCATGGGTTGTTCGTGCGGCCGTAGACCTCGTTGTAGGTCTGGAGGTCGCCGGCGTAGAGCGGCAGGTTGGTCTTGCCGAACACGACGGCACCCGCGCCTTTGAGGAGGGCGACCGCGTCGGCGTCCCGGTCGGGCACGTGGCCGGCCAGCACGGGCGCGCCGGAGGTGGTGACGAGGCCCTCGGTCTCGAACGCGTCCTTGATCGTCATGGGCAGGCCGTGCAGCGGGCCCCACGACTCGCCGCGGGCGCGGGCGGCGTCGGCCTCCGCGGCCCGGGCCCGGGCCCGGTCGGTGTCGAGGGCGACGACCGCGTTGACGGCCTTGTCGTGCTCGTCGACCCGGGCCAGGAAGTGGTCGAGCAGCTCGACGCTCGACACGTCGCCGGCCGCCAGCAACCCGGCCAGCTCGGTGGCCGGCAGGAAGTGCAGCTCGCCACTCATGAGAGGCCTCGCAGCTCCCGGCGCAGGATCTTGCCGGTGTTCCCGTGGGGCAGCTCGTCCACGAACTCGACGGTGGACGGGCACTTGTAGCGGGCCAGGTGACGGCCCACGTGGTCGATGAGGTCCTCCTCGGTCGGGGCCGAGCCCGCGGCCGCCACGACGTAGGCCCTGACCGTCTCGCCCGAGTGCGGGTGGGGCACGCCCACGACCGCCGCCTCGGCCACGGCCGGATGTGCGTCCAGCACTTCCTCCACCTCCGCCGGGTACACGTTGAACCCGGACACGATGATCACGTCCTTGGCCCGGTCGACCAGCGACAGGAAGCCGTCGTCGTCCACCACCGCCACGTCGCCGGTGCGCAGCCATCCGTCCTTGGTGAGGACGGCGGCGGTGGCCTCGGGGTCCTCCCAGTAGCCGGCGAAGACGTTGGGCCCCCGCACCCAGATCTCGCCCGGGTCGCCGACCAGGGCGTCCTCGCCCGACGAGTCGATCAGCCGGATCTCGACGCCGGGCAGCGGGACCCCGATGCTGCCGTCCGGCGCACCGTGGCCGACCCCGGTCGTCACAGCGGGAGACGCCTCGGTGAGGCCGTAGCCCTCGGTCAGCTCGAGGCCGAGCCGGTCGCGCACGGCCCGCCGAACGTCGGGCTCGAGCGGCGCGGCCCCGGACACGGCCATGCGGACGCTGGCCACCGCCTCGGGGGTGGCCCCGGGCAGGGCGGCCCAGGCCGCCCACATGGTGGGGACGCCGGACAGCACGGTCACGCCGAAGTCGGCCACCGCCTGGAGGGAGGCGGCCGCGTCGAACCGCTCGACCAGCACCAGCGAGCTGCCGACCGCCAGGATCTGGCCCAGCAGGGCGTTGAGCCCGAACACGTGGAACAGCGGCAGCGCGCCCAGCGAGATGTCGTCGACCGAGTCCGGCCGGGCCGGGTTGGCGAGGATCTGGTTGATGTTCGCCAGCAGGTTGCCGTGGGTCAGCGTGGCCGGCCGGGGCCGGCCGGCGGTGCCGCTGGTGAACAGCAGCACGGCCGGGTCGCCGTCTTCCCTGGTCACGATCGGCGCCGCGTCGGTGTCCCCGCCGACCGCCACCAGGTCGTCGACGGCGACCGCGCCGTCGTAGCCGGGGATCGCAGCCGGGTCGAGCCCGGCCATGACCGCGTCGCCGCCGGGCCCGGTCAGGGCCAGGCGGGCTCGGACGGCATCCAGCTCGCTGGTCAGCTCGGGCGCCGGGCTGAGCGGGTTGAGCGGCACCGCCACCCCGCCGACGCCCAGCACGGCCAGGTAGGCGACGACGAAGGCGGGCGCGTTGGCGGACACGATCGCCACCCGGTCGCCGGGCTCGACCCCGCGGGCCACGAGCCCGCCCCGGGCCGCCGCCACCAGGTCCCGCAGCCGGCCGTACGTCGTCGTCGGGGCGCCCGGGACGTGCAGCGCCGGGCGGTCGGCGTCGTGGGCATCGATGAGGGTGGCCAGGTTCATCGGGCGAACAGTAGGAGCTGGATCGCGCTCGCCCCCAGGATGAGGGCCAGCAGGATGGCGAGCACGAGCGTGGTGCCGGGTCTCATGGTGTCCTGCGGGGTTGGAGGTTGACGGGCGAGGTGACGCCGGCCCGGCCGTTTCCGTCCGCGGCCTCCTCGTCGCCGGCCAGCGGGACGAGTGCCAGCTCGTCGCCGGCCACGAGGCCGAGGGTCTCGGCAGCGGAGCCCCGGGTCACCGTGACCGACACCAGGCCGTAGCTGTCGACGACCAGGCCGACCTGGCCGGGCCCGAGGTCGTCGTAGGCCGCGGCTCGGCGGGCGGTGCGGACGCCCTCGGTCGGGCGGGTCCAGCGCAGCTGGACGCGGTCGCCCCAGGCCTCGATCTCGTCCGGGTCGACGTTGAGCTGGCAGTTGCCGTAGCGGTCGACCCACAGGACCTCGGTCATGAGGGCGCCGTCCTCCTCCCGGGTGAGGGGGACCAGGCCAGGGACCAGCTCGGCCGGGTCGACCCGGGGCCCGAGCGCGTCGAGCGGCACGCCGGCGCAGAGGTGGGCGGCGGCGGGGGCGAAGATGTCCCGCCCGGCGAACGTGGCCCCCGGCGCCGGTAGCTGATACTCGGGCGCCGTCAGCTCGACCGCAGCAGTGGCCCCACCGACCATGCCGACCGCGGGCGCGAGTAGCCCGTTGTCCGGGCCGACCAGGTACGACTCGCCGTCGCCGACCTCGATGGCGACCGCCCGCCGGTTGGTGCCCACACCGGGGTCGACGACGGCCAGGACCACGCCCGGGCACAGGTACTGGACGCTGCGGGCCAGCGTGAGCGAGCCGCCCTTGATGTCGTAGGGGCGGACGTCGTGGGTGATGTCGACGACGGTGACGTGGGGGGCGAGGCTGCGGATCACCGAATGGACCACGCCGACGAACTCGTCGCTGGTGCCGTAGTCGGACAGGAAGCTGATCGTGTCGAAGCGCGGGGGCATGCAGTCCTGGAGTCTGCCGTGCCGGTGTGACGCTGGCGCAGCCGGCGGGTCAGCCGGCCTGGGTGAAGCGCTCCGCCAGGTAGGCGTCGACGTCGTCCTCGAGGATGCGGTACGCCTTGCCGACCCTGGCGGCGCGCAGCTCGCCCGACTTGATGAGCCGGTAGACGGTCATGGACGAGACCCGCAGGAGATCGGCGACCTCCTGGGGGGTGAAGAACCGGGCGCGCGACACAGCCATGGTGGAAGACCCCTTCCAACTCCGCTGAGGAGACTGTATGCCACCGTTGCTGGTGGGGCGAGTGGGGCCAACCCGGCGCGACTGCCAGGGTGCCGCATGCGCGTCAGCCGCTGCGACCCAGCTCGCGGCTGCGCTCGGTCGCTTCCATCACCGCGTCGAGGAAGGCGGACCGCACCCCGGCCCGCTCCAGCGCCCGCAACCCCGCGGCCGTGGTGCCACCGGGCGAGGTCACCGCCGCCCGAAGCGCCTCCGGCCCATCCCCCGACTCGGCCAGCAGCCGTGCCGCGCCGAGCAGCGTCTGGATGGCCAGCGATGACGACACCGGCCGCGGCAACCCGGCCAGCACGCCCCCCTCGACGAGCGCCTCCGCCACCAGGAACACGTAGGCCGGCCCCGACCCGGACAGCCCGGTCACGGCGTCGAGCAGCGACTCGTCCACCCGCACCACGGTCCCCACGGACCCGAGCACCCGCTCGGCCCAGGCCAGGTCGTCTTCTCCCGCCGACGATCCGGCGGCGATGGCAGCCGCACCCGCCCCGACCAAGGCGGGCGTGTTGGGCATGGCCCGCACCACGGGCGTCCCTGCCGGCAGCGCGCCCTCCAGCGTCTGCAAGGTCACCCCGGCGGCGATGGACAGCACCGGCGCCGCCTCGGGGATCGACCGGCAGGCGTCGACCACGTCGCCCGGCTTGACCGCCACCACGTGGCCCCGCGCCGGCCCGGCATGGTCGGCTGTGTCGAGATCGGGGAACCGCTCCCCCAACTCCTTGGCCCGCGCCGGCAGCTTCTCCACCACCCGCAGGTCGGCGGCCGGCGCGAAGCCACTGGCCAGGAGCCCGGTGACCAGCGCCTCGCCCATCTTCCCGCCGCCGATCACCTGGAGCTGGGGCATCGCCATGCGCCGACGTTATGCCCTGTATGCGCCGAGCAATTCGCCGGACGATTCGCCGTGCAAGGAGGGTGGCCCGGCGACCCACGATTCCCCCGATCCGCAAGCTCCGAGCCATGACCCCAAGATACACAGAGCACCAGGGATATCCAATGAATTATCGCGAATTACCGCGAAAAACGCGAGGTGAAGCCGATACGCAGCGCGGGCTGGAAGTACT
>DASRJM010000220.1:0-16339 GCA_035649475.1 Acidimicrobiales bacterium
GCACCCGACGACGTTGGTCGTGAGGTGCACGCCCGGCTCGTCGGCCAGCGCCACGTTGGCGACGACGTACGGCGGCTCCATCGCCGGCAGCCAGTGGTGGCGATTGACCGTGAAGCCCACGACCGTGCCGCGGCCGGACACCACCTGGGCGCCCACGACCGGCTGCGGCACGCCGGGCACAGCGGCGCCGGCGGGTGGACGAGGGCCTTGCAGTCCTGGCAGCCCTGGATCCGCAGGTGCCCGTCGGCGCCCGAGGTCCAGAACCAGTCGTTGACGTTGGTGAGCTGGGGGAGGAGCCGCACCATGCTCGGACCGCGGTCAGAACGTGGTGTTGGCCAGGAAGTCCACGGCCGGCGACGCGGCCGGGAACGACCCGGTGATGCCGGCGCTGAAGTAGCCGGCGTCGGTGACCAGCGTGATGCCGGTGATGCCCCGGGCCGCCTCGCTGCACAGGAACACCAGCGGGTACGCCTGCTCGAGCGGGGTGGAGGCCTCGATGCCGACCTCGGCCCGGTAGTCGGCGCCGAAGCCCAGCCACAGCTCCTCGTTGGCCCGGGCCAGCGGCGTGTCGGTCGGGCCGGGGAGGATGGCGTTGATCCGCACGCCCCGCTTCAGGAACGCCGTGGCCTCGCGGGCGACGTAGGCGTTGATGGAGAGCTTGCTCCACATGTAGTCGGCCTTGCCGTTCTCCCGGGCCCATGCGGCGGCGGCGTCGAAGTCACCGATGTCGAGGTACTCGGTGAGGCGCTCGAGGTTGGCCTGCCAGCCGAAGCCGGCGGCCGACGAGATCAGCCCGATGGCCGAGCCGCGGGGCAGCATGTCGCCGTCCACCAGGCGGTCGATCAGGTGGCGGTGCCCGATGAAGTTGATGCGCTCGATGCCCGGCGTGCCGTCGGCCACGCCCGCACACGAGAACAGCGCGTGGACCGGCCCGCCGCACTCCTCGACCGCGGCGTCGATCGAGGCCTTGTCGGAGAGGTCGAGGCGGATCGCCTTGACGCCGGGCAGCGTGACCTCCGCCCGGTCCATGACGACGACCTCGGCGCCGGCGTCCTGGGCCAGCTCGGCGGCCGCCGCGCCCATGCCGGTGGCGCCGCCGACGACCAGGGCCCGCTTGCCCTTGTAACCGAACGCATCGAACAGGCTCATGTCAGTGCTCCCTGTGTGCCGGGGTCGTCACGCGACGACGCCGCGAACCTTGAGGTCGAGGATCGTGTCCATGTCGAGGCCGAGCTGCCCGAGGATGGCGTCGCCATGCTCGTTGAACTCCGGCGCCCGCCGGGGCGCGGCCGGCTGGCCGCCGTACTCGACCGGTGCGGCGGCCAGCCTGAACGGGGTGCCCTCGGCGGTGTGGCACTCCTGGACGTAGCCGTTGGCCACTGTCTGCTGATCCGACGCGGCCTCCAGCGTGTCCTGGACCATGGCCCACTGCCCGGAGAAGTCGGCGAACCGCTCCCGCCACTCGTCGGCGGTGCGACCGGCGATCGCCTCCCGCATCGCGTCGCTGGCGGCGACCACGTTCTCGCGGATCGCGTCGGCGTCCGCGAAGCGCTCGTCGGTCGCCAGCTCGGGCCGCCCGACGACCCGGCAGGCCTCGGGCCAGTACCTGGCCGCCTGGAGGCAGGTGATGGCCAGGAACTTGCCGTCCTTGGTCGTGTAGGTGGCGCTGAGCGGGTTGCCGGTCGGCGAGTGGGGCGGCGGCGGGGCCCACCCCACGTTGTGCTGGAGCGACAGCGCCAGCGCCGCGCCCATCGACCACAGCCCCACGCCGAGCAGCGACACGTCGACGGTCGTGCCCTCGCCGGTGCGCTCGCGGTGGTACAGCGCGCCCATGATCCCGCCGGCGATCGTCATGGCGCCGATGGAGTCGCCGAAGGCCGGCGCCGGCGGGGGCGGCACGTAGTCGTAGTCGGCCTGTTTTACGCCCATGGCGATGCCGGCCCGGCACCAGTAGGCCAGCATGTCGTAGGAGCCGCGGTCGGCCTCGGGCCCCCGCTCGCCCTGCCCCGTGCCCCGGACGTAGATGATGTTCGGGTTGTGCGCCCGGATGTCCTCGACGTCAACCTTCAGCTTGGTGCGCACGCTCGGCATCTTGTTGGTGAGGAACACGTCGCAGGTGGCCGCGAGCCTGTACAGGATGTCGAGGCCCTCGAGCGTGGTGAGGTCGAGGCCCAGGCTCTGCTTGCCGCGGTTGGAGTGCTCCAGCAGCACGTGCACGGTCGTGCCCATGACGGCGAGGCCGCTGGAGGCCAGGCCCCGCATGGCGTCGCCCCGCTCGACGTGCTCGATCTTGACGACCTCGGCGCCCCAGTCGGCGAGGAGCGCCGAGGCGGCCGGGACGAACGTGTGCTCCGCCACCTCGAGGATGCGGACGCCTTCCATCACTGAGGTCATGTCCCCTCCTGGTCTCCCGGGGGAGTATGACCGAGTTGTTAGGCATGGCGCACTCCCGGGATGACATACCTTCTGGTAACTCAGTCATCCGGGTGCCTAGATTGACTGAACTGTTAGAAATCGGTGAAGGGGAGCTCATGGATCTGCAGGGACGATCGGCGCTGGTCACGGGCGGCGCGGGCGGCCTCGGCGCCGCCACGGTCCGCCACCTCGTCGGGGTCGGGGCCTCCGTCGCCGTCTTCGACCGCGACGGCGACCGGGCCGAGACGCTGGCCAAGGAGCTGGGCGACTCGGCCGTGGCGGTCGCCGGCGACGTGACCGACGACGGCGACGTGGCCGCCGCGATCGAGGCGGCGCAGTCGCTCGGGTCGCTGTCGCTCCTCGTGAACGTGGCCGGCGGCGGCGTCGGCGGGGGCCGCACCGTCGGGCGTGACGGCACGCCCCACGACAAGGCCGCGTTCGTCGGCACGATGGAGATGAACGCGGTCGGCACCTTCAACGTGACCCGCCTGGCGGCCGCCGCCATGGCCGCCAACGAGCCCGACGAGCACGGCCAGCGGGGCGTCGTCGTCAACACCGCGTCGATTGCCGGCATCGAGGGCCAGACCGGCCAGCTGGCGTACGCGGCGGCCAAGGCGGCGATCCTCGGCATGACCCTGCCCCTCGCCCGCGACCTCGCCGCGCTGGGCATCCGGGTCTGCGCGATCGCGCCGGGGACGATGGGCACGCCGATCATGCTGAGCGTCCCCGAGGAGCTCAAGGGGAACCTCGTGCGCAACATCGTGTTCCCCAAGCGCATGGGCCGCCCCGAGGAGTTCGCCCTGCTGGTCGAGTCGATCGCCCGCAACCCGTACCTCAACGGCGAGAACATCCGGCTCGACGGCGCCCTGCGCTTTCCGCCGAAGTAGCCGTGCCGACCATCGAGGCCCTCGTGGGGGCGCTGGACCTCGTCCCCACCGGCCCGGACCGCTACCGGGCCGCCAACGTCGAGGCCGGCCACGGCGTGATCTTCGGCGGCCAGCTGCTGGCTCAGGCGATCGTGGCCGCGCTGGCCGGCCACGAGGGCAAGGCGGTCAAGACCGTCCACACCCTGTTCGCCCGCGGCGGCTCGCCCGACACGCCGGTGGACATCGCCGTCGACCGCATGCACGCCGGCCGCTCGTTCGCCAGCTGCACGGTGACGATCGGCCAGGGCGACCGGCTCTGCGCCCGGTCGCTCGTGCTGCTGAGCGCCGACGAGCCCGACTTCGTGCGCCACGCCGACCCCGCGCCGAAGGTGCCGGGGCCCGACGAGGCGACGCCCGGCGGCTCGGGGGCCTGGGAGGTCCGCATCGCGGGCGACGTCGACATCGACGACCCCGAGCTGGTCGGCCCGGCCGACCTCGCCGTGTGGACCCGCTTCGCGGGCGCCCCGGACGATCCGGCGGTCGACCAGGCGCTGCTCGCCTTCGCCACCGACGGCTTCCTCATCGCCACGGCGATGCGCCCCCATCCCGGGGTCGGCCAGGCCCAGGCCCACGTGACGGTGGCGACCGGGGTGGTCAGCCACACGCTCACGTTCCACGAGCCGGCGCCGGCAGGGGAGTGGCTGCTGCTCGCCCACCACAGCCCGTACGCCGGCCGCGGTCGCTCCTACGGCCGGGCGGACGTGTTCCGGGCCGACGGCGCGCTGGTGGCGTCGTTCGTCCAGGACGGGATGATCCGGTCCGCGGGCTGAGCGGGCGCCCACGGGCGCGCTGGGACCGACGTTCTGACCGGCGTGTGGCAGGGGTTCTTCCAGGTTGCAACGCCATTCTCCCTATGTGAATATAGGCTTCACGTGACGGCGGGCACTGGTGTCCGGGAGGGAGGGACGATGGCTGACGCGGTCGTCGTGTCGACAGCACGAACGGCGATCGGGACGGCTGCAGCCATCGAGGCCGGCATGGATCACGCGGCCGGCGTCGCGCGTCGCGCACAACCGTCACTGCGCCTCTTGGCTCGCCGCGGTCACGCCCGCGGCGGCCTCGATCGTGGCGGGCATGGACCGAGTGGTCGTAGCTGGGGGCGTGCCCGCCCCGTGAGCCGCGGGCGTCGGACCACGAGGAGATCAACCAAGTGAGAAGGGACCACCGGTCCAGCACCCTGGAGGGGAAGATGGAGCTGAGAGAAGCCTCACGGCGCGGCGCGGGCTGGCCCCGGCGCTGGCTGGCGATCGCTGCCCTGAGCGGGCTGCTGCTGGCGGCCGCCGCATGCGGCGACGACAGCGACAGCGACGACTCGTCGAGCGCGTCGGGCTCGGAGCCTGCGGACGAGTCGTCGGGCGGGGCCGACCTGCTCGGGCCCGTCGAGGAGGCCTCCGGAGAGCCGGTCAAGATCGGCATGGTCTCCGACGGCGCCACCGACGCGTTCGACAACACCGACGAGATCCGGTCCGCCGAGGCCACGGCCGAGTTCTGGAACACCCACCGCGGTGGCATCGGCGGCCGTCCGATCGAGATCGTGCCGTGCGAGACCGGCGCCGACCCCGCGGGCGCGACGGACTGCGCCAACCAGCTCGTCGAGCAGGACGTCGTGGCCGTGGCGCTCAGCCAGTCCGCGCAGGTCGAGTCGGTGTGGGAGCCGCTGCACGCCGCCGGCGTCCCCACCCTGTTCTTCCAGGTGAACAGCGATGACATGCTGGCCGACACCACGACCAGCTTCGTGATGGTCAACCCGCTGGCGACGCTGTTCGGCCTGCCGGTCTCGGCGGCCGAGAGCGCCGACGCCGACAAGATCGCGTTCGTCAACATCGACGTCCCGGCGGCGCTCACCGCGTTCGAGTCGGGGGCGGCGGACGCCATCCTCGAGAACGCGGGCCTGGAGTACGAGCTCGTGAAGATCCCGGTGGGCACCGCCGACATGACGTCGCAGATGCAGCAGGTCGTCAGCGGCGGCGCGGGCGTCGTCCACATCATCGGCAACGACGCGTTCTGCATCGCCGCCATCAACGGCCTCGCCGCCGTCGGGTACGACGGCGAGATCACGTCGATCTCCCAGTGCATCACCGACGCCACTCGGGAGGGCGTCACCGGCGGGGGCCTCGAGGGGATCTCCATCACCGCCACCCAGGCGGTCGGGGCGGCCGACGATCCGGCCTACCAGCTCTACGAGGCCGTGATGGCCGAGTACGGCCAGGAGGTCGAGGACGTCGACAACGCACTGGCCATGGGCGGCTACACCATCGTGTCGTCGCTGGCGGCTGCCCTCGACGGCATCTCGGGCGACATCACCCCGGCGACGGTCGTCGAGACCATCAAGGCGATGCAGGAGACCGACTACCCCGGCGCCGACGGGATCACGTTCCAATGCGGCGGATCGGCCTTCCCCGAGCAGCCGGCGGTGTGCACGAACCAGTCGCTGCGGGCGGTGCTCGACGCCGACGGCAACCCCGCCAGCTACGAGGCCGTCGACGCCACGGACATCCTTCCCTAGACGAGAGCGTCTGCGGGCCGGCCTCCGGGCCGGCCCGTAGCCTCACCCCCTCCGCCACATCCGAAAGGCCCACCCCGTGGACCACATCGCTTCGCTCATGCTCGGGCTCGGCAACGGCGGGGTGTTCGCCGCGCTCGCGCTGGCTCTGGTCATCACCTACCGCGCCTCGGGCGTGGTCAACTTCGCGACCGGGGCGATCGCCCTGTACGTCGCCTACACCTATGCGGGCCTGCGGCGGGGCGAGCTGCTGGTTCCGATCCCGGGACTCCCCAAGACCGTGGACCTCGGACAGGAGCTGGGGTTGTGGGCGGCCGGCGCTATCGCGCTGGCGCTCGCCGCCGTGCTGGGGGCGCTGCTCTACGTCGTCGTGTTCCGCCCGCTTCGGGACGCGCCGCCGCTGGCCAAGGCGGTGGCGTCGCTCGGGGTGCTCGTGGTCATCCAGGGTGTCCTCGCAATCCGCCAGGGCACCAACCCCGTGACCGTCGCCCCGATCTTCCCGAACGACCGCTGGGAGCTGGGCGAGGTCCTCATCCTGTCCGACCGCTTCTACCTGGCGCTGACCGTCGTCGGCCTGGCCGCCCTGCTGGCCGCCGCGTTCCGCTTCACCCGCTTCGGCCTGCTGACCCGGGCCACGGCCGAGACTCAGACCGGGGCGTACGTCAGCGGCGTGTCCCCCGACCGGATCGCGCTGCTCAACTGGATGATCAGCGCGGTGATCGCGGGCGTCGCCGGCATCCTCATCGCGCCTGTGAGCCCGCTGACGCCCGTGACCTACACGCTTTTCGTCGTCCCGGCCCTGGCCGCGGCCGTCGTGGGCCGGTTCCAGTACCTCCTCCCCGTGGTGGCGGCCGGCATCGCCATCGGCATGCTCCAGTCCGAGGCGCTGCGGCTGGCCGCCGAGTACGACTGGCTGCCCCAGACCGGGCTGGCCGAGCTGGTGCCGCTGATCGTCATCCTGGTCGCCCTCCTGGTCGTCGGCGGCGGCATGCCGGTGCGGGGCGGGCTGGTGCGCCAGCCACTCGGCCGCGCGCCCCGGCCGCGGTCGCTCCTCGTTCCCAGCGCCGTTGGCACCGCCGTCGGCCTGCTCGCCCTCGTGGCCACGTCGGGGACCTGGCGGGCCGCGGTGATCGGGACCTTCATCGCCGCGGTCATCGGGCTGTCGCTCGTCGTCGTGACCGGCTACGCCGGGCAGGTGTCGCTGGCCCAGCTGGCGCTGGCCGGCACCGCCGCGTTCAGCCTGAGCTACTTCACCCAGAGCTGGGACGTCCCCTTCCCGTTCGCCCCGATCCTGGCGGCGCTCGTCGCGACCTGCATCGGCGTGGCCGTCGGCCTGCCCGCGCTGCGGTTGCGCGGCCTCACGCTCGGCGTGGTCACGCTGGCGCTCGCCTACGCCATCGAGGCGGTGTGGTTCCGCAACGCCGACATCGTCCCGAGCTCGGGCGCCCGGGTGACCCAGCCGTCGATGTTCGGCATCGACCTGGGCATCGGGGCCGGCCGCTCGTTCCCCCGAATCGAGTTCGGCCTGGTCTGCCTGGTCACCCTCGTCGTCGTCGCCGTCGGCATCGCCAGCCTGCGGCGGAGCGCGCTCGGGTCTGCGATGCTCGCCGTCCGGGCCAACGAGCGCTCGGCCGCCGCCGCCGGCATCAACGTCGTGCGGGTGAAGGTGCTCGCCTTCGCGCTCGCCTCGTTCATCGCCGGTCTCGGCGGCGCCCTGCTGGCCTACCGCCGCGGCGTGGTCACGTTCGACTCGTTCACCGCCATCGGCGGGCTCGCCCTGCTGTCCACCGCCTACCTGGCCGGCATCACCTCGGTGTGGGGCGGCCTCAACGCCGGCCTGCTGGCCGGCACCGGCATCGTGTTCGTCGCCCTCGACCGCTGGGTGGACCTGGGCCAGTGGTTCACGGTCATCAGCGGCGTCCTGCTGATCGTCACCCTGATCACCAACCCGGAAGGACTGGCGGCCGCGGGCCACGAGATGGCCGACCGGTTCGCGCGGTGGCGAGAACGCCGGCGACCAGCCCCCGAGCCCGGCGACCGCGTGCCGGCGGTGGCGCCGGTCGAGGCGGTCGAGCCGGTGGTCGGCGCCGCGCTGCACATCGACCACCTCACCGTGCGCTACGGGGGCGTCGTCGCCGTCAACGACGTGTCCCTGGGCGCGCACAGCGGCACGATCGTCGGCCTCATCGGGCCCAACGGCGCCGGCAAGACCAGCGTCATCGACGCCGTCACCGGGTTCGCCCCGTCGAGCGGGTCCGTCGACCTGGCCGGGCGGCGCCTCGACGGGCTGCCGCCCCACGCCCGGGTCCGGGCCGGCGTCGGCCGGACCTTCCAGTCGCTCGAGCTCTACGACGACCTCTCGGTCGCCGAGAACGTCAGCGTGGCCGCCCTCGGCGGCCGCCGCACGGACCGGACGTCGGCCGTCGAGCGGGCGCTCGAGGGCGTCGGCATCGCCCACCTGCACGACCGCCCGGCCGGCCAGCTGAGCCAGGGTGAGCGCCAGCTGGTGTCGATCGCCCGCGCCTGCGTCGCCGAGCCCCGGGTGCTGCTGCTCGACGAGCCAGCCGCCGGCCTCGACGGCGAGGAGAGCACGTGGCTCGGGGAGCGGTTGCGCGACATCCGGGACGCGGGCACCGCCATGCTGCTGGTCGACCACGACGTCAACCTGGTGCTGAGCGTGTGCGACCACGTCTACGTCCTCGACTTCGGGGCCGTGATCGCCGAGGGCCCGCCGGAGGCCATCCGCTCCGACCGGGCGGTGGCGGCCGCCTACCTCGGCGTGATGCACGACGCGACGGCGGTGACGGCATGACGGCGTATCCGGTCGACGCGGTGGCTGCGGAGGAGAGCGCCGGCGGTCCCCGCCTCGAGTGCCGGGACCTCGCCGGGGGCCGCGGCTCCACGGTCGTGTTCCGCGACCTCGACCTCGACGTGCAGGCGGGCAGCGTGCTGGCGCTGCTCGGCCCGAACGGGGCCGGCAAGTCGACCCTGCTCCTCACGATCGCCGGGCTCCTGCCGTACAAGGCCGGGCGGGTGGCGGTCGAGGGCGAGGCGCTGCGCACCGGCAATCCGGTGGCGGCCAGCCGGGCCGGCGTCGTGCTGGTCCCCGACAACCGGTCGCTGTTCACGACGCTGAGCGTCGAGGAGAACCTCGAGGTCGCCCGGCGCCGCGGCGGCCCGGCGCCCCGCTCGCTCCTCGACGTGTTCCCGGCGCTGGAGCGGCGCTGGGGCCTGCCGGCCGGAGCGCTGTCCGGCGGCGAGCAGCAGATGCTGGCCATGGCCCGGGCGCTGATCCAGCAGCCCAAGGTGCTGCTCGTCGACGAGATGAGCATGGGACTGGCCCCGCTCGTGGTCGAGACGCTGTTCGACACCGTGCGCCAGATCGCTCGCGACCACGGGGCCGCCGTCGTGCTGGTCGAGCAGCACGTCAAGCTCGCCCTCGGCGTCGCCGACGAGGCGGCCGTGCTCAACCGGGGCCACGTCGTGCTGCGCGGCGCCGCGGCCGACCTGGCCCGGGACAGCACCCGCCTGGAGCGGGCCTACCTCGGCGAGCTGGCGCCGACGCCCTAGGTCGCTTGGGGGGCCGGCGGCCGGGGGGCCAGCGTGATCGACGGCACCGAGAGCGTGGCGCCGTCCTTCAGGAGCGCGTGGACCATCGCCACCATCCGGTCGACGTCCATCAGGTTGCCGATGATGTAGTTGCGCGACAGCCAGGTGGGGACCACCTCGGCGGCGACCTCCATGTCCCAGCCCTCGTTGAACTGGGTGCGGGCGTCGCCCTCGCCGCCGGCGCAGTCGCCGACGATGACGCGGGTGAAGCCGACGTCGGGGTGCTCGGCCCGCCAGGCTTCGACCAGCTTGTCGAGGGCCGCCTTGCTGACCGCGTAGGCGCCGAGCCCCGGCCACGGCGGTGTCTGGGAGGCGCTGACCGACGACAGGTAGATGGCCGCGCCCGCCGACTCGGTCAGGTGGGGGATGGCGGCCGCGGTCACGAGCGCGGCGCCGGTCACGTTGGTCTCGAAGACGCGGCGCCAGGTGTCGGCGTCGGTGTCGACCAGCTTGACGAGCGGGCCGATGCCGGGGGCGTACACGAGGGCGTCGATGCCTCCCAGGCCCTCCGCCGCCTCGGCCACGGCGGCCTTGCACGACCCCTCGTCGGTGACGTCGCACTCGACGACGAGCGTCCCCGGCCCCGCCTCCTTGGCGGCGTCGTCGAGGCGCCCGCGGCGCCGGGCCATGAGCGCCACGTGCGCCCCGCGCTGGGCGAGGCCGACCCCGATGCAGCGCCCGAGACCGCTCGACGCCCCCACAACCACGGTTCGCACGTTCCGTCCCCTCCTTGGAGATGTGACTCGAATGTTAGACCGTGGGGTCAGCGCCCGAACAGGCCCCGCTCGATGACGTGGGCGGCCGCGTCGATCGTCGGCGCCGGGCGCTCCCGGGCCCCGAAGCTGCTGAGCAGCGCCACGAAGACGACCGCCTCGGCGTCCACGTCGCCGAAGCCCCGGGGCCGCAGCGCGTGGGCCATGCGCCGCCGCCCCCAGTCGATGGCGGCGGCGGTGTCGGCCCCCAGCGTGGGGTCGTGGCGGGCGGCGTCGGCCCACACCCGGATCATCGACGCCTCGCCCGCCTGGGTGGCGTTGTAGCGCCGCAGCCAGCGCCGCAGCGCCGCGGTGCGGGCCGCGCCGTCCGGGGCCGCGGCCCGCGGCGTGTCGGCCAGCGCGGTGGACACGGTGCGGATCGCCTGGACCGTGAGCAGGTGGACCAGGCGGTCCTTGCTGTCGAAGTAGCGGTAGAAGGCGCCGTGCGACAGGCCGGCGGCCGCCACCACGTCGTCGATGCGGGTGTCGTAGTACCCCCGGGCCACGAACAGCTCCCGGCCCGCGTCCATGAGGGCGTCGAGGGTGCGGCGGCCGGTCGGGGTCAGGTCCCGGCCGGCCGCGTCGGTCTCCAGCGCGTTCCGCATCACCGGGCTGAACTCCAACGCCGGCGGCCGGGGGCCCGGGTCGTGCACGTTGGCGTCCTGGAGGCCGAACAGCGTGCGGTGCACCACGTCGGCCATCGCATCCGCCATCCGGTCCTCGGGGTAGGCCTCCGGCGCGGCCGCCCGCAGGGTGCGGGCCGTGTCGAACGCGCGGGGCAGGCACTCGAGCAGCAGCCCCACCACCGGGTCGAGCTGGCGGGGCGGCAGCGTGGCGGCCGTCAGCCGGGACACCACCCCGGCCACGTGCCGCTCGCTCGTGCGGGCGCCGCCGCCCGCCACGGCCGCGTCGCTCTCGGCCGCAGTCTGGAACACCGCGAAGACGGCCTCGTAGCGCTCGTAGACCGCGGTGTAGCGGGCCACCCAGGCCCGGATCGACCGCCAGCCGCCGGCGTCGGGCGTCACCAGCCCCAGCGCCTCGGTCGACGCGCTCAGCTGGCGCGCGACCTGGCCGGCGAGGTGGCGGAACACGTCCTCCTTGCCGGAGAAGTACTGGTAGAACGACGCCCGCGAGCAGCCCGCGAGCTCGGTGATGCGGGCCACCCCGCAGCGGTGGTAGCCCTCCTCGCCGAAGAGCCGCAGGGCCGCATCGACGATGCGCTGCTGGGTCCGCTGGCCCCGGGCGCCGACCCGTGGGTTGTCGGAGAAGGGGGCGCGCCGCACCGCCACGTCGGAGGCGCCGTCGCCCTCGGGCGCGGCGTCGAGGTCCCTGCGGGGCGGGGGCATGGGTGGGCTACTGATCCGCCCGCACCTTGTCCTTCAGGGCCGGGACGATGGGCGGCGCGTCCTTCCAATGGGGGATGCCCGAGTCCGGCTCGGCGATGGGGTAGCCGTCCTCGTTCACCTGCGCCCAGTGCGAGTGGTTCAGCTCGTGGAGGGTGAAGCAGGCGTTCAGCGCGTTGTAGAAGCCCATGTTGTCGACGCTCTGGTTGACCGCCTCCTTGATGAGCAGCGCCGACATCGTGGGCAGCTGGGCGATCCGCTGGGCGAAGGCGATCGTGCTCGCCTCCAGCTCGTCGGCCGGGAACACCTTGCTGACCATGCCGAGCGCGTGGGCCTCGTCGGCGGACAGCGTGTCGCCGGTGAGCAGCAGCTCCTTGGCCTTGCGGGGGCCGAACTCCCACGGGTGGGCGAAGTACTCGACGCCGCACATCCCGAGGCGGGTGCCGACCACGTCGGCGAACCGGGTGCCCTCGGCGACCACGATGAGATCGCACGCCCACAGCAGCATCAGCGCGGCCGCGTAGACGTCGCCATGGGCCTGGCCGATCGTGATCTTGCGCAGGTTCCGCCAGCGCCGCGTGTTGTCGAAGAAGTAGTGCCACTCCTGGAGCATCAGGTTCTCGGCGCCCTTGCGGGTGCCGCCGTTGATGGCCCGCGTGGGGTGCTGGTTGGGACCGGGCGTGTACTCCTCGACCGACACCTTGGACCCCATGTCGTGGCCGGACGAGAACATCGGGCCGGCGCCGCCCAGGATGACGACCCGCACGTCGTCGTCGGCCTCGGCCCGGCGGAAGGCGTCGTCGAGCTCGACGAGCATCCCTCGGTTCTGGGCATTGCGCGCCTCGGGCCGGTTGAGCATGATCCGTGCGATCCGCCCCTCGTCGAACGTCTCGTACAGCACGAACTTGTAGTCGGGCATCTGTCCCCTCCGTGGGCGGGCGCCACCGATCCGGCAGTGACCCTACTGTTAGACGAGGTAGGGCGCGCCAGATACCATTGCCGGTCCATGAAGCTGCGACCGGGTCAGAAGCTCCACAGCGCCGTGTGCGACGCGCAGGTGGTCGTCGTCAAGGCCCCCGCCGGCGAGGTGGAGCTCGGCTGCGGGGGCGCACCGCTGCTCGACGACGGGCAGGAGGCCGACGGCGCCGCGACGCTCGACGAATCGCTCGGCGAGGGCCCCCTGCTGGGCAAGCGCTACGCCGACGAGGAGGTCGGGCTCGAGCTGCTGTGCACCCGCGCCGGCAAGGGCGCTCTCACGGTCGACGGGCGGCCGCTGCTGATCAAGGGCGCCAAGCCGCTGCCCTCGTCCGACTGACGCTGCGGGGGCGCGGCGCATGAACCTGCTGCTCCTGCTGGACATGGTCGCCGCCGGGCGCGGCGACGAGGTGGTGGTGCAGTCCGGCGACCACCGACTCACCGCCGCCGAGCTGCTGGCGGCCGCGTGGGCGGGGGCCGAGGCGGCGGCGGGGACGTCCGCCCTGGCGTACGTGGGGACCAACGGCCTCGCCTTGCCGATCGGCCTGTTCGCGGCCGCGGCCGCGGGCGTGCCGTTCGTCCCGCTCAACTACCGGCTGACCGAGGACCAGCTCCACGACCTGCTGGCGCCGCTGGGCGACACCCTGGTCGTCGCCGACGGCGAGGACCAGGCCGCCGCGCTGGCGGCCCGAGGCCACCGGGTGCTCGGCGCGGGCGAGTTCGTTGCCGCGGCCCGTGGGGCGGGCCCGGCGGCGGGCGACGTCCCGGCCGAGGGCGAGGCCCCAGCCGTCCTGCTGTACACCAGCGGCACCACCGCCGCGCCGAAGGCCGCCGTTCTGCGGCACCGGCACCTGACGTCGTACGTGATCGGCACGGTCGAGTTCGGCGGCGCCGGGCCGGACGAGGCCGTGCTGGTGAGCGTACCGCCCTACCACGTGGCCGGCCTGGCCAACCTGCTCAGCAACCTCTACCTCGGCCGGCGGATCGTGTACCTCGCCCAGTTCGACGCGCCCGCGTGGGTCGAGTCCGTGCGGCGGGAGTCGATCACCAACGCCATGGTCGTGCCCACGATGCTGGCCCGCATCTGCGACGTGCTCGACGAGGACGGTGAGGGGCTGCCGTCGCTGCGGGCGCTGTCCTACGGCGGTGCTCGCACCCCGGCCACGGTCCTCCAGCGGGTGATGGCGCTGCTGCCCGACGTCGACCTCACCAACGCCTACGGGCTGACCGAGACCAGCTCGACGATCGCGGTGCTCGGGCCGGAGGACCACCGCGCCGCCCGGGACGGCGACCCGGACGCGTCCGCCCGGCTGTCGTCGGCCGGCCAGGTGCTGCCCACGGTCGAGGTCGAGGTCCGGGACCCGCTGGGCGACGCGCAGCCCGCGGGCGAGCCGGGCGAGATCTGGGTGCGGGGCGAGCAGGTGTCGGGCGAGTACGCCGGCCGCGACGCCTCCCTGGACGACGACGGCTGGTTCCCGACACGGGACCGGGGCTGGGTCGACGCCGAGGGCTACCTGTTCATCGAGGGCCGCAGCGACGACACGATCATCCGGGGCGGCGAGAACATCGCCCCGGCCGAGATCGAGGAGGTGCTGCTCCAGCACCCCGCCATCGCCCAGGTCGCGGTGGTCGGCCTCCCCGACGACGAGTGGGGCCAGCGCATCGCGGCGGTCGTCGTCCTCCGCCCGGACACGGTGCTGGACGCGGACGAGGTCCGCGACTTCGCCCGCACGTCCCTGCGCGGCTCGAAGACGCCCGACGTGGTCACGTTCGCCGACGCCCTCCCGTTCACGGAGACGGGCAAGCTCCTCCGCCGCGTCGTCCAGGCCGACCTGGCGGCGGCCACCTGACACTGGCGTTCGTCCGTGTCGTGACGACACGAACGAGCGCCAGTGCTACCCTCGCGACTCAGTTGTTAGTTTTCGAGGGGGTCGTGATGAACATCGACGAGATGGTTCTGGTCAGCGTCGACGACCACGTCGTCGAGCCGCCGCACCTCTTCGAGGGGCGGCTTCCGGCCCGCTACGTCGACCTGGCGCCGAAGTTCATCACCCGCGAGGACGGCACCAACGCCTGGCTGTACGAGGGCCAGGAGATCGCCAACGTCGCGCTGAACGCCGTGGCCGGCCGGCCGCCGGAGGAATACGGCATGGAGCCGACATCCTTCGCCGAACTGCGGGCCGGCTGCTACGACATCGACGAGCGGGTCATGGACATGAACGCCAACGGCGTGCTCGGCTCGCTGTGCTTCCCGTCCTTCCCGCACTTCTGCGGCCAGCTGTTCGCCCGCACCGAGGACAAGGACGTGGCCCTGGCCATGGTCCGGGCGTACAACGACTGGCACATCGACGAGTGGTGTGGCTCGCATCCGGGCCGCTTCATCCCCTGCTCGCTGCCGGCCATCTGGGACCCGCAGGTCCTGGCCGACGAGGTGCGCCGCACCGCCCGCAAGGGCGCCCACGCGGTCACCTTCTCCGAGAACCCCTCCAAGCTGGGTTGGCCGAGCTTCCACTCGGAGCACTGGAACCCGTTCTGGGAGGCGTGCTCCGACGAGGGGGTCGTCGTGTGCCTGCACATCGGGTCGTCGTCGCAGCTGGTGATCACCGCCCCCGACGCCCCGATCGACTGCCTGATCACGCTCACGCCGATCAACATCGTCCAGGCCTCCGCCGACCTGATCTGGTCGCCCGTCCTGCGGGGCTTCCCCGACCTCAAGATCGCCCTGTCCGAGGGCGGCATCGGCTGGATCCCGTACTTCCTCGAGCGGGTCGACTACAACTACCGCCGCCACCACGCGTGGACCGGACAGGACTTCGGCGACAAGCTGCCGAGCGAGGTCTTCAACGAGCGCATCCTCACGTGCTTCATCGACGACCACTTCGGCGTCGCCAGCCGCGAGTACCTCAACATGGACCACGTGATGTGGGAGTGCGACTACCCGCATTCCGACTCGACCTGGCCGTTCGCCCCCGAGGCGCTGGCGACCCACCTCGACGGCGTCAGCGACCACGACGTGGACCGCATGACCCACCTCAACGCCATGAAGCACTTCAGCTACGACCCGTTCAGCGCGCTGGGCGGGAAGGAGAACTGCACCGTGGGCGCCCTGCGGGCCGCGGCCGCCGGCCACGACGTGTCGATCCGGTCGGTCAACGCCACGAAGGTCGGCCAGCACGCGTCGCGGGCGGTCGACCTGGCGGTCCCGTCGAGCTGACAGCTCGCACGGTGACGCGACGGCGGGCCGGGCCGGGCCGCCGCGTCGGGGCTACGCGGGCGCCGCGGCGCGGGGCAGGACCTTGGAGACGACGAGCTCCAGGCTCTCCCACGCGAGGTCGGGGTCGAGCCCGCCCATCAGCGGGTGGAGCATGAGCGAGCCGGACCGGCGGACCATGGCGGCACACTCGTCCGGGGTCAGCACGAGGTAGTCGCCCCGGGCCCGCAGCGCGTCGGCGTCCGCCGCCGCCTCGTACGGGCCGCGGGCGGCGGAGCTCGTCAGCCACTCGCTGTAGGTGTTCGTGTCGTGCAGGGCGTGGGGCGCGATCTGCGCCCACGCCCGGTCCGGGTCGTCGGCCACGTGCACGAACCGCGGGCCGTCGAGCCCCGGGGCGGGGCCGGCATCCCGGCCCAACGCGGCGCAGGCCTCCTGGTACGGCGGCCACAGCGTGGCATCGACCGGGATGAAACCGAGCCCGAGCCGCGCCGCCCGCCGGGCGGCCGCGGGGGTCGATCCACCGAGCAGCAGCCCCGGGCCCTCGGGCCGGGCCGGACGGGGCGTGACCCGGACGGTCCGGCCGCGGTACTCGAACGGCTCGCCCG
>DASRJM010000221.1:0-13647 GCA_035649475.1 Acidimicrobiales bacterium
CCGCACGGCACCGTCGGGCCGCTGGGTCTCGACGTAGGCGACGGCCACCGCGTCGGACCCGGCCCCCACCGCGTGCTCGCTGTAGTCGACCACGTCGACCTCGACGCCGAGGTCGGCCTGGAGCCCGGCCACGAAGGCGGCGATGGGTCCGTTGCCCTCGCCGGCCACCGTGCGGTGCTCGCCGTCCACCAGGAGCTGGGCGGTGACCCGGGACCCGCTCTCGCCGGTCGTCGACTCGTGGGACACGAGTTGGACGCCCGCGTCCTCGTCGAGGTACTCGCTGACGAACGCGTCCCACATCTGCGTCGGCGTGATCTCGGTGCCGGTGTCCTCGGTGATGCCCTGGATCGTCTTCGAGAACTCGATCTGCAGGCGCCGGGGCAGGTCGTAGCCGTGCTCGGCGTGCATGATGTACGCCACGCCGCCCTTGCCGGACTGGCTGTTGACCCGGATCACGGCCTCGTAGGTGCGGCCGACGTGCTTGGGGTCGATGGGCAGGTAGGGAACGCCCCAGGTGTCGTAGTCGGTGCCGAGGGCGGCGAAGCCCTTCTTGATGGCGTCCTGATGGCTGCCGGAGAAGGCCGTGTACACCAGGTCGCCCACGTACGGGTGGCGGGGGTGGACCGGCAGGCGGTTGCAGTACTCGGCCACCCGACGCACGGCGTCGATGTCGGTGATGTCGATCATGGGGTCGACGCCCTGGCTGAACAGGTTCAGCGCCAGCGTCACCACGTCGACGTTGCCGGTGCGCTCGCCGTTGCCGAACAGCGTGCCCTCGACCCGGTCGGCACCGGCCATGACGCCGAACTCCGCGGCCGCGACCGCGGTCCCCCGGTCGTTGTGGGGGTGCAGCGAGAGCACGACCTTGTCGCGGTTGGGCACGTGGCGGTGGAAGTACTCGATGACGTCGCCGTAGATGTTGGGCGTGTACATCTCCACCGTGGCCGGCAGGTTCAGGATGATCGGACGGTCCGCATCGGGCTCGATGACGTCCATCACCGCTGCGCAGATCTCGACTGCGTAGTCGATCTCGGTGCCGGTGAAGCTCTCCGGTGAGTACTCGTAGCGGACCGCGGTCTCGGGGACGTCGTCCTCGAGCTTGCGGGCCAGCTTGGCGGCGTCGGTGGCGATCTGGGTGATGCCGTCGTAGTCGAGGCCGAACACCACCCGGCGCTGGAGGATCGACGTCGAGTTGTAGAAGTGCACGATCGCCTGGCGGGCCCCCCGGATCGACTCGTAGGTGCGCTCGACGAGCTCGGACCGGCACTGGGTCAGCACCTGGATCGTGACGTCGTCGGGGATCAGGTCCTCCTCGATGAGCTCGCGCACGAAGTCGAAGTCGGGCTGGCTGGCGCTCGGGAAGCCGACCTCGATCTCCTTGAAGCCCATCTGCACGAGCGTGTCGAACATGCGGCGCTTGCGGGCCGGGTCCATCGGGTCGATCAGGGCCTGGTTGCCGTCGCGCAGGTCGACGGAGCACCACAGCGGCGCTTTCTCGATGCGGCGGCTCGGCCATGTCCGGTCGTCGAGGATCAGGGGAAGGGGGAGGAACGGCTCGTACCTCTCGAACGGCATCTTCTTCGGGGTCACGGGTTCGGGAGGCATGGCTCGCTCACTCTCGGATGGGTTGGTGGGTACGCGTGGAAGTCGCCGGAAAACTCAAAAGCCCCCTGGCCCGGAGGGCGCAGGAGGCGGGGCGAGCACCTATGTGGGGCGCTCGCCTTACATAAGAAGGAGGCCGGCGATCTGCAGACGCATCGGGGCAATTGTATGCGCCAACCGGCCCGGTGCGGTCAAGGCGATTGCCGTCCGCCACCCGGTGTCCGTCGCAGGGATAGCCTCGGGGCCGTGAGCCGGCGCTGGTTGCGGATAGGAATCTTGGTGGTGGCGGCGGCCGCCGTGCAGCAGGCGGTGCGCAAGCTGCTGGCGGCGCCCCCGCCCACACCCGCCCCCGAGGGGACCCGGGGGGCGTCCGACCGCGTGCGGCCCACGCCCGCCCGTGAGGGCGGCGCGCCTGCGACGGCGGCAGAGAGCACGGCCGCGGGCGACACCGGCCCCGGCCCGACCGCGACGGCCGAGGCCCCGGCGAAGAAGGCGGCCGCCAAGAAGGCCCCGGCCAAGAAGGCGGCCGCCAAGAAGGCTCCGGCGAAGAAGGCGGCGCCTGCGGACAAGGCCCCGGCGAAGAAGGCGGCCGCCAGGAAGGCCCCGGCGAAGAAGGCCACCGCCAAGAAGGCCCCCGTCAAGAAGGTGGCCAAAGCCTCGCCCGAGGGCAACGGCGAAGCCCCGCCGACCCCGCCCGCCTGACGCCCGGACCGGGCCCCGCCAGCTTCCCCCCCGCCTTTCGCGGGCCGGGCCCCGGGAGATTGCCCGGGTCAGCCCACGGCGCGGACGGACACGATGCCCTCGCCGCGGCGGATGACGTGCTGGACCTCCGGTGGGACCGCGCGGTCCGTGGCGATGACCTGGAGGGCGGCGGCGCCGCGGTCGGAGCGGCCGAGGTGCATGTCGTCGATGTTGATGCCGGCCTCCGACAGCACGCCGGCGACGTGAGCGATCATGCCGGGGCGGTCGTCGTTGCGGACCACGAGCATGTGGCTGGCCGGGGGCAGGTCGATCGTGTGGCCGTCCAGCATGACGATCCTCGGCTCGCCCCGCAGACCCACGAGCGTGCCGCCAATGCCGTGGTCGCCGCCCCGGATCGAGATCAGGTTGACGTAGTCGTGCGCCGTCGCCGTCGACGTGTCCCGGACCTCCACGCCCCGCTCGGCGGCGATGCGGGGGGCGTTCACGTACGACACCGGCTCGTCGGTCACGCCGCCGAACACGCCCTTCAGCACCGACAGCGTGAGGATCCGGGTGTCCGAGTCGGCGATCTGGCCGGCGTACTCGATCTCCAGCGCATTGGGCAGCTTCTCGGCCAGCGACGTGTAGATGGCGCCCAGCCGCTCGGCCAGCGGCAGGAAGTGCCGCACGGTCTCGGACGCCTCGGCCGCGCTCACGTTCACGGCGAACGGCACGAACTCGCCGGCCAGCGCCAGGGCGACCTGCTCGGCGATCGTGTCGCCGGCCTTGTCCTGCGCCTCCCGGGTGCTGGCGCCGAGGTGGGGGGTGACCACGACCTCGGGCAGACCGAACAGGGGCGACTCGGTCGTCGGCTCGGCCGCGAACACGTCGAGGGCGGCGCCGCCCACGTGCCCGACCCGGATGGCCTCGGCCAGCGCCGCCTCGTCCACGATGCCGCCCCGGGCGACGTTGATGATGCGGATGCCGGGCCTGGCCCGGGCCAGCAGGTCCTTGCCGATGAGCCCCACGGTCTCCGGCGTCTTGGCCACGTGCAGGGTCACGAAGTCGCTGACCTCGATCAGCCGGTCGAGCGTCATCAGCTCGACGCCCAGCTGGCGGCCCCGCTCGTCGGACACGAACGGGTCGTGGGCCACCAGCCGCATGCCGAACGCGTGAGCCCGCTGGGCCACGAGCTTGCCGATGCGACCGAGCCCGACGACGCCGAGCGTCTTGTCCGACAGCTCGACGCCCTCCCACCGGGACCGCTCCCAGCGGCCCTCGACCAGTGCGGCGTGGGCCTGAGGGATGTTGCGGGCCTGGGCCAGCAGCAGGGCCATCGTGTGCTCGGCCGCCGAGAGGATGTTGGACTGGGGGGCGTTGACCACCATCACGCCGCGGTCCGTGGCCGCGTTCACGTCGACGTTGTCGAGGCCGATGCCGGCCCGGCCGACCACGACCAGCTCGATGCCCGCCTCCAGCACCTCCCGAGTCACCTGGGTGGCGGACCGGATGATCAGCGCCGCGGCCCCCGGCACGACCTCGACCAGCTCGTCGGGGGTCAGCCCGAGCCGGACGTCCACGACATGGCCGTCGTCACGGAGCTGCTGCAGCCCGCCGTCGGCGATCTTCTCGGTCACGAGGATGCGCGCCATCGCGCCCAAGTGTGGCCGGGCCCGGGGTCCCGCTCCAAGAAGCATGAAAGACCTCACAAACCCTGAACCGGCGATCGTTCAGCAGGCATGAACACGACCACCACGTACACCGTCGTCCCCTCCCCCGTCGGCGAGCTCGTGCTCACGGCCGAGGGCGGGAGCGTCACCCGGGTCGGCTTCGCGGCCCGCACCTCGATCGACCCCGCGTGGCGCCGCGACGACGCCGACCCGGCCCTGGCCGGCGCCAAGGACCAGCTCGGCGAGTACTTCGCCGGCGACCGCCGGGACTTCGACCTGCCCCTGGCCCCGGCCGGGACACCGTTCCAGCGCCAGGTGTGGGAGGCGCTGGCCGCCATCCCCTACGGCGACGTGACCAGCTACGCCGCCCTGGCCGAGCGCCTGGGTCGGCCCGGCAGCGCCCGAGCCGTGGGCGCGGCCAACGGCGCCAACCCGCTGGCCGTCGTCGTGCCGTGCCACAGGGTGGTGGGCGCCGACGGGACGCTCACCGGCTACGCCGGCGGGCTGCCGGCCAAGCGGCGGCTACTGGCGCTCGAGGGTCACAGGTTCTCGACAGGGACCGGCTCGATGCCCTCGCTGGCCGGGGTCTCGAACCCGAACACCTGGGCGTAGAACGACAGCTCGCTGTCCAGCGCCTTGCGGATGTTCTCCGCCTGGCGGAACCCGTGCTGCTCGCCCGGGAACGTCACGTAGGCCACGGGCACGCCCTTGGCCCGCAGAGCGTTCACGATCATCTCGGCCTGGTTGGGCGGGACGACCTCGTCCTCCAGGCCCTGCAGCACGATCAGCGGCCGGTCGAAGCCCTCGACGTGGTGGATCGGCGAGCGCGCGACGTAGACGTCCCGGGCCTCGGGGTACGGGCCGACCAGGCCGTCGAGGTAGCGGCTCTCGAATTTGTGGGTCTCGGTGGCCAGCGCCTCGAGGTCGGCCACGCCGTAGTGGCTGGCCCCAGCGGCGAACGTGTCCCGGAACGCCAGCACGGCCAGCGTCGTGTAGCCGCCGGCCGACCCGCCACGGATGCACAGCCGGGCCGGGTCGACCCGGCCCTGGCCGGCCAGCCACCGGGCCGCGGCCTCGCAGTCGTCGAGGTCGACGACGCCCCACGCGCCCCGCAGCTGGTTGCGGTAGGCGCGGCCGTAGCCGCTGGAACCGCCGTAGTTGACGTCGACGACCCCGAACCCCCGGCTGGTCCAGTACTGGGTCCCGAGCTGGAGCATCGGCCGGGCGGCGGCGGTCGGCCCGCCGTGGATCAGCACCAGCAGCGGCGGCGCCTCGCCCGGCGGCGGCGTCGTGTCCTCGGGGTTGGTGGGCGGGTAGTAGAGCGCGTGGGCGGTCCGGCCGCCGCTGGTCGGGAAGTCGACGGCCTCGGGGACCGAGAACCATCCCCGGTCGATGCCCAGGTCGCGGGACGGCCGCAGAATCTCCGGCTCGCCCGCGACGCCCGCCGGCCCGAGCCGCAGGCGCACCACCGCCGGCTCGGCGGTCGGCGACGCCCCGACGAACACAGCCCGGTCGCCGGACGCCTGGAGTGAGGACACCGCGGTGTACGGCAGGTCCAGATCGGCGGTCGTGCCGTCGGCGCCGAGAACCGCCAGGTGGTCCCGCCCGTCGCGGGCGTAGGCGTAGACGACCCGGCCGTCGTCGAGGAACGCGAAGGCGGACTGGCCGAAGATCCACGGCGGCCCACCGACCTCGAAGTCACCGGTGACCCTCGGTTCGACCGACCCGGCAGGGGCCCAGCGATAGAGGTTCCACCAGCCCGTGCGGTCGGACACGAACCAGAGCGACCCGTCGGCCGCCCACCGGGCCTGCGTCACGGACTCGCCGTCGCCGTGGCCGCCGGGCCCGAGGTCGGGGCGCCCGGCCACCACCTCGGGGTGATGCAGCGCCGGGCCGACCGGCGAATCGCGCAGTTCGGACACACACAGCTCGGCGGCGTCCCACGGCATGTCGGGGTGCGACCACTGGAGCCAGCACAGCCGCCGGCCGTCCGGCGAGAACCGCGGGTTGGACACGAAGTCGGGGCCGGACACCAGCGCGCGCGGCTCGAGCTCGCCCGACGTGTCCAGCACGACGACCTCGTTGACGACA
Organism: Acidimicrobiales bacterium; assembly: GCA_035649475.1. Classification (GTDB taxonomy): domain Bacteria; phylum Actinomycetota; class Acidimicrobiia; order Acidimicrobiales; family VFJN01; genus ZC4RG19. The sequence goes on from DASRJM010000221.1 coordinate 6,045, forward strand.
TCGGCCGGGCTGCCGCCCGGCGGGTGGTGCTCGCGGACCACGGCCAGCCATCGCCCGCTCGGGTCGAGGTCGCCGTCGGCCCAGCGGTCGCCCCGGGGCGAGCCGGGCTCGGCGGTCACGGGCTCGGGCGGGGCGTCGCCCTCCTGGCGGTAGAGGCGCTGGTCGGCCCAGTTGGCGAACCACAGCACGGGCCCCCTGGTCCACCAGGCGCCGCCGCCGTACTCGTGGACGGCGGTGCGGGCGTTGAGCCCGGCCGGCAGCCGCTCGACGGTGGCGCCCTCGGGTTGACGCTGGACGATCTGTGTGCGGCCGGCCTCCTCTGGCCTGGCCTCGGCCCACGTGACGACATCCCCCTCCACCGCGACGCCGCCGAGCCCGGCCGCCGATTTGACCACCAGGGCTGACGTGATCGGGGTGGTCCAGGAGCCGTAGGGTGCCATCGCCCGGAGGGTAGCGTCGGCGGACCGCCGCTCCCGTGGGGTGGAGCGGGGCGGGGCGTCCGACCCCGATGAGGCCTGCCACAGAACTGGGGAATCCCCCGGCGACGCGGCCCCGACACACAGTCAGGATCTTGCGGTGGAGTGCGCTAACTGTCGAACGATGAACGCTCCGGGCGTCCAGGTGTGCGTTGGCTGCGGCCAGCCACTCGGCGCGGCGCCCCCGGCCGGCCCCGGCGCAGGGCCCCCGCCCCCGCCTCCCGGCGGACCGGGCGGTGCCTATCCCCCGCCCGGCGGCTACGGCGAGCCGGGCCCGCCCCCCGCGGTCGGCTACCCCTCCGGCGGCTACCCGCCGCCGCCGGGCCAGGGCCCCGGTGACTCCGGCGCCTACCCGCCGCCGCCCGGTGGCCAGCCGGGCGGCCCGGGCGGTTTCGGCGACGCGTACCCGCCGGGCGGTGCCTATCCCCCCGGCCCGCCCGGCCCCCCGGGCGCCTACCCCCCGGGCGCCTATCCCCCGGGCGCGGGCGGCCCCCCACCGAAGAAGTCGCGCCGCGGCCTGTTCATCGCGCTGGCGATCCTCGTGGTCCTCGCGGTCGGCGCCGCGGCGTTCTTCCTCCTCCAGCCGGAGGACGAGGGCGTCGAGATCGTGCTCGAGCCGATCGGCATGGTCCAGGAGGACGACTTCGCCGGCAACCTCGACGTGGGAGATGCTGCCGGCGCGGCGACGAGCGCGGCCGCCCTCGACCCCAACACCGTCCCCGACCCCCGCACCGAGGACGTGTCGACGCCGCTGTCCGGGCGGGTGGTGCAGGGGGCCGACCCCGCCGTGTACGGCGGCAGCCGCGACACGCAGGTCTGCGACGTGCAGCAGCTCGTGGCCTTCCTCACCGACCCCGCCAACGCCGACAAGGCCGAGGCCTGGGCCGGCGTGGTCGGCGTCGGGGTCGACGAGATCCAGACCTACATCGGCGGGCTGACCGCAGTGCGGCTGCGCTACGACACCCGGGTCACCAACCACGGGTTCAACGACGGCGAGGCCACGCCGTTCCAGTCGCTGCTCCAGGCCGGCACGGCCGTGCTCGTCGACAACACCGGCGTGCCCCGGGTCAAGTGCAACTGCGGCAACCCGCTGAGCGAGCCCGAGGGCCTGGGCGACGTCAGCGAGTCCGACGCCGTCGATCTCGACGCCGTCGCCCAGAACCCGGACGAGGCCTGGGAGGGTCTGGACCCGGCGCAGGCGGTCAAGGTCGAGCCCGGCTCCGAGGTCGAGGAGATCACCCTCGTCGACTTCGAGACCACCGACCTGATCGAGCGCCCGGTGGGCTCCGACGGCGTCAGCCAGCCCGACACGGGCACCGGTGACGTCCAGGTCAAGCTCGAGTGGGCGTCCGACTCCGACCTCGACCTGCACGTCACCGAGCCGGACGGCACCGAGATCGACTACATCAACACCGGACCGACCGCGACCGGCGGCCGGCTCGACGTCGACTCCAACGTCGAGTGCGAGAACGACGGCGGCGTGGAGAACGTGTTCTGGCCTGTCGGCGAGGCCCCGTCGGGCAGCTACACGGTGACGGTGGTCGGGTTCCGATTGTCCCGGGACGACGGCTCGGACTGCGGCGGCGGCGACTTCACGCTGACCATCACGGTCGAGGGCGTGGAGCAGGTGCTCACCGGCACGGTCGGCCAGGACGAAGAGGCGGAGTTCCCCTTCGAGGTGCCCTGACTTTTCAGCGTGTCTGTCGTCTCTCCCCGCGACTCGCCGCGGTGAGAGACGACAGACCGCTCCGTTCAGCGGGCCTCGGACAGCAGGTCCGCGAGGCGGCGGCAGCCCTCGGCCAGGTCGTCGTCGCCCAGCGCGAACGACAGCCGGGCGTAGCCGGGGGCGTCGAACGCCTCACCCGGCACCACCGCCACCTTCGCCTCCGCCAGCAGCACGCCGCACAGCTCGACCGTGGAGGCCGGCCGGGCGCCGCGGATCTCGCGGCCCACGTAGGCCGACAGGTCGGGAAAGGCGTAGAACGCACCCTGCGGCTCCATGACCTGGACGCCCGGGATGCGCGACAGCAGGCCGTGCATCGTGCGGCCGCGGCGCTCGAACGCGGTCCGCATCGTGGCCACCGCCTCGAGGTCACCGCTGACCGCAGCCAGGGCGGCCACCTGGGACACGTTGGCCACGTTCGACGTCATGTGGGACTGCAGGTTGGCGGTGGCCTTGGCCACGTCCGGCGGGGCGATGAGCCAGCCCACCCGCCAGCCGGTCATGGCATAGGTCTTGGCCACGCCGTTGAGGACCACGCACCGCTCGGCCAGCTCGGGAACGAGCACCGGCATAGAGCTGAACTCGTGGTCTCCGTAGGTGAGGTGCTCGTAGATCTCGTCGGTGATCACCCAGATCCCGCGCTGCGCCGCCCACCGGCCGATGGCCTCGACCTCGCCGCGGGGGTAGACCGCGCCGGTCGGGTTGGACGGCGACACGAACAGCAGCGCCTTGGTGCGGTCGGTGGCCGCCGCTTCCAGCTGGTCGACCGTGACCCGGAAGCCGTTGCCCACCTCGGTCGGCAGGACGACCGGCACCCCGCCGGCGAGGCGGATGGGCTCGGGGTAGGTGGTCCAGTACGGGGCCGGGAGGAGCACCTCGTCGCCCGGGTCCAGCAGGGTGGCGCAGGTCTCGTACACGGCGTGCTTGCCGCCGTTGGTGACGATGACCTGGGCCGCGGTCACGTCGTAGCCGGAGTCCCGCTTGGTCTTGGCGGCGATGGCGTCCCGGAGGTCGGGCAGGCCGGCCGCCGGCGTGTACTTGTGGTAGCGGGGGTTGCGGCAGGCCTCGAGCGCGGCCTCGACCACGTGGTCAGGGGTCGGAAAGTCGGGCTCGCCGGCGCCGAAGCCGATGACCGGCTCGCCGGCGGCCTTCAGCGCCTTGGCCTTGGCGTCGACCGCGAGGGTGGCCGACTCCGTGATCGCGGCGACACGTGCGGAGATGCGAGGGGTGGGGGGCAACGAACTGGCTCCTTGTCTCGACGGCCGCGATAGTGGCACCGATGAGCCCGCCCACCCCAGAGATAACCATCCCCGGCGACCTGCTGCCCGCGGACGGGCGGTTCGGCTCCGGGCCGTCGAAGGTTCGCATCGAGGCGCTGGACGCCCTGGCGGGCACCGGCACCACCTACATGGGCACCAGCCACCGCCAGGCCACCGTGCGGTTCATGGTGGCGGCGCTGCGCAACGGCATCGCCGAGTTGCTGTCGCTGCCCGACGGCTACGAGGTGGCGCTGGGCAACGGCGGCACGACCTCGTTCTGGGACGCGGCCACGTTCGGGCTCATCGACCAGCGCAGCCAGCACCTGTCCTTCGGCGAGTTCTCGTCCAAGTTCGCCGCCTGCGCACTCGCCGCGCCCCACCTCGACGACCCCGACGTGATCGAGTCCCCGGCCGGGACCGTGCCCGAGGCCAAGGCCACGCCCGACGTCGACGCCTACTGCCTGACCCACAACGAGACCTCGACCGGGGTCGCCGCGCCGCTGCGGCGGCCCGACGGGGCCGAGGGCCTCGTGCTGGTCGACGCCACCTCCGCCGCGGGCGGGCTGCGCTTCGACCCCACCCAGGTCGACGCCTACTACTTCGCCCCCCAGAAGGCGCTGGCGTCCGAAGGCGGGCTGTGGCTCGCCGCCCTCTCCCCCGCCGCGGCCGAGCGCATCGAGCGCATCGCGGCGGGCGACCGCTGGGCTCCGGCCTCGCTCGACCTGGGCATCGCCCTCGACAACAGCCGCAAGGACCAGACCTACAACACGCCGGCCCTGGCGACGATCTTCCTGGCCTGCCACCAGATCGAGTGGATCCTGCACAACGGAGGCCTGCCGTTCGCCGCCGGGCGCTGCGACCGCTCGGCCGAAATCCTCTACGGCTGGGCCGAGCGCTCCGACTACGCCACGCCGTTCGTGGCCGACCCGGCGGTCCGCAGCCACGTGGTGGGCACGATCGACCTCGACGAGTCGGTGGCGGCGACCACCGTGACCGCGGTCCTGCGGGCCAACGGCGTCGTCGACACCGACAGTTACCGCAAGCTGGGACGCAACCAGCTGCGCATCGCGCTGTACCCCGCCATCGACCCCGAGGACGTGGAAGCGCTCACCCGCTGCATCGACCACGTGGTCGAGCGCCTCCGCTGACACGTCTCGAAGGACGGTCATGACGTCGTCGCCCGGGCCCGCACCGGCGAGAAGGGCGACGACGCGATCGGATCCTGCTGCTCAGGTCGTCGGCGCCGCACGCGTGACGTGCTGCCACACTTCGCGGTAGGCGTCCATGCCGTCGGGCGCGAGCCAGCCGTCGGGCCCGACGGCGATGGCCACCCGCTCGGGGATCGTGCCCCACACGGCGATGTCCTCGTCCTCCCAGGCGGCGACCGACTCGTGGTAGTCGCGGGTCTGGGTCCGGGCCGAGCAGATGACGAGGCCCACCGGGACGCCGGTCGGCACCATGTCGAGCATCGCGGTGGCCCGGGGGGTCTCGACCCCGCCGACCCGGGTGGGCACGACGACCACGTCGGCCCGCTCCAGGGCCTTGGCGAGCAGGGTCTCGTGGGCCGGCGGGGTGTCGACGACGACCACGGAGCCGGGCGCGAGGTGGCCGAGGGCCTTGCCCAGCAGGCGCTCTGTCGGGGCCTCGACGACGTCGACTTTGCCGAGCAGGTCGTCGGTGGCCTCCTCCACCCACTCGGCGGCGCTGGCCTGCGGGTCTGCGTCCACCAGCGTGACGTCCCGGCCGGCCTCGGCCGCCAGCGCCACGACGTACACCGACGTGGTGGTCTTGCCCACGCCGCCCTTGACTGCAGCAGAGACGAGGATCACGGAACGCGAGGCTACCGAGGGGGCACCCTCCCGCGCCGGGAGGCGGCCTGCGACCAGCACGGACTACGGGCCGGCGTTGATGCGGCCGCGCAGGTCCTGCACCCACTCGCCCACCGGCCAGGCGCCCTCGACGACCCAGGTGGCGCCCACCGCCTCGTAGTCCTCGATCGGGACGCCGGGAGCGATGTTGGCCACCAGGTCCCAGCCCTCGGGGCGGTCGACGCCGTCGAGGTAGGCGGCGATCTGGTCGGGCGTCAGCAGGTCGCCCTCGGCGATGGGGACCAGGCCGTCCCACCGCAGCGCCCGCTGGAGCGGCCGGCGGTGGGGAGCCACGCCGGCCACCCAGATGCGGGGGCGGGGCTGCTGGACCGGCCGGGGCAGCAGCTCGCTGTCGACCGTGTAGCGGTCGCCCTTGTGGGTGAGCGGGCCCCGGAGCAGACCGTCGAGCACGGTGAGGCCCTCGTCGAGGAGGGCCGCCCGCTCGCGGGGGTCGGCCGGGTCGCCGAAGTCGCCGAAGTCGGCGTCGGGCGGCTCGCCGAGGCCGACCCCGAGCGTGGCCCGGCCGCCGCTCAGATGGTCGAGCGTGATGAGGTGGCGGGCCACCATCCACGGCCGGCGGCGGGCCAGCGGGGTGACCAGCGTGCCGAGGGTGACCCGCTCGGTGTTCCGGGCCATGGCACCGAGCAGGACCCAGGGGTCGTGCACGTCGAGGCGCAGGTCGGGCAGGAGCACCACGTGGTCCCACAGGAACACGCCGTCCCACCCCGCTGCCTCGGCCTCCTCGGCCATCGCGACGAGAGTGCCCGGGTCGGTGAACGGTGGCAGGCAGACGGCTGTGCGCATGCTCCGACCGTACGGCCGGCCCGTGACAGGCGCGGGACTCCGCGTCAGCGGAGCGGGCGGAAGAACTCCCGGATGTCGTCGACCAGCAGGTCGCCGGCGTCGTGCGGCGCGAAGTGGCTGCCGCGGTCGTAGTGGCGCCAGTGCACGATGTTGGCGTGGTCGCGCCGGGCCAGCTTCGGGACCGACTGGAAGTCCTCGGCGAAGATGGCCACCCCGGTCGGCACCGTGGTCGGGCCGGACGGCCGGTCCTGGGCGTGCGCTTCCTCGAAGTAGTACCGCATCGACGAGCCTATGGTGCCCGTCAGCCAGTACAGCGCGGCGTTGGTGAGGACGTAGTCGCGATCGGTCCAGTCCCGGAACAGCTGGCCGATCCAGGCCAGCCACCCCGCCGGGGAGTCCTGGAGGGCGTAGGCCAGCGTCTGGGGCTGGGCGGACTGGTACTGGTTGTAGGCGAGCCCGCCGCCGCTGGTGAAGTCCTCGAGGAACTTGAGCGCCGCCATGTCCTCGTCGCTCAGATCCTCGAACTCGGCGGGGTCGCCGGACGGGAAGGAGAAGAGCTGGGTGACGTGGACGCCGGCCACCCGGTCGGGGGCGAGCCGCCCGACCTCGGGGGAGATCATCGAGCCGCTGTCGTTGCCGTGGGCGCCGAAGCGGTCGTAGCCGAGCCGGTCCATGAGCTCGACCCACGCCCGCGCGACCCGGCCCATGTCCCACCCGCGCTGGTGGGTCGGGCCGGAGAGCCCGACACCTGGCCGGGATGGCACCACCAGGTGGAACGCGTCGGCGGGGTCGCCGCCGTGGGCCCGCGGGTCGGACAGCGGCCCGATGAGTTCGAGGTACTCGACGACCGCCATGGGCCAGCCGTGGGTGGCGATGAGCGGCAGGGCGTCGGGCTCGGGCGAGCGCACGTGCACGAAGTGGACGGTCTCGCCGTCGATCGTGGTCGTGAACTGGGGGTGCGCGTTGAGCCGCGCTTCCTGCGCCCGCCAGTCGTAGCCGGTCAGCCAGTGGTCGACGAGCGCGCGCACGTAGGTGACCGGCACCCCGTAGTCCCACCCGACGCCGGGCAGCTCGTCGGGCCAGCGGGTCCGGGCGAGCCGGTCCCGCAGGTCATCCAGGTCGGCCTCGGGCACCTCGAGCCGGAACGCTTGGACCTCGGCGCCGTCCGCGGCAACGGTCATGGCATGCAACTCCCCATGTCGTGCGGACCTGTGCGGCGCCAGGCACGGAACGAAGCGTTCCGCTTGGGGTACCGTAACGAAGCGGTGCACGTCGTTTCAAGCGGTTCGCAGGGTGGTTGACGGGGCCCTGAGCGGCCGCCGGGCCGAGGCCCGGCGCAACGACGAAGCGATCCTGGCCGCCGCCCGGGCCGTGTTCGTGGCCGACCCCGACGCCCCGGTGTCCGCCGTGGTCGACCGGGCCGGCGTCAACGTGAGCTCGCTGTACCGCCGCTTCGCCAGCAAGGAGGACCTC
>DASRJM010000222.1:0-48498 GCA_035649475.1 Acidimicrobiales bacterium
CTCACCGCCGCGCTCGCCGCCGCCCAGCGCAGCCACCCGACGCTCCAGGTCGCCGACTGGGCCGCCCACCTCGCAGCCCTCCCCGAGGGCGACGCCGCCGTCTACCGGGCCGAGGACGGCGTCCACTACACCCCGGCGGGCTACGCGGCCATGGCCGGATGGCTCGCCGGCCAGCTCGCTGCCCCCGCGGTCCGGGCCGTCGACCCGCCGTCCGGCGACGGCGGCCTCGGCCCGCTCCTGCTCAACCCCACCGTGTTCACCGGCCTGTCGGTCGGGGCGGCCCAGGGCGTCGTCCGCTCGGTCGACCTGCTGGCCGGGCAGATGGCCCGCGTCGCCGAGCGGACCCGCACCAGGGGCGCCGACGACGCCCGGGCATCGCGCTTCGCCGAGGAGTTCCTTCCCGCCTCCGAGGAGTTCTGGCACGAGGTCGTGGCCGCCGCCCCCGTGGTGGCGGGCGACTCGGCCTGCCTCCAACCCGACCCGACGATGCCGGTTCCCCAGATCATCGAGGTCGTGTGGCGCTGCGAGATGCTGCGGACGCCGCCCACGGTGTGGACCCCCGACGGCCTCGTGCAGGGGGCCGACGCTCAGGACATCCTGCTCGGCGAGGCCCACGTCGTCGCCGCTACCTGGTCCGACCGAGGTGCCCGCCCGTGCGACGAGGCCGAGCCCCATGCCGGCGTGTTCCCGGTCCCGGCCACCGCGCTGGCCACCCGCTGCGACCCCGTCCAGAACGTCCGCACCGCCGCCCGCCTGGTCCTCGACCAGGAGAGCCGCCCGTTCGACCAGCGCCCCGGCACCACCGACTGGGAGCGGGCCGCCGCCGGCTGGGCCACCATGGCGCCCGCCCTCGGCGATCCGGCCGAGAACCGCTTCCTGGCCGAGGGCCCGGCGGTCCACAGGTTCGACCCGAGCGATGCCTGCGAGGCGGCCGTGACCCTCGCCCTCGACGCCGAGGCCGCGTCGTCGCCCACGCCGTACGCCGGCCTGGCGCCGATGGCCGGCTTCGAGCCCGCCGCCGTCGACTTCGACCCGGCGCGGTGGGACGCCCGGTTCGCCGCCACCCCGCTCGACCCGCTGTTCCGCTCGGGCGGCCCCTGCGACCCGGGCACCGACCGGGCGGCCGGGTTCGAGTGGCTGGCCGGCCGGCTCGCCGCCCGCCAGGACCCGAGCGAGCCCGGGGCGGTGACCGCCGACCCCGGCCTCGCGGGCGCCGCCGCCTACGCCGAGTGGACCGGCGCCCGCGGCGCCTTCCCCCTGGCGGGCCGGACCGGCCTGGTGCCCCGCCTCCACAACCCCCGCCTGGTGCCGCCCCGGATCGACCGGCCCCCGGTCACCGGCGCCGCCGCCCCGGTCAACCCCCGCGAGTTCGCCGACCGGGTCATCGCCAAGGCCAAGGTCTACGCCGGCTACGCCACCGCCGTCCCGGTCGACGTCAGCGGGTGGGAGGCGCTCGCCGCCCTCGGCATCCCCGAGCACGCCGCCCGCGCCTACGTCCAGGCCGCCGCCCGCATCGGGGCGATCGAGCCGGGCTGCGCGATCGACGTCGCCTACCTGGCCGGCTTCGGGTCCATGGAGTCGGGCCACGGCACCGTGGCCGTCGACCTCGCCACCGGCACGTCCGACGGGCGCGGCCGGAAGGGCAGCGTCAGTTGGGAACCGCTGACCGGCGTGTCCACCCCCGCCATCCTCGGCACGCTGCTCGATGGCGGCGGCACCGGCGGCAACACCACCCCCTACCGCAACGACCTGGACCCGGCCGACCGGGCGTTCTACCGCCAGAGCGACCCCTACATCCGGGCGGTCGGACCCACCCAGTTCCTGCCGTCGACGTGGGAGGGCGTGCGGGGGGTCGCAGACGGCAACGACGACGGTGTGGCCGACCCCTTCAACTACTACGACGGCGCCCTGGCGACCGCGGTGAAGACCTGCCGGGACGGGCACGGCCTGGCCACCGAGGCGGACCAGCGGCGGGCCGCGCTCGCCTACAACGGCGCCGGCTGGTATGCGGACGGCGTGCTGTCCCGGGCGGCCGAGTACCGGGCCGGCCTCGCGGCCATGGGCCTCGGAGACCCGGACGCGCCGCCCGGCCGGTCGGTCGCCCTGCCGGACGGCCCGGTGACGGTCGTCGACGTGTACGGCATCCAGGTGAACGCCGCCATCGCCGAGCGGGTGCGGGCCATGGTGGACGCCGCCCGCGCGTCCGGCCTCGAGCTTGCCGAGGGATCGGGTGGCTGGCGCTCGCCGGAGCGCCAGATCCAGCTCCGCCGCGCCCACTGCGGCACCAGCGACTACGCCGTCTACCAGATGCCGCCGTCGCAGTGCTCGCCGCCCACCGCCCGCCCGGGTACGTCCGAGCACGAGCGGGGCCTGGCCATCGACTTCCGCTGCAACGGCGAGTCGATCGGTCAGCACGCGCGGTCCAACCCCTGCGTCGTCTGGCTGCGGGCCCACGCCGCCGCCTACGGCCTCTACAACCTCCCGAGCGAGGCATGGCACTGGTCGACGTCCGGCAGGTGAGCGGCCGCGCCCTGGCCGCGGCGGGCGCCGTCGTGCTGGCCGTCGCGGCCGTGGTCGCGTGGGCCGTCCTGCGCCCCGACCCGGACGGCGGCGACGGTGGCGCCCCGGACACCGGCCGCGAGCTGACCGGCGAGGGCGGCGCCACCGGCGAGCCCGACGAGCACGTCCTCAACGACACCGGCCACGCCCAGGGCGGCGGCCCGGACGACCCGGCGGTGATCTGGTACCAGCAGCTGTCGACCCTGCCGTTCGAGGACGTGACCCGGCTGATCGCCGAGGGCGTCGGCTCGGATCTGCCGGCTGCCGACCAGCAGGCCGCCCGGGATGTGGCGGCGCGGTTCGTGACCGCCGACCTGACCGGCGTGGGCCGCGACCAGTTCCCCCGATGGCAGGAGGCCGGCGAGGCGGCCGCGCCCGCCCGGGCCTGCTGCCGCGACGTGCGGATCCTGGCGGCCGGCGCCGCCCGCTACCCGGCGGAGCCGCCGCTGTCCCTGGCGCTGGTGGTGTGGTCGGCCGCGCCCGTCGAGGGCGGCGTCCCGTTCGACGCGTGGGAGGCGTCGTTCGTGTTCCTCGGCCCCGACGGTGCCGGCGGCTTCGTGCCGGTCGACCCGTCGACGGTGCGATCGTGGGAGGCGCCGCCCGGCCTCGGTCGGCCCTCGGCCTCGGCTCGCTGACGGGCCGCCTCGAACAGCAGCACGGCCGCCGCCGAGGCGGCGTTGAGCGAGTCGACGCCGGCCGAGCCCGGCATGGGGATGACGGCCTGCTCGTCGGCCGCCGCGAACCACGCGTCGGGCAGCCCGCGGTGCTCGGACCCGACCACCAGGGCCGAGGGCCCCGCGAGCGGTAGGCGCCAGTACGGCGCGGCCCCGCCCGGGCCGGCGGCGTAGACCCGGAGGCCGTGGCGCCGCAACCAGTCCAGCGCCGCCGCCGTGTCGCCCACCCCGACCGGCACGCCGAACAGGGCGCCCTGGGACGCCCGCACGACCTGGGGGTTGAACACGTCGGTGACCGGGTCTGCCACGACGACCGCGGTCGCGCCGGCGGCCGAGGCCGACCGCAGCATGGCGCCGAGGTTGCCCGGCTTCTCGATCTCGGCGACGACCAGGACCAGCGGGTCCTCGCCCGGATCGAGGCCGTCCAGCGCGACCGGGAACGCCCGGGCCACGCCGAGCACGCCGTCCGGCCCCTCCCGCAGCGACAGCCGCGCGAACACCCCCTCGGCGACCTCGGTCAGCGCGGCCCCGGCGGCCGCGGCGAGGTCGAGCACGGCGGTGTCGTCGCCCAGAAGGGCCGGGCAGGCCAGCACCTCGTCGACCTCCACCCCGGCGCCGAGCGCCCGGCCCAGCTCCCGGCGGCCCTCGACCAGGAACCGGCCGCTGCGGTCCCGCTCCCGCCGCTTGCGCAGGCGCAGCGCATCCTTGACCCGGGGGTTGGCGGTGCTGGTGATCACCCCGCCATGGTGGCGCGCCGGTGCTCGGCCCAGCGCTCCCGGCGCTCCTCGGTCGGGCGGAACCGGCCGTGCTCGTCGAACAGCGTGTCCCGCACCCGCTGGCGCAGGACCGCCCGGTGGCGGCTGAGCGACTCACCCGGCCGGGCCACGAGCGCCAGCAGCCGGCCCTCGGCCTCGGCCCGCAGCCCGCGGTCCACGGCGGCGCCCGGGTCCCCGCACGGGGACCGCAGCGTCTCGTCGGCGTAGCCGCGCCGCGACAGCTTCGGGTACAGGTAGGCCCGCAGGTCGTCGTAGTCGAGCCCGGTCCCCGCCAGCAGGTCCTCGACCAGCTCGGTGAGCGTGCGGGCCCCGATCAACTCGATGTCCCGGTCGATGACCGGCACCAGAGCGCCGGCCGCGGCCCGGGGCGCCTCGCCGTCGTGCCCCTCGGTCAGCCGGTCGAGGCTGACGGGCCTGCCCCGCCGGGCCTCGTCCAGCGCCGCGGCCCACACGGCCCGCGGGTGGGCGCTCGCAGCCGGGCCGTCGCCGGCGAGCCACCTGCGGGTGCCGGGCGCCTGGCGGCGGCGGTGCTGCTGATCCCGGGCGTAGGCGGCGGCCGCGGCCTCCGGGGTGAGGCCCGGGTCCTGGAGGTCGACCCGGTCGGTGCGGGTCAGCCAGTGGGCGCAGTGGGCGACGCTGGAGGACAGGTGGCTGACCTTGTCGGCGGCCCGCGGCAGGTCCCGCTCGAGGACCAGGCCGGCCGCCACCGACCAGCACGCCCGTGGGCGGCCGCGGGCCGCGAACCTGCGCATGACCACGATCAGCCGCGCCAGCCCCTCCTGGAGCGCGTCGTCGTGGTCGAACACGCCGGGGTGCGCGTTGCGGACCTTCACGGCCTTGGCGGTCACGAAGCCCTGCATGGCGTCGCACGCCCGCCGCTCGGCCAGGTCTCGGTAGCCGGCCAGGCTGCGGAGCGCGGCGACCAGCCGGGACTGGGCCAGTGAGGCGACGACGAGGTTGCCGGGGGCGCCCGCGATGTCGCCGCTGCGGGTGCGGGCCCAGGCGGCCGGCAGCTCGTCGGAGGGGACGCCGACGCCGACGTGGAAGGCGCCCGACGCCGGGCCGCCCTGGGCCTCCGGGTAGTCGGGGCAGGTCCACTCGATGCGCCAGATACCGGTGGCCAGCGGCGTGCCCGGCTCGAACGGCCGGCCGTCGAGGGTCGGGACCAGCTCGTAGAAGTTGACGCTGTGGCTGGGCTGGGCGGGGTTGGCGATCGCCGCGGCCGCGCTGTGGGCGACGGCACAGCGGAACACGGCGATGCCCCCGGCCGGAGGCACGCAGCCGTCCGCCAGCGCCGCGGCGGCGCCGGCGCAGGCCCGGATGGCGGTGAAGTGCTCCTCCATCACGGCGTTGTGGACCCGGGCCGTGCGCCCCCGAGCGAACCGCAGCTCCCGCAGCTCCCGGGGGAGCGAGGGCAGCGACGCCAGGCCGGCAGCGGCCCGCAGCGTCGTCTCGGTGATGTCGACGTCGATCACGCTCATGCCCGACTACTGGGTCGCGGCGACCCCGGAACGCGACATCGGCCGGTCGGAATGCTCCGCCGACATGGGAGCAGCAGACGGCGGCGGTGCCCACAGCAGCGGTGTCGGCGGTGGCGGCGAGGTGGTCGACCTCGCGGAGCTGACGGCGGTGTGCGCCGCGGTCGTGAGTTGCTACGACCGCGTCCTCACGGGTGACCGCCGCGTGCCGCCGGACCTGGACCGGGTGCTGGCCGGGGCACGCCGGCTGCGCGGCGTGCCGGGCCGGTTGGGGTGGGCGATCGACCTGGTGGGGCGCGGTGCGACCGGGGCCACGCCGGGGGAGCTGAGCCTGGCGATCGCGACCCTCCGGCGCCTCGCACCACCAAGGTGAACAGAAGGCCAGGAAAGTACCTCCTGTGTGAAGTTCACGTTTCAAACCGGCGGTATCTGCGGATTCCCTCTGGCAGCCAGTGGCCGCGCGACTACAGTGCGTTGTCCAACGCAAGCAGTGATTGGTTCACTACACAGGGGAGTCTGTCGACCGGTGACGCACTCATGTGCTCAGCCCGGTCACGGGGAAGGGCCCCCCCGGCCGGGGAGAGCGAGGAATTTAGTCGGTGCGGTGGCTCTCGTCGCAGCCGCGCCGGGGCTCGCAGTGGCCTGCGCCGGCGCCGGGGGAGGCGGCGACACCGCGGGCAGCGGCGAGCGGGCGACGCGGGCGAGCGCACCGCCGGTCACCGCCCCGCCCGCCACCGACGAGGCTTCCCGCCACGACGTCGCCCGGCTCGTCGACGAGGCGACCGGACTCGCCGACCGCTTCTTCCGCGACCCCAGCATCGTCGACGATCCCGGCAACCCCGACCTCGTCCGCTACCGCGAGCTCTACACCGACGACTCGCCCACGCCCGATGCCGTCGAGGCCGGGCTGCGGGTGATGGTCGAGCAGGGCGAGCACTACCAGCCGGCCGCGAGCGGCTTCATGCGGGAGGTCGACATCTACCAGTGGTCGCCGCCACCCGACGAGGACACGCTCTACTTCGACACCTGCTCGGTGATCGACCGCGAGCGGGTGGGGGCCGACGGGACGGTCCTGTCGGCCGACGCCCGCTTGCTGTTCGTCGCCGGCGAGGCCCGCCGCGTCGACGGCGAGTGGCGCTTCTACGGCCTCTCCAACGACGTGTCCCGTACGGTCTCCCTGACGCCGGGCGCTGCCCGGCCCGGCACCTGCGCCGGCTTCGTCGAGGCGGCCGACGGCGGGTTCACCAGCGTCGACCCGACCGATCCGGTCGCCCCGGCCGACGCGGCCGCGGTGGGCGCCGGCGCGGAGGTCCCCGGATGACGGCCCGCCGGCTGCGGCTTCCGGCCGCCGCCCTGCTCGCCCTGGCCGCGCTGCTCGTCGACGCCGGCGACAGCGGGGCCGCACCGCCCCAGGCGCAGCCGCCCGGCGGCGAACAGTGCCCGCCCGCCGGCGACTACTGCGTGGATGCGGACAGGCCCGGCCAGCCCGGCGGCCCCGGCGGGGGCGGGGGCGGCGGCGGCGGAGGGGGAGGAGGCGGCGGCGGAGGCGCCGGTCCGGCCTGCCGCTGGACCTCCGAGGTGGCCATCCCCGGCGACGGGCCCGCGGCGGGCCTGCCGATGGACCCCGGTGACCGCCCCTCGCCCGAGGCCGTCCTGATCTGGGAGGTCTGCAACGGGGTCGTCACCGGGCGGCTCCAGTGGTGGACCCCGGGCGAGCCGCCGCCACCCGTGCGGATGACCGCCCGGGCCCTCGGGCTCGCAGCCCATGCCCGCCTGGCGGGCACCCTGCCGACACCCGACGTGACCGCCAGCCCGGCCGCGGGCGTGCCGGCCCTGGTCGGGTTCCCGTCCTTCGTCACGGTCGACAACTGGCGGGACCAGGTGACCGACCGCCAGTGTGATCCCAACTTCCCCGACTTCTGCGTCGCCGTCGTCGCCCTGCCCAGCCTCAGCTGGGACTCGGGCGAGCCGGGGGTGGAGGCCGAGGTGTGCGAGGGCCCCGGCGTCCCGTTCGACCCGGCCGGCCCCGACCCCGAGGTCCAGGCCGAGGCGCCCGGCGCCTGCGCCCACACGTACCTGACCCGCACGGGCGTCGAGGGTCGCCCCCACCGCTGGGAGGGCACGGTCACGGTCGTGTGGACGCTCACCTACACCTCTCCGGAGGGCAGCGGCTCGCTGCCCTCGGTCACGAAGTCCACGGCGCTGCCCCGGGCCGTGGACGAGGTCCAGACCGTGGTCGAGGACCTCGGATGAAGGGACACCCGCCATGAACAACGGCTCGCCCACCGCCACCGCCCCGCCCGCCACCACCGGCTCGGGCACCGGGCTCGGTCCGGCCGCCCCGCCCGGCCGGGGCGCCCGGAGGTCGACGCCCGTGCCCGCCACGCCCAGCGGCCTGCCCACCCGGCGGCGCTGGGGCCGCGTGGCGCTCGGCGCGGTCCTGGCGCTGTTCGGCGCCTGGCTCGCCATGGTGCTCGTAGCCACCGCCGGCGGTCGGGAGGAGACCCTGGCCGTGGCCGCCGACGTCGCCCGGGGCGAGGTCATCGAGCGCGGGGACCTCAAGGTCGTGCGGGTGGCGGCCGACCCCGGCGTCGAGACGATCCCGGCCGACGAGATCGACACGGTGGTCGGCGAGGTGGCGGCCACCGACCTGCCCCAGGGCGCCCTGCTCGCCCCGGGGCAGCTGCTGGCGGACGGCGAGCGGCTCGTGGCGGCCAACGAGGTCGTGATCGGCGCCCGGCTCAGCGCCTCGGCGGCGCCTCGGGGCGACGTCCCGTCGGGCACGCCGGTCCTGGTCGTGATCCGGCCGGCCAGCGGGGCCGACGGCGAGCCGCCCACCGAGGTCCAGGGCTGGCTGCAGGAGCTGGGCGAGCCGCTCGAGAACACCGGCGCCCGCGAGGCGGCGGTGGTGGTTCCGGAGAACGCGGCCGGGCTGGTCGCCTCGGCGGCCGCCGACGAGCGCATCGCGGTGGCCACTCGGGAGACACCTGTCCCATGACCGAGCGCCGCGAGCTCCAGAAGCACAGTGGTCTCGTTGCCACGCAGTGGCGATGCCGTCACGGGTCCGCCCGAAGGGTGCACCAGTGACGGTCTTCACGCTGCTCTCGGTGAAGGGATCGCCCGGCGTCACGACGGCGGCGGCGGCGATGGCCGCCGCCGGCGCGGTGGGCGGCGAGTCCGTGCTGCTCGTCGAGCTCGACCCCTCGGGTGGCGACGTCCGGCTGCTGTCGACGGTCACCGCAGCCGAGCCCAACCTGGTGCACGCCGCGGCCGAGCTCCGCCACCCTCAGGGCGAGGGCGACGTGCTGGCGTCGCAGGCGGTCGAGGCGCTGCCGTCGCTCCCGGCGCTGCTGGCCCCCGCGGGGGCGGTCGAAGCCGAGGCGGTCCTGTCGTCGATCGGCGATGGCTGGGGCCCGGCGTTCCGGGCCTTCGACGGCCTGGTCATGGTCGACGCCGGCCGCTGGGACCCGGGCCAGGCCACCGCCCGCCGCATCGAGGGCGCCGACGTCGTCGGCCTGGTCGTGCGGGCCACCGCCGTCAGCGTCGAGCACGCCCGCCACTCGGTCGCCGCGCTGCGGCTCGCGGCCCGGACGCCGGTGGTGGCGGTGGTGGTCGGCGAGCGGCCCCACCCGGCGGAGGCCGTGGCCGGCGCGCTCGACCTGCCGCTGGCGGGCGCCGTCGCGTGGGACGCGCGAGGCGCGGGCTGGCTGTGGGCCAAGGGCGCCACCGCCGCCGGCGTGCGGTCCTCGCTGGCCCGGTCGGCGATCCGGGTGCTCGCCGGGATGGAGGCCCACGTCGCCGCCAGCCACGCCGCCAGGCCCGAGCTGCCGGTCCCGCCGCCCCCGCCGCCCCCACCCCCGAGTCGGGTGCCGCTCCCGGCCCGCCAGGCAGGAGGAAACACGTCGTGAACGACGATCACCACGAGCTGGTCTCGTCGATGCGCCGCCAGGTGGCGCTGCTGATCGGCGACGAGGTCGACCGCCGCGAGCGCGAGGGCCTCGACCCGCTGGACGACGTCGACCGCCGGATGATGGCCGACGCCGAGATCCGGCGGATCCTCACCGAGCTCTGGCGCACGACGTCCCAGCGGGGCGAGCCCCGGCTGAGTCGCGACGACGAGCTGCACATCGCCGAGGCCGTGCGGGTGTCGGTGTTCTCCGCCCTGCCCGGACTGGACGAGTACCTGGCCCGTCCGGACGTGACCGACATCTTCATCAACGGGTGCGACGACGTTCGCCTCCGCACGATGGACGGCGACGAGATCGTCGTCGCGCCGCTGGTGTCGAGCGACGCCGAGCTGGTGACGATGATCCAGGGCCTGGCCCGCCGGTGCGGCCGGCTGGGGTCGGGCGACGCGATCGGCGCGTCCGAGCTGGGCGGCGAGCAGGAGAAGGAGTTCAACTCGTCCAAGCCGCTGCTCAACCTCCAGCTGTCGGACGGGTCCCGGCTGGCGGCGGCCGCCTGGATCACGCCCCGGCCATACGTGTCGATCCGGCGCCACCCGCTGGCCGACGCGGCCCAGAAGGACCTGGTGGCCCGGGGCATGTACGACGAGTCGATCGCCAGTCTGCTGGCGGCGGCCGTGCGGGCCCGCAAGTCGATCATGATCGCCGGCGGCCAGGGCCGTGGGAAGACCACGCTCATGCGGGCGCTGCTCCACGAGTGCGACCCCAGCGAGCGGATCATGGTGCTGGAGCAGGAGCCGGAGCTGCAGCTCGACGCCGACCCGGTCCGCCACAACCAGGTCCTCACCTGGATCGCCCGGCCCGCCAACATGGAGGGCGAAGGCGCGGTCACGCTGGCCGACCTGGCCTGGGCGATCAAGCGCCACAACCCCGACCGCATCGTGGTGGGCGAGGTCCTCGGGGCCGAGGTGATGGTCATGCTCGAGGCCGCCGGCCAGGGCATCGCCGGCGCCCTGTGCACGATGCACTCCAAGGATGCCTACCGGGTGTTCGGGCGCATGGTCCACTACGCGCAGCTGGGCCAGCCCAACGTGACGCCCGCGTTCGTGATGGACACGGCGGCCGACGCCCTCGACTTCGTGGTCTACCTCGACGTCACGCCGTCGGGCCGGCGGGTGATCGCCGAGCTGACACACGTGCACGGCTACGACGCCCAGGCGGGCCACGTCGTGGCCGACCAGTGGTTCGGTCCGGGGCGGGACCGGGCAGCGGTCCGCAACCAGAACGCCCCGATCCCCAACCAGCTGCTCGACGAGCTCGTGGCCTACGGCTACGACCCGACCCTGGCGGCTCGCTGGTGAGTTTCGTGGCCGCCCTCGCCGGGCTCCTCGTCGCCGTCGGGCTGGCGCTGGTAGTCAGCGGCGCGCGCCCCGCGCCAGCGGCGCCCGACCGGACCGAGGCCCGCCGACGCCGGGCCGAGCTCGTGGCCAGCCGGGCGGCGCTCGCCGCCGGGGCCGGCCTAGTCGTGCTCGTGCTGACGCGGTGGCCGGTGGCTGCACTCGGCGCGGGAATCGGCGTGTACGTCGTGGCGGGTCGGCGGGGCAAGGTCACGCCCGCGGCCGAGATCGACCGCACCGAGGCGCTGGCGGCGTGGGCCGAGATGCTGCGCGACGGCGTCGGCACCCCGCGCGGCATCGAGGGCATCATCACGTCGACCGCGTCGTCGGCCCCGGTGCTGATCCGCCCGGCGGTGATGCGCTTCGCCCACCGGCTGGCCTGGCAGGACCTGCACGACGCCCTGCCCGAGCTGGCGGCCGAGCTCGACCACCGGATCGGCGACCTCATCGTCACCGCGCTGGACATCTCGGCCCGCACCGGCGCCCGCCAGGTCCGGGCCGTGCTCGACGACCTGGCCGAAGCCGCCCGCGAGGAGGCCCGCATGCTGCGCCGCCAGGAGGTGGCCCGGGCCCGGCCCCGGTCGGAGATGAGGCAGGTGGTGGCGATCTCGGTCGCCGTCGTGGTGGCGCTGGCGGTCGTGGGTCGGGACTACCTCGCGCCCTACCGCACGGGGTGGGGCCAGATCGTGCTGTGCGTGGTGGCGGGGCTATGGGCCATCGGCTTCACGGCGATGGCCCGGCTGGCCCGGTCCGAGCCCGTCGAGCGGTTCCTGGCCGTGGGCGGGCCCGGGTCGGGCCCGGGTGGGCGGAGGTCCCGGCCGTGATCGGCGTCGCCGCCTTCGCCGGTGCGCTGGCCGGGCTCGGCGTCTGGGTCGTCGTGTCCGGGCTGCGGCCCCAGGAGGAGACCCTGGCCGCCGCCATCGGCCGGTTCGAGCCCCGGGCTGCGGCGCCGGTCGCCGACAGCACGGGGCTGAGCTGGGACAACCGGCTGGGCCGGGTGGCGCTGCGCCACGTGCCCCCGCTGGTCCGCGTGGTGGAGCGGGCCCGGGCCGACCTGCGGATCCTGGGCCGGCGCCCCGAGGACTACGCGGGCGAGACCGCGGTGTACGGCCTCTTCGGGTTCATGCTCGGGCCCTGGCTCGGGGCGTGCGTGTGGGTGGCGGGGGCGCCGTTCCCGGCCACGATCGCCGGCTCCGTGTCGCTCGTCGCCGGCACCGCCGGCGTGGTCCTCCCGTGGGCGACGCTGCGGGACCGCGCGCGGGCGCGGCGGGCCGGGTTCCTCCACGCGCTGATCGCCTACTGCCAGGTGACCGCCATGTCGCTGGCCGCGGGCCGGGGCGTCGAGCAGGCGCTGACCACCGCGGCGTCGGCCGGCGAGGGGTGGGCCTTCACCGAGCTGCGGGCGGCCCTCAACGCCGGCTACGTGCGGGGCGAGACGCCGTGGGAGTCGCTGGGCCGGCTGGGCGCCGAGCTCGGCACGCCCGACCTGACCCAGCTGGCCTCGACCATCGCCATGGCCGGCGAGGACGGCGCCGCCGTCCGGGAGACGATCTCGACCAAGGCCAACACGATCAGCAACCGCATCGGCGCGGACGCCGAGCAGGCCACGCAGCGCGCCACCGCCCAGATGGGCCTGCCGGCGGTGGCGATCGCCGCCGGCTTCCTGGTCTTCCTGATGTATCCCGCCCTGTCCGCCCTGGGGTCGGCCTTCTGACCCCCCGACCGATTCGTTGAGAGGTAACGCCATGCACTTCGTCCTGTACCTGATGGCCGCCGTCGACACCCTGCGGAGCCGGCTGGCGGACGCCGTCACCGACGACCGCGGCGAGATCAACAGCAACGTCGCCTGGGCCGGCCTGATGCTGGTGGTGGCGGTCGCCGTCGGCGCCATCGTCATGACCCAGGCCACCGGCGCGGCCGAACGGTTCGACTTCGGGTTCTGAGCCGCATGCGCCGGACCGCAGCCCGCCGGACGCGGTGGGACGACCGGGGCGAGATCGCCGCCAACACGGCGATCTTCGTGCTGGTCATCCTGCTGCTGTTCGTGGTGCTGCAGTTCGGCCTGTGGTTCTACGGCCGGGAGGTGGCGGCGGCCGCCGCCCAGCATGCGGTCGACGCCGCCCGCGTCGAGAACGGCAGTGCGGCCACGGGCGAGGCCACGGCCAACCAGTACCTCGGCCAGGTCGGGGGGCTGCCAGACGCCACGGTGACCGTGACCCGCACCAGCGAGACGGTCACGGCCACCGTCCAGGCCCAGGCCGTGTCGATCGTCGGGTTCATCGACCCGCCGATCAGGGTCACGGTGACGGCTCCGGTGGAGCGGGTGGTCGGATGAGGCGCTGCCGCGACGACCGGGGCGAGGGGGCGCTGGACATCAGCGTGATGGCCGCCCTCTTCTTCGTGCCCGTCCTGCTGCTGCTCATCTACGCGGGGCGCATGAACTCGGCCAACGCCGCGGTCGAGTCCGCCGCCCGGCACGGCGCCCGGACGATCAGCATCGCCCGCGACGCCGACACGGCGATCGGGGTCGCCGAGGACGACGCCGCCCTGACGGTCCGGCTGGGGTCGTCGATGTGCCGGTCGATGGACTTCGACACGGTGGTGGCCGACGGCGAGGTGACGGTCACCGTCACCTGCCAGGTGAGCCTGTCGGAGCTGGCGCTCCTGCCGGTGCCCGGGACGGCGACCGTGCAGGCCACGGCGACCGAGGTGCTCGACCGTCACCGCGAGGGGAGCGCGCCGTGACCGCCCGCCGCGGCCGGGGCGAGGCCGGCTACGTGACCCTGTTCGTGCTCGGGGTGTCGATGGGCGTCACCGCCCTCATCGGCATCGTGCTCGACGGTGGCCGGGCCCAGCGGGCCCAGAGCGACTGCTTCGGCATCGCCGCCGCGGCCGCCCGCAGTGCCGCCCAGGAGCTCGACGCCGCAGCCGCGGTGGCGGGCGAGGTGCGCCTCGACGAGACCGAGGCGACAGAAGCGGCCCTCGACTACCTGGGCGACCACGGCGCCACCGGTTCGGTGTCGGTGGCGGAGCGCCAGGTCACGGTCACCGCCGTCCGCAGCGTCGACTACCTGATGCTGCCGGGCGGGACCACCCTCGATGCCACGGCCACGAGCCGGGTCACCCAGGAGCGTGCACCATGAGCTCTCCCACCGCGTCCATGTCCGCCAGCCGATGGCTGCGGGGCGTCGGCGCGGCCGCCGCGCTGGTCGGCCTCGTGGTGGTGGTGCCCTGGGCGTTGGTGGCCTGGGGCCACTGGCCCATCACCGGTCTGCCGTCACTCGACCAGATCCGGGACCTGCCGGGAGCGGTGGCGTCCGACTCGGCGATCATCGGGGCGTTCACGGTGGCGCTGTGGGTGGCCTGGGTGGCGTTCGTCGCCTGCCTGGTGGCCGAGATCGTGGCAGAGGTCCGCGGTCGCGAGGCGTCCCGGTTGTCCGCGGTCGGTCCGATCCAGCGTCTGGCCCGCCACCTGGTCGCGACGGTGGCGATGACGGTGGGCTGGCTGGGACCGCTGGCGGGCGCCTCCCTCCCGTCGGCCCCGGCCCGCCCGGCCGCGGCGAGCACACCGGCCCCGACCCCGGCACCGAGCGCGAAACCGGCCCCGAGCCTGCCCAAGACCGCCCCGGCGCTCGCGGCCGCGCCCGCTACACGGGCGGCGGCCGGAGAGTCGACGGTGGTGGTGGTCCGCGCTGGCGACAACCCGTGGGCCCTGGCCCAGGAGCACCTGGGCGACGGCGCACGCTGGACGGAGATCTGGGACCTCAACCAGGGCACCCCCCAGCCGGACGGCGAATCGTGGCAGAGCCCGGAGACGATCATGCCGGGCTGGCACCTCACCCTGCCGGCCGGTGGGGCCACCGTCGCCACCGCGGCATCGCCGGGCGCGGGTCAGATCATGGTCCAACCCGACGACAACCCGTGGAGCCTCGCCGAGGACCACCTCGGCGACGGCAAGCGCTGGCGCGAGCTGTTCGACGCCAACCGGGGCAGGATCCAACCCGACGGCGACGCCTGGCTCAGCGAGAGCCTGATCCAACCCGGCTGGATCCTCGACCTCCCGAACGCCGACCCCGGCACGACCCCGATCCCGGTCCCACCCGCACCGGCCCCCGAGGCGGCACCGGCGCCACCGGCGACGAGCACCCCGTCCCCGCCTGCGGCGGACACACCGGCCCCCGAGGCCGCGCCGGCGACCACGACCCCCGCCCCGCCCGCGACCGAGGCACCGACCTCGGAGTCGGCGGCCCCGCCCGCGGGGGACGCCCCGGCCCCCGAGGCCCCGGAGGAACCATCGGCCGACGAGACCACGCCCCCGCCCGGCGAGGATGCAACATCCGAACCACCGCCCGCCGCGACCGAGCCGGCGCCCGAGCCACGGTCGGTCGAGCCCGCCCCGGACGCCCGGTCCGCCGACGCCGAACCGGCTCCGGAGTCGCCGCCGGCTGGCGCGACGCTCGCTCCACCTGCGGACTCGCGTTCGGCCGGGTCGGCTGATGCGGGGTTGGTTCCGCCGGCGGACACCCGTTCGGCGGACTCGCGTTCGGCCGAGTCCGCTGACGGGTCGTCGGCGGCTGATGCCGGGTTGGTTCCGCCGGCGGATACCCGGTCGGCGGACTCGCGTTTGGCCGGGTCGGCTGATGCGGGGTTGGTTCCGCCGGCGGATACCCGTTCGCCGGACTCGCGTTCGGCCGAGTTCGCTGACGGGTCGGCTGATGCGGGGTTGGTTCCGCCGGCGGATACCCGGTCGCCGGACTCGCGTTCGGCTCCCAGCGAGTCGCCCACGTCTCCACCTGCCGAGGCCCCGCCCTCGCCGTCGCCCCCGACGGCGGGGGCGGAGCCAACGCAGGATCCCGTCCCCTCGCCCCGCCGGGGGAGCACCGACAGCGAGCCCTCTCCGGCGGCGCCCGCCGGCGAGGGCAACGAGGAGGTCGACCTGGACATCGCACCATTACTGGTGGTCGGCATCCCGGCGATCCTGGCCGCGGGCATCGTCTGGCGCCTCGACCGGTTGCGCCGCCTCCGGTCCCGCCGCCGGCCCCGGGGTGGGCCCGCGCCGGTGCCGCCCGCCGCATTGCAGGCGACCGAGCGCCAGTGGCGGGCCATCGCCGACCACGAGTCCGCCGACTGGGTCGATACCGCCGTGCGCTACCTCACCTGGGCCGTGCGCTCGACCGGGGCTCCCGTCTCCGTGGTGGGCGTGCGGACCGGGCCCCACGGGCTGGAGCTGCTCCTGTCGGAGCCTGCCCGCCAGGGCGCGCCCCGCTTCGCGGCCGACGAGTCCGGGTGGCAGTGGCGCCTCAAGTGCCCCGACCTGTCGGAGATCCGGGGCATCGCGGCCGACGAGCCGCCCTACACGCCGGGCCTGGTGACGCTGGGGACCGCCGACGACGGCAGCACGATCCTCGTCGACGTCGAGCAGTTCGGGCTGACCAGCGTGGAGGGTGACGAGGCCGTGGTGCGGGCCTGGCTGTCCGGTGTGGCCCTCGACGTCGCCACCGCCCCGTGGGCCGGCGAGGTGGACCTGCGACTGGTGGGCGGCCTGGTCGAGCTTGCCGCCCTGGAGCAGGTGGCGCTCCTCGGCCTCGACGACGTGCCCGGGACCGTCGCGGGCGTCGTGGCCGACACCACCCGGTCGCTCGGGCTCCGACCGTCGACCCAGGCCGCGCGGGGCGCGGCCGGGCGCGAGCCGTGGCCGCCGCTCACCGTCGTGATCTCGACCCTGGGGGCCGACCAGCCCCTCGTGGACGCCAGCGTCCCCGCCCGGGGTGCCGCGGTCGTCGCCGCCGGGCCGGTCCCCCGGGCCACCGTGCGCCTGGTGGCGGGAGCCGACGGCTACGCCACGCTCTACCCCTACGGGCTGTCCGTCCGGCTCAGCGGGGTCGACGCCCGCACCGCCGGTGACACGGCCCGCCTGCTCACCGGCGCGGCCGAGGGCGTCGAGGCGGCGGCGGCCGAGGCCCCCGCGCCGGCGCCCACACCCGAGCTGCCGGTGTGGCCGGCGATGCCCACCGCCCCCGCAGCCGCCGGTACGGACGAGCCCGACGCGGAGGGCGGCGACGGGGACGACGTGCCGGTGCCCGGCTGGGCGGCGCCGGTGGCCGAGGAGACCGTGGACGTGCAGTCCCGCTACGCGGCGCTGATCCGCTCGATCCTCGAGCCGGGTGAGGTCGAGGTCGTCGTGCTCGGCTCGCCGCAGGTCACGGGGTGGGAGCACGAGCCCCGCCAGCGGTCGGTCGAGATCGTCTGTTACCTGGCCGTCCACGACGGCGCCATCACGGGCGACCGGCTGCGGGACGCCGTCTTCCCGCCCGGGTTCAAGGCGACGTCGCTGCGCCAGGCGGTGTCCCGGACGCGGACGGCGCTCGGTCGGTCGGCGGCCGGCTACCAGCACATCCTCCCGGCCTTCGCGGCGGGCAGCTACGAGCTCGGACCTGCGGTGCGGTCCGACTACCGGCGCTTCCAGGCGCTGGTGGCCGCCGCCCGCCGGGCTCCGGCCGACTGCGAGATCAAGCTGCTGCGCACCGCGCTCGGCCTGGTCCGCTCCCAGCCGTTCAGCGACACGCCGCCCGGCGGCTACGGCTGGGCGAGCGCCGAGGGCATCTCGTACGCCCTCGAGCGCATCGTCACGGACGCCTCCCACCGCCTCGGCGAGCTGGCGCTGGCGGCCGACGATCCCCGGCTGGCCGAGTGGGCCGCCCGCCAGGGCCAGCGGGCGGTCCCCGGCCACGAGGGCCTCTACCGGGACCTGGCCATGGCCAAGCTCCACCAGGGCGACGTCGACGGGTTCATGGCCGTCCGCCGCGAGGCCGAGGCCGCGGCCACGACGTTCGACGCCCTGGACGCCCTCCAGCCCGAGACCCAGGAGTTCTTCACCACGGCGCTGGCCGAGTACCGGGACAAGGGCAAGGGGCTCCGCCAGGCCGCCAACGACCACTGACCGGCGTCACGCCACCAGCAAGGCACCCAGCCGCCGCTCGGTGCGGCGGCGGTGGGTGCGCACGGCCCGTACGTCCCGGCCGGTGAGCCGGGCGAGGCTGGCCGTGTCCCACCCGTAGACCGTGGTGACCAGCACCGTCTGCGCTGCCGCCCGCGAGATGTGGCCACCGACGGTGGCATCGACCACGAGCCGGGCCATGCGTTCCACGAGGCTGTGCGCCTCGTCGAGGTCGGTCGCCGGATGGCGGTCGTCGTCCCGGAGCGCCGGCTCCCGGTCCCAGGTGCGCCGGTGCCGCTGCACCACGACCCGTAGCCGGTCCCGGAGACGCGACCGCAGTAGCGCCGCCGGCCACGCCGAGCCGTCCGGCAGGGGGGACCGGACCAGCTCGGCCATCGTGGCGGCGGCCTCGCCGTCGAGCTCGGCCCGGGACGCCCACGGCCCCCACCGCCCGACGTAGCCGGCCATCCCGGCGGCCGTCGACGCCACGACCGGCAGCAGGGCCTGCAGTGCCAGCCGCGCCGCCAGCTCGTCCCCGCCGGCCGCCAAGGAGAGCACCGACCCGAGCACCCGGTTCCCCGTCGCCGGATCGGACCGGTCCCGGCACCGGTCGACGACTGCCCCCAACCGCACCAACCCAGCCGGGTGCCGGCGCATCGCCGCCGCCCGCTCGCCGGCGTCACGACCGGCGCGCACGCCCACCACCCGACCCCCCAGGACGGGCCCGGGACCCACCGCCCCGGCCCCGAGCGCCTCGGCCAGCCCACCGCCGGGGGCGAGCCAGGTCTCGGGGGCCGGGCGCCGGGCGAGCACGCGCCACTCGGCGTCGAGGCGGTCGCAGACGGAGCCGGTCATGGCTCCGACGGTCGTCCGCGAGGGTTGCCCGCGAGGTTGCCACAGGTGTTGCCACCAGCGGTTTTTCACCCGCCCCGGCGGGTGGGCGCCCGGCGGGGCGCCCAGGTCAGGGAGAGCGTGGGCTCCGGGAGGGGGTCCGACCGGGTGGCGCGGCCAGGTAGGCGCGCACCCCGACGGGCAGCCGGCTGCGGACGTCGTCGTCGAGCGCGGCGCCCACCAGCCGGGCCCGCGCCGCCTGGCGGACCGCAGGGTCGTCGTGGCGGGACAGGATCGCGAGCACGGTGGCGGGCGTGCTGGGGTTGCCGGCCAGCTGCCGGTGGACGACCAGGTCGTCGACAGCCGCCAGCCGCGGGGCGTGGGCGCCGAGCGCCGGATGCTTGGCCATGCGCCGCAGCACGGTCCGGTCCGGCTCGCGGTCGGGATCCGCCAATGCGGCGACGATGTCGTCGGGCAGGTCGGCGCGCAGGGCGACCTCGGCCCGCACGAGCGGGGAGCGGTCGGCGGCCAGCGCCGCCAGCGCCCACGTCGGGGCGCCGGGCCGGCGGGCGGCCTCGCTGCGGTCGGACTCGGCGGGGCTGGCGAGCGCCCGGCGCCAGCACGGCTCGCAGCAGCCGCCGGGCGCCGGAACCGGCGCGGCGACCGCCGGCCGCTTGCGGCACGTGGCGCAGCGGTCGCCGAACGTCTCGGTCTTCGCCATCCGCCGAGGAGCATTCCCTTCACCGCTGAACGTGGTCAACCCCGATGCTGCGATACCGGCCGCGGCACGCCGCGCCGCCGGGAATGCTCCGCGCCCGTGAGGAGGCGACGATCCGCATGATGGCGCTCGAACGCACGGCCGTGCCCCGCGAGTTCTCCAGCCCCCGCCGGTTCAACCGGCGGTACCGGCTGATCCTCGCGGTCGTGATCCTGGCCGCGCTCTCGGGGCCGGTCGGCTGCATGGCCGCCATCGCCAACCGGCCAGAGCCCGAGGACCCGGTCCTCGAGGCCACCCACGCCGACTTCGCCGCCGTCGTGGCCCACAGCTACCTGGACGGCGAGCCGCTGCCGGTGCCGGTGGCCGACGGCATCAGCGCCGCCGGTGGGCGAGAGTCCCTGGAGGACGACCTGCTCGCCGCCGAGCGTCCGGTGCCCCAGCCGATCGCCCACACCTGGATGATCTCGATGGGCGCCGAGGTGGCGACCATCCCGGTGGGGGAGGCGTCGCGGCGCACGGTCGAGACCCACCGCTACCTGGTCGGGGCCGCCCGCGGGCCGTTCGTCCTGGCGGTGCCGGTCATCCAGACCGACCGGGGGGCCCCCGCCCTCGGCGCCGTCCCCGCCATCGAGCCGTTCGTGCCCGACACCGCCGCCGGCGACCTGGCCTCGCTCGACTGGTCGGCCGCCTATGAGACCGACCAGCCGTCGGACACGCTGCGGGAGCGGATCACCGAGTGGGCGACCGCCTTCGCCGCCGACGACCGGCGCCAGCTCCTGGAGATAACCGGCGACTCCCGCAACGGCGTCGAGTACGTCGGCCTCGGGTCGTGGCAGCTGGTGGGCGAGCCGGTGGTCGGCGGCCTGTTCACCCGCACCGACGGCGCGGCCGGCACCCACGTCGAGCTCGGGCTGGCGGCCGTGGACGACCCGGCGGTCACGACCCGGGTCTCGTTCGACCTGCTGATCGAGCACGCCCACGAGCCGCTTCCCGAGATCGTCGCCTGGGGTCCGGCCGGCGGGGCGCTGGAGCTCGACGCCTATCAGAACGCCACCCGCATCGGCGACGAGGACGGCTCCTCGACGGCGACGACGGCATCGCCGACCACGACCGCGGCGGTGCCGGCGGCATGAGGTACGTCCGTAGGCTCTACCGCCGCCTCGCCGACGACGGGGGCGGCACCGGGACCGTCGACCGGTCCACCATGGCGTTCCGCGCCACGCCGTGGGTCGAGCGGGAGACCGGCAGCGGGTTCACGCTCTACACCGGCCGGGACGGCAGCCTGTGGCTGTACGCCGTGGTCCGCAACCACCCCCTGTTCTACGAGGACGACGGGGCGATCCTGGACGCCGGCCGGCGCATCGAGAACGTGTTGCACGAGATCGGCAAGACCAGCCTGTCCCGTGCGTTCGGCATCAAGTCCACGGCCAGCTACCGGGACATCCACGTGCTGTCGGTGCGGTGGGAGGGCACGCCGGAGGTCCCGCCCGGCACCCCGACGCCCGCCGAGGAGGCGTACCTGGCCGACGTGCTCGACGGCCTCCACGTCCCCCAGCAGGCCACCTACCTCGGCGTCAAGCTGCGGGACCTCGACGCCATGGCCGCCGCCCGCTCCCGGTCGATCGTCGACATGACCGTCGAGCTGGTCGGGTCGGTGCTGGGTGACAAGCCGACCGACTACGCCGCGTTCGAGCCCGATCGGCGGCATATCGCCGCCGTGCTCCGCCGCCACGAGTGCCGGGCGCCGACCCACGCCGAGCGCCGTCGGCTCGAGGCCTGGTTCAACGACGGGCGCCACGCCGAGCCCGAGGTCATCCGCCTCGCCGACAAGCTGGTCGTCAACTCCCGGGACGAGCTGGAGTTCGTCACGCTGGAGCGGTTCGGGGCGCCGATGTTCTCCGCCCCCCACGCCATGTGGCTGGCCGATGCCTTCAACCTCGACCACGGGCCGCAGGTCGTGTCGCTGCGGGCCCAGCTCCAGACCGGCGAGGACACCAACCGCGACCTGCGCCGCTCCGTCCGTCTCCAGAGCAAGGACCGCGAGGACGACCGGATCAACAACCCGCACGACGAGGACAGCGAGGAGTCCGAGCGGCTGGAGTTCACCCGGGCGATCCGCCAGGAATACGCCCAGGGTCGGGACATGCCGTCGCTGTATGACTGCTCGGTGATCTTCGGCCGGCGGACCCCGCCCCGCCACGCCAGCGAGACCTTTGTCGAGTACCTGTCGACGATGTACGGCATCGAGACCCGGCCGCTGGAGCACCGTCAGATGCTGGCGCTCGACGAGGTCCAGCCCACGTCCCGCGTGCGGTGCTCTCCGTGGCCCCAGCGGCTCAACCTGGGCATGCTGGCGTACTCGGGCATCGCCTCGTTCACCGACCTGGGCGACCCCGAGGGAGCGTTCGTGGGGCAGGGCCTGCCCGACGGCACGCCCGTCTACTTCGACCCGATGGCGGCGTCCCGCCACGACAAGCCGCCGGTCACGTACCTGTGCGGGCGGCCGGGCAGCGGCAAGACGATGCTCCTCCAGCTGCTGTGCCTGCAGAGCGTGCTGATGGGGCACCGGGTGATCGTGGTCAACCCCAAGGGGTTCGACTCGCTGCAGCCCTTCGTCGACCTGGTCAACCGGGACACCGACCGGACGGCCGAGCGCGTGTCGCTGGCGACGCTGGCCAGCGAGGAGGGCGGCGGTGCCTTCGACCCGTTCCGCTACGCCCGGCCCGACACGGCGGCCAGCATCGCCGCCAACTTCGTGACCACGGTGATCGACCTCGACCAGCGGCAGCGGACCGCCCTGCGGTTCGGGCTCAACCGCGGTGCGGTGGGCGGGGCCGGGTGCGTCGGCGAGGCCCTGACCTGCGTCGACGACCCGGTCGTGGTCGACCTGATCGAGAAGATGTGGGAGTCGACGCCGCTGTTCCAGCTGGCGGTGGGGATGCGGCCCCGCCCAAGGTTCGACGAGCACGAGCTGTCCAGCGCGCTGACGCTGATCGAGTTCGACGTGGACCTGAACCTGCCGTCGCAGGTCAAGGAGGTCTACACCGACGCCGAGCGCATCTCGCTGGCCGCGATCCGCTGCGTCACCACCGCGTCGGTCGGGATCCTGTCGCTGTCGGACGGCGGGGTGATGGCCACCGACGAGGCGCACACGGTCCTCGGGCACGCGGACACGGTCCAGCTCAACAGCAAGATGATGCGGGAGGGCCGCTCGCTCAACGTGGGGCTGGTCTACGCCTCGCAGCTGCCGTCGGACGTGCTGTCCAAGGGCATGGAGACCTACATCTCCCGGGTGTTCGCCATGGCGCTCGACGACGACGCCGAGGCGGCGGCGGCCATCAAGCTGGTGGGCTTCGAGGTCACCGAGGAGCGGATCCGCATGCTGCGCGACGCCGGCCCCCGGCGCCGCACGGCCGACTTCCCGGGCCGGGCGGCGGTGTCGCTGCACCGGGACCTGGGCGGCCGGCGCTCGGCCGTCCTCCACGACCCGATCCCCGACAAGGTGTTCCGGGCGTTCTCCACCAACGTCGACGACCGCAGGGCGCGCAGCGCCGGACCGTCGCCCACGGCGGCGTGACACGGGAGGCAACGATGGCTGACAGGCTGCGCATCGTCGTGATCGGGTTGCCGGAGCTGGGCTACCTCCTCGAGGAGACCGGACCGGCCGGCGCCGAGGTGGTCACGATCGACCGCGGCGCGGACGTCGGCGCCGAGCTGGCCGGCCGCGCCAGGGGCGCCAGTCGCGACACGCTCCTGTGCGTGGTCGCCGACACGGGTGACCCGGCGGTCCACCGCCTCCCGGACACGCTGGTCAGGGGCGGCTTCCGGACGGTGGTGCTCGCCGGCCTGCCGGGCGCTCGCGGGACGTTCGCGGCCCACGAGAACCTGCAGGTCCTGTCGGCCCCGTTCACCGCCAACGACGTGCTGGCCGCGCTGTCGAGCCTGCCGGGCGACGTCCCGTTCTTCCTGCCGATCGACGGCGGGGACCGGGTGTTCGGCGACAACCAGTTGGTCCTCCCGCCGTTCCGCACCAACGGCCGCCGGGAGCGCAACGGCGTCGTCTACCCCACCAGGCTGGGTGGCGACGAGGACGCCGCGACCGACACCGACACCGACGGTCCCGACCCGTTGGGCCCCCCGGTCGGCGTCGCGATGCAGCCGGCCCCGCCGCCACCCCCACCGCGCCCGCTGGGCCCGGGCGACGCCTGGCCCCAACCGCAGGGCGCACCCCTGACCCCGGCCACCGACCCGTGGCCACCCCCCACGACCCCGCCCCTGGGCGACCCGGCGGCGCCGGCAGCGGCAGGCAACCACCCCGGAGCCGGGCCCGACGGCAGCCACGCCGGCGCACCCGCAGCGCAGAGCCCCGACGGCCATGGTGACGGCACCCTCGTGGCGGCCCTGATCGAGGCCCCGTTCGCCGCCGTGGCCGCGCCCGCCGCCTCCGCCTTCCCGAGCGACGGCTCGACCCCTGCCGACGCGCCCGCGACCCAGGGCTCCGCCAGCCGCGACACCCGCGCCCGACCGGCCGACCCGGCGGCGTCCGACAGGGACGGCCCGGCGCGGGTCGATCCGCCCGCAGCACAGGTCCCCACCGGCCATGGCAACGGCGCCCGACCGGCCGACGTGGCGGCGCTGATCGAGGCCCCGTTCGCCGCCCTGGCCGCGCCCGCCGCCTCCGCCTTCCCGAGCGACGGGGTCGTCGCGGCCCGCGCGGGCACCGGCGCGGCTCTGGTCGACCCACCCGCCGCGCTCGACCGCACCAGTCATGCCAACGGCGCCGCCGGCCACGACAACGAGGGTCCCGCCGAGCCGCCCGCTGCCCACGATCCTGGCCGCCCGGGCGAGGGTGTCGACGGCGACGCATCGGGCACCGACGCCGGGGCGGGCGGTGACCCAGCGGGGGTCGTCCTCCCACCCGCGGACCCGCCTGGCGGTCGCGGCCTGCTGGCCGCACTCGGGGCCGCGTTCGCCGGCGACGGGGCCGCGCTCGCCGACGAGTTCGCTCACACGCCGACCGGCGCGCCGGGCGACACCGGCGCGGCCGGCCTCGAC
The DNA here is from genome assembly GCA_035649475.1 of Acidimicrobiales bacterium. Classification (GTDB taxonomy): domain Bacteria; phylum Actinomycetota; class Acidimicrobiia; order Acidimicrobiales; family VFJN01; genus ZC4RG19. Next base: position 24,331 of record DASRJM010000222.1, read on the forward strand.
GCACCGCCCGCGGACGCCAGCGGTGTGCCGTCGTGGGCGCAGTTGCCGGCGCAGCCCCTCGAGCTGGCCGGGTGGGTCGGGCCGTCGGCGGGGTCGGGGCCGGCGTGGGCCACCCCGCGGGCGCTGACCACCTACAACGACGAGCCCGTCATGCCCGGGGTGCGGCTGCCGGTGGTCGAACCGCACCAGCCCCGGCGGCGGGGCGAGGTCATCTCCGTCTGCTCGTACAAGGGCGGCAGCGGCAAGTGCCTCACCGGGGACAGCCTCGTCCTCGACCCCCGGACCGGCGTGCCGCGCCGGCTGGACGACGTGATCCGGGATCCCGGGCTCGGGTCCGTGGTCACGCTCGACTGGACCACCGTCCGGGCCGCGCCGATCGCGGCCAAGATCGACTCCGGCGTCCAGCGGACCGTGCGGGTGAGCTTCGCGTCCGGCCGGGACGTGACCGTCACTCCCCACCACCCGTTCCTGCTGGGCGACGGCTGGCGGCCGGCCGAGGACATCGCCGTGGGCGAGCGGGCGGCGCTCCCGGCGCGGTTGCCGTTCCCGGTCGAGCCCCGCCGGCTGGCGGCGACCGAGCTCGCCGCGCTCGTGACCCGCCTGTCCGACCACGGGTGCCAGCGACACCGGGCCGACCGGCCTGCGCTGCCGGACGCCGCCTACCGGCTGGCGCCCGAGCAGCTCGGCCGGTTCCTCGGCATGCTGTGGACCGCCGACGGCACCGTCGACCGCGACGGCACGCCCCGGCTGGCGGCCGCCGGCGAGGCGGTCGTCCGCATGGTGCAGCACCTGCTGCTGCGGTTCGGCGTCCAGAGCCGCGTGGCCCCCGAGCCCGACCACGGCACCTGGCACCTGGCGGTGCTCCCCGGCTTCCGGGCGGCGTTCGCCGACAGCTTCGCGCTGTGCGGCCCGCCGGGCGACCGGCTGGCCGCGGCGGCCGCCGCCGACCCCAAGCCGCCGCTCGACGGCGACATCTACTGGGACGAGGTCACCGACATCGTCCCCGCTGGCACCCACCAGGTGTGGGACCTCACCGTCGACGAGACCCACTGCTTCGTCGCCAACGACATCGTCGTCCACAACACCACCACCGCGCTGCTGGCCGCCTCCACCCTGTCCCGGGCCGTGCGGCCGGGCGGCAAGCGGGTGGCGCTGGTCGACGCCAACACGGCCCAGTCGTCGGTCGCGACGATCCTCCAGCGGCCCGTGCGGGGCTCGGTCCTGGACCTGGTCCGCACCGACGTCGACGAGGCGCTGCTGGCCCAGGCCCTCACCCCGGTGCCGGAGGCCGGCGACCTCGACGTCCTCTTCGGCGCGCCCGACCTGCGCAGCACCGACGAGCGCCTCCTCACCCCCGCGCTGTGGCGGCGCATCGTCGCCACGCTCCGCCGCACCCACGACTACGTGATCGTCGACACCCCGGTGGCCGAAGCCGTCGGGCACGAGCTGTTCGAGGACTTCGTCCTGCGGGACTCGACCGTGCTGCTCGTGGTCCTCGATCCGAACCGGGAGACGATCCACAACAACGTCGAGTGGCTCGACATCATCGGCGACCCGGTCAGTGCGGGCGGCCGCAACTTCCCACCCGAGCGGGTGGCCATCGTGCTCAACCGGGCCGACCCCGAACTGGTGTGGAACGAGCACAGCGTCGGCGACCACTTCCGGCGCTACCACTTCCTCGGCGCCATCCCGCACAGCGCAGCGGTCCAGCAGGCGGCGGACGACGCCCGTCTGGTCCAGCGGTTCGACCCCACCGTCGACCGCGCCGTGCGGACCATGCTCGCCGCCCTGGTGGACGAGCCCCTCCTGCTCGAGCCCGACACCGGCCGGCGAGCCGGCGGATCGGCGTTCGACCGGCTGCTGGGGCGGCTGTTCGGCCGGCGCTCGTCGAAGGCGGAATGCTCGACGGCGTGAGCACGACGACGACCAGCGCCCGCCCGTCCCGGCGCTACACCCCGCCCCGGCGGTCGACACCCACCCGGCGGACCACCGCCGCCCGGCGGACCGTACCGGTCGCAACGGGGACGACCGCGCCAGCGGCGGCGCCGCTGGGCCGGCGGACGCTGGCGGCGATGGTGGACGGCACGGTCATCGTCCTCGGCGTCATCGGCATGGCCGAGGCCGGCTGGCGGTCCGGCCTGTGGCGCGCCCTCGGCGCCAGCTCTGCCGGGTGGGTCGACTGGGCCTGGTCGTTCGACAAGGTGGCATGGACCATGGTGGCCGCCGCGTCGTCTACCACGGCCTGTGCACCGCGCTCTGGCAGGCGACGCCGGGCAAGCGCCTGGCCGGCCTGCGGATCGAGGCGGTCGCCGGCGGGCGCCCGCCGGCCCGGGTCGCCTGGTGGCGGGCCCTGTGGAGCGCCACCACGTTCGTGCCCTCGGTCGTCACCCCGCTCGTGGTGACCGGCGGCTGGCTGGCCACGGCCGGCGGGCCGCGCCGGTCGCTGGCCGACCGGGCAGCCGGGACCCGGGTCGTCCGGGCCACGGGTGCGAAACCGGCCGAGAACCCCTAGAAAGCAAGGGTGCCCGTCTACCTGCCAGGGCCCGACGAGGTTCTGCTCACCCGCCCGTCGGCCGAGGAGGCCGAGGCGATCGCCGTCGGCGTGGCCGCCGCGGCCGCCCCTGCCGGCGGGCTGACCGACCTCCAGCGGGTGCTGCTGGAGGCGGTGATCACCGCGCTCACCGACCACCCGGTCGACCTGGCCCACGCCGGTCCGGTCACGCCCGCGGAGTTCGCCCAGCTCATGCGGCTCCGCAGCCTGGAGTTCCGCACCCGCTGCGTGCAGCTCATGGTGCTGGCGGCGCTGATCGTGCGGCCGCTCCCCGAGGAGGTCGCGGACCGGATCGAGGCGTTCGCGGCCGCCCTGGGCGTCGAGGAGGGGATGGTGGCGGTGGCGCACGAGTTCGCCTGCGGCTGCCTGGGGCTGGCCGCCGTCGACTTCCAGCGCAACGGGTACACCCACGACTGGGCGCCGGCCGATCGCCACGAGCTGCACACGTCCCAGGAGCTCGCCGACGCCTGGGACCTGGCGGTCCACGACCCGGATCTGGCCGAGCAGTGGGCGGCCCTGGAGGCCCTCCCCCAGGGCACGATCGGCCGCGGGGTGTGGCAGCTGTACACCGCCCGCGGCTTCGTCTACCCCGGCCTTCCCGGGTCCGCGCCGCCCCTGCTGGCCCAGCACGACTGGGTGCACGTGCTCGCCGACTACGGCACGACCGTCGAGGCCGAGCTGGAGGTCTTCAGCCTGATCGCCCGGGCCAACGACGACATGCGGGCGTTCTCGCTGATGGCGATGGTCGTGTCGCTCTTCGAGACCGGCTATCTGCGGCAGGCGGCCGGGTTGTTCGAGTCCGACGTCGGCCACCTGTCCGCCGGCGCCGGCAAGGACATGGCGGTGCGGGTCGCCGACGCCATGACCCGCGGCGCCTGGTGCCACGACAACGAGACCGGCGAGGACAGCATCGACTTCCTGCGCATCGACTGGTTCGACCTCGCCGACCGCCCGGTGGACGAGGTCAGGGAGCGCTTCAGCCTCCGGCCCCGGTCCGAGCTGGCCGTGTCGGCCGGGTCGACAACGGCGTGGGAGCGGGGCGGGATCAGCCCGTTCCAGGTCCGCTGCGGGCGCGAGGCGGCCGCCCGGGCCGGGCGGAGCTACGACGCGTTCGGCGCCGAGGTCGCGGGCGGGTCGTAGTCAGAGCGGCCGCCCGCGCTGGCCCTCGCCCCACTCGCAGGCCCGGCCGTCGCCGTCGTCGTCGAGGTGGGGCCCGTAGCCGGGATCACCCTGCTCGAGCGGCAGGGCGCCGGCCCGCAGCGCCTCCCAGCAGGTCCGGTACTCGGGCAGCGGCTCGGTGGTCGGCGTGGTCGGAGGCACCGTGGTCGGCGCGGTGGTCGGCGGGACGGTGGTGGTGGGTGCGGTCGTGGTGGTCCGGACCACGGTCGGCGCGGGCAGGGCCGGGGCCAAGGACGGTGGGGTGGTGGTCGTGGTCGAGGGCGGAGCTGTGGTCGTCGGCAGCGTGGTCGTGGTGGCGCCGACCGCGGCGGACCGTTGCGGCGACCCATCCCGGAGCGCCAGCGACACCCCGACGATCAGGAACAGGACCGCGACGGCGCCGGTCGTGACCTTGAGCCACCGCGGGGAGGAGCGAAACCACCCGCGGACCCCGCCGACCGCGCGCCGGAGCGCCCCCGGTTCCCGCTCGTCGTCGTCTCGGTGCCAGAACGGGTCGCCCGGCCAGACCGCGGGCACCGACTCCGAGACCGGGGCAAGGTCGCGCCCGTCGCCCCACCGCCCGTGGAGGACGGTGACCGGCACGGGCGGCAGATCGTGCTCGTCCGCCCACAGAAGCTCGTGCCCGCCTGTGCCACCGCCCGTGGGGTCGCCGGCCCGGCCCGGGTACGGCGGCACAGGGCTGTCGCGCCTGTGGGTGCCCGAGGGCCGCCGGGTGCCGATCGCTGCGCCGCCGGTGGGGTGCGGGCGCGGGCGGTCGGCGGCGGGCACACCCCGGGGGTGGGGGTAGTCGGGCACGGGGTCGTACGACCGGCGCGGGTTGTCGGCCGGCGGGCGGGTCGTGGCGCGGCGCGGGTAGTCGGGCACGGGGTCACGCCGACCCCCAGCGCCGTCGTCTCCGTGGTCCGGCCACGGCCCCCTCGGGTTCCCCATCGTCACGCGCCTCGCCCGCCGCGGTGCGGGGATTCGCCCGCCCCCGCGTCGTCCGCACCGTAGCCGAGGGTGTGGCCCCGCCCGTAGGCGGGGCCCGGCTCACCCGTTCGTGTTGAGGGCCTGGGCCTCGACCACGGTCAGGTCGAGCGCGTTGTCCCGGACGATGGAGCTGCCGATCGGCGTCGGCGGCCCGCCGTTGACCGAGTAGGTGCCGGTCCACAGCACCCCGGCCGTCACCGCGTACACGCCCGCGGTCTCGTACACGTGCGAGCAGTCTGACGGTCCCTCCGGCGTTCCCGGCGTCCAGGGTGTGCCGCCGCCCGGGCACTCCATGCCGGTGCCGTCGCCGAACTGGAAGCGGATGGAGCTGGGCGTGGCCGTGGCCACGACCGTGATGCCCGGCACCGACGCTGTCGCCTCCCGGGCTGCGAGGGACGAGCCGTCGACCCAGAACCAGGTGTGGAGGCCGACGAGCGACTCGACCTCGGGGTTCGTCTCCAGGTTGGGGTCACCGATATCGCTGATCATGTCGTCGACCGCGACGAGCGCCAGGTTCTGCGGCGTCACCGCATCGAAGCGCCTCCAGGCGGCGCCGGCGGGGTCGGTCGGGAACGTCGGCCGGCCGGGGATGTAGCAGACCTGGCGGTACCACTCGCCCGCGCCGTTGTCCGGCGGGGTCGGGTCGTTGGCGAAGTCGGGCACCCAGCGGAGATAGCCATCGGCCTCGACCACGTCGTTGCCGTCATCCGATGCGAAGTCGTGCTCGTCGTTGCAGTCCGGGACGGCGTTGCCCCCGTAGCCTTGGCGTAGATCGTCCATCTGCCGCCGGGTCTCGGCCAGCAACCCGGCGTCGGTGATGTCACCGCCGGCACAGAACGACCCGTCGCACGCCGCGGCCGGCGCGGCGGGCAGGACGACGGTGACGGCCACGACCGACGAGGCCAGGCCGGTGACGGTGACGGCGATTGCTCCCAGAAACTTCCTCATGCCCCTAGCACTCCTGCGGCGTGTAGCTGATGTTGGCGATCTTCCAGGCACCGTCGACGCGCTGGAGCGTCGCATCGACGTCCGCGCTGTTGACCTCCGGCGAGCGGAGGGCCTGGCCGGTGTCGGTGCTGTAGGCGTTGGAGGTGTCGACCACGCAGTCCTCGACCGTGGCCGAGTCGCCGGTCACGGTGACGGTCTTGCGGTTGTGCTCGATCGTCGACTCGACGCGCCGGCGCCCGGCCTGGTTGTCGGTCTTGGCCTGGACGTAGTTCTCGTAGGCCCGGCCGGTCGTGTACTGGCTGAGGACGGGGTCGTTGGGGTCGACCGCGTTGCCGGCGGCGAGGAGCCCTGCGGTCCAGGTGTTCCAGACCGCCTCCTCCGGCGCCAGCGTGGTGGTCGTCGCCTCGTCCTCCCCGGTGGACGAGCTGTCGTCCTCGGTGCTGGTCGTCGACGAGGTCTCCTCGCCGTCGCCGCCACCGCATGCGAGCAGGCCCGCGGTCAGGCCGACCGCCAGGGCAACTGTCACAGGACGCGCTCGCATCGCCATTTCCCCGGTGCTCCTCACGTGGTCGGGCGGCGCACCCCCGACCCCAGGATCCAACGCGGGGGTGCGTCGGCCCGGAATGCTAATGGTCATCAACACCCCGCCGGTACGCGCCCCCCACGGTCGCTCCGTCGGGCCGGACCCAGCCAGTACGGTGCAGTGCGCCGAGCAGGGCCATTGCCCCTCAACGAATCACACCTGTAGAATTTGACCTGCTAGGGCTCTGCTGCGGGGGTGTGGCAGAGCGATCGTGGAGGCCACAAAGGAATGGATCTCAAACGAGCATTTCTGATCGTCGCCGGGGCCTTCCTCATCCTGTCGATGTGGCACAACCCGTCGGGCACGGCGACAGCGTTCGCCGACTTTCTGGGCAACGTCGGTAGCTTCCTGGAGGATGCCATCGACAAGTTCACCGAGTTCTTCCGGGGCCTGACGGCGTGAGCCCTCTGCGCCGACGGCGCGGAGACGACGACTTCTACGGCGGGGGCGAGCTCGCTCCCGTCTATCCCGAGCCCGCCCCCCAGACCGAGGAGGCCTGGCGGCGATCGCAGGAGGCGATCCGACCCCCTCAGCCGGCATCGCAGGCCGCCCCGCAGCCCCCGCCGCCTGTGGAGATGCAGCGGCCGCCCGGGATCGTCCGCCGGATGCTCGACTCGATCTCCCGATGGCGCAAGAAGGTGTTGCCCCTCCCCGACGAGGTCATCGAGCAGTATCTCGGCCACGGTGAGCGCATGATCCACAGCGACCACCCGTCGCTGCAGGCATTCATCGTCCAGAACACGATCCTGTTCGGGATCCTCGCCCTCGTCGCGGTGGCCTTCGGCTTCACATTGAGCGGTTCCGTCGTCACAGCAGGCTTCACGTTGCTGGTGTTGAGCGTCGTCTTGCTGATCCTCGTGCTGAAGCGCCTGCGGGAGCGATACACGAGCTACGTCGTGACCAATGTGCGGATCATGCGCATCTCGGGCGTCCTGGCCCGGCGGGCCCATTCCATCCCCTGGGTCCGCGTCACCGACCTCACCTACGAGCAGAGTTTGTCCGGACGCCTGTTCGGGTTCGCCACTCTCCACATCGAGTCCGCCAACGAGGATTCGGGCCTGCGCGACCTGGAGGGCGTCAACGACCCGGTGAGGTTCAACCAGTACGTGGTCGACATGGTCGTGGCCAAGCAGGGCCCCACCGCCCTCCCCTGGGAGGAGACGGGCGAGGGCCCGGCGATCATCAGCGTCCCGCGGGCCGGCATGTTCGACCGGATCTGGGCCGGGGCCCGCCGCCGCTGGGCCGACCGGGCCGAGCGCCGGCGACCGGCCGAGCCGACCCCGCACCGCACCCGGCCGGCCCGCCCGCCGAGCGCGGCGACGCGCGCCGACCCGGTGTTCGACAGCGACGATCGGGACGCCACCGCGACGCGCCAGAACCCGTCCGGCCCCTACGACGTCGATCGCGAGGAGCCCCGCGACGTGGTCACCGTGCGCGACCCCACGATGTCGGGCGACTACGACGATTACGACGACCAGGACTTCGGCGGGACGGACTCCGACCTGCCCTGGCGCCGCAGCTGACGGCCGGTCATGTTGCTGGTATCGCCTGGCCGGCCTTCGGCATCCTCGTCGGCACGGGGATCTGGAACGTCCTTGAGGTGTCACCGGTGTGGGACAGAGCCTACGGACGCACGCTCATGGTCAAGATCGCGGTCGTCGCTGCGTCCAGGCTCAGCGCCTTCGCCCACGCCGAGGCCCGCAGCCGGGCGGGGCTCGCCGTGTTCGGCGCGGCGTCGGGGCTCACCGCCCTCACGGCCCTGTTCCTCGGGGTGATGCTGGGCTGACCAGGAAGTCGACCGCCAGCCGGGCCGGCCCGGAGAGCCGGACGTGGTGGACGATCCCCGGCGGGATCGGCTGCTCGTCGCCGGCGCCGATCCGTCGTCGGAGCGGCGGGTCGGTGGCCATCGCCAGATGCACGGACCCGTCGAGGACCCGGAGCACGCCCCACGTGCGATCGGCGATGCGGTGGTCCCGCCGGAGCCCGGCGGGCAGCGTTTTCTCGTCGAACGGTCCTGCGGTGCGGGCGAGCCCGAGGCCGCCGGGGAGCTCGGCGCGATCGCACAGCGGGCAGTCGAGGGCGGTACCGACGTGCTCGGCCCGGCCGGACTCGGTGAGAACCCACGGCCGCTCCCGGAACGGCGGCTGGTGGCGGACGTGCTGGCCGTGCAGGCACGACAGCTCGGCGACCCAGTCGCCGGCGTCGTCGCGGTGGAAGCCGTCGATCGTCCGGAGCACGGCGCCATCGTCGCATGGGCGGGCCGCGACCGTCGCCGCCGGCCGGTCCCCGTTGACCGGCCGGCGACGTGGCGGTCAGGCGGCGGTGCGCGGGTGCCTGCGGTCGAAGGCGGTGGCGAGGCGGGCCAGCGCCAGGGCCCCGATCAGGAGCCCGAAGTCGCGCAGGGCGACGTCGTAGTACTCCGCCTGCAGCAGCAGGTTCACGATGATCGCGGCGAGCCAGGCGGCCACCAGGTAGCCGCCGAACCTGGGCCGGACCGCGACCACGAGGCCGGCGACGATCTCGACGACGCCGACGATGAGCATCGCCTGGTGTGCGGTGCCGGGGATCAGGTCGTTGATCTCCGGCGCCAGGTAGATGCGCCAGTCCACGAGCCAGTCGAGGAACTTGTCGAGCCCGAACAGGATCGGTGCGACGGTGAAGCCGACCCGCAGCAACGTGAAGGCCTGGTAGGCGGGGTCGGCGAGGCGGGCGTCGGACCGGGCGATCGCCGGTCGAGCGGTGATGCTGTCAGACGTGGCCATCAGCAGTCCTTTCTAAAGATGGTTGTTTTGACCATAGAAAGCCGGACGCTCTTGCGTCAAGAAGAATCTGTTTTAGAATGGCAGCCATGGATCAGGGCAGCGACCTCGCGCGGCGCATCGCTGGCATCGCCGCGCTCGACCAGCCCCTGCGGCGGGACCTGTACCGGCTGCTCGCCGACGGGGCGTGGTACACCCGCGACGACGCCGCGGCCGCGCTCGAGGTGGCGCGGTCGGTGGCGGCGTTCCACCTCGACAAGCTGGCCGACGCCGGGGTGGTGGAGGTCCGGTTCGAGCGGCTCACCGGCCGCCGGGGCCCGGGCGCGGGGCGCCCGTCCAAGCTGTACCGGCTGGCGGCCGAGGAGCTCGCGGCGTCCGTGCCCGAGCGGCACTACGACCTGGCCGGATCGCTGCTCGCCGCGGCGGTCGCCGAGTCGGCCCGCACCGGCCGCCCGGTGGGGGACTGCCTGCGGGAGGCGGCGCGGGCCGCGGGCCGCCGGGTCGGCGACGAGGCGGGCGGCGACGTGCTGGCGGCGCTGGCCCGCCAGGGCTACGAGCCCGAGTGCGGCCACCCGGGCGACGAGATCGCGCTCGCCAACTGCCCGTTCCACCGACTGGCCACCCAGGAGCGAGACGTCGTCTGCGGGATGAACCTCGACTTCCTCTCGGGTCTCCTCGAGGGCCTCGCCCTGGGGGACGGGCTCACCGCCCGCCTCGAACCGGCCCCCGGCTACTGCTGCGTCCGCATCGCGGCGGCGTGAGCCGTTCTGGCGTCAGGCCAGCGCGCGCTGGTTGAGGGACTGGAGGCGCTCGCAGGAGTCGAGGTACTCGGTCACGAGGCGCTGGACCACCTCGGCCGTGCGTTCGACCCGGGTCATCTGGCCCACGACCTGGCCGACCGGGTTGAAGTTCACGTCCCGGGCGGCCTCCGGGTACCGGTGCCCCCGCTGCACGGCGTCGAGCGCCACCATCATCTGCAGCGGCATCGGCAGCGGGCCCGGCGACTCGGCCGACTCCCAGGCCTCGGTCCAGTCGTTTCGCAGCATGCGACACGGCTTGCCGGTGAACGACCGCGACCGCACCGTGTCGTGGCTGCTGGCGTCGAGCAGCGACTGCATCTGGGCCGGGGGCACGTCGGCCTCCTCGACCGTGAGCCACAGCGATCCGGTCCACGCCCCCTGGGCGCCCATGCCCAGCGCCGCCGCGACCTGGCGGCCGTCGCCGATGCCGCCAGCGGCTAGCACCGGCAGGGGTGCCACCGCGTCGATCACCTGCGGCCACAGCACGACCGAGGACACCTCGCCGCAGTGCCCGCCGCCCTCGGTGCCCTGGCACACGACGAAGTCGAGCCCCGCCTCCTTGTGCCGCTGGGCGTGGCGCACGGACCCGCACAGCGCGCCCACCAGCCGGCCGCTCTCCTGGATGCGCGAGACGACGTCGGCCGGCGGGGTGCCGAGCGCGTTGGCCACCAGCCGGGCGGCGTCGTGCCCCAGGATCACGTCGACCTGGGGGCCGGCGGTGACCGCGGTCCAGCCCAGCAGCTCGTGGTGCTTCTCGCCCTCGGGCAAGTCGGGGACGCCGTGGTCGGCCAGGATCTTGGCCCCGAACTCCCGGTGCCCGTCGGGCACGTGCTTGGCCATCTCGACCTCGAGCTCGTCAGGCGACATGTCGTCGAGCTCCATGCCCTCGTACTTGGAGGGGATGACGATGTCGACGCCGTAGGGCCGGTCGCCCACGTGGGCGTCGAGCCACGCCAGCTCGACCTCCAGCTGCTCGGGGCTGAAGCCGACCGCGCCGAGCACCCCGAGCCCGCCGGCCCGGGACACCTCGGCCACCACGTCGCGGCAGTGGCTGAAGGCGAAGATCGGGAACTCGATACCCAGCGTCTCGCAGATCTCGGTGCGCATCGGCGGCAACCTCCTAGGACGGGAACACGACGGTGGCGAGGGCGTCGGCCCGGCGGTCGAGCCGCCCCGGGTCGTCGCCCATGAGCAGGGCTTCGAGGAACACGGCCAGCAGCTGGCCGGACACGACGGCGGTGGCGGCCGACCGGTCGTCGCCCAGCTCGGGGAACAGGTCGCGGAGCCAGCGGTCGACGGCCCCCTCCAGCAGGGCGGACAGCCGCCGGGCCTCGGCCAGGGCCACGGCGTCGCCGCGCACGCTCTCGCCGATGAGCAGGCGCCACACCAGCAGCTCGCCCAGCGAGCGGGTGGCGAGAGCGACGAAGAACTGCCGGCAGCGGTCCCGCGGCGGCAAGCCCGGGTCGACCGGCAGCGACACGGTGCGGAGCCCCTCGTCATAGTGGCGCTCGGCCACGATGGCGCCCAGCAGCTCGGACTTCGACCCGACGTAGTGGTACAGCGTGGCGATGTTGAGGCCACAGGCCGCCGCCAGCTGGCGCATGGTCATGCCCTCGACGCCGTGGGTGGCGATGAGGTCGAGCGCCGCGCTGAGGATCCGGGCTCGCTGCCCGGACGCCTGGGGGCCCGACGTGGCGGTCTGCACGGCCGGGACCCTATCAATCAAGCGCTTGATCGGGTACAAACGGCCCATGCTCTTCCCGATGCGCGTCATGCCCGGGATCGAGAACGGGTCCGTGACCCTGGCCTTCCGGCGGTGGCGCAGGCCGGCCGCCCGACCCGGCGGACGCCAGCGCACGGCCGCGGGCGAGCTGACCATCGACGCCGTCGACCCCGTGGAGCTCGACGCCATCACCGAGGACGAGGCCCGGCGGGCGGGGCACGCCGACCTCGCCGACCTCCGGGCCGAGCTGGCTCGCCACCCCGAGGGGACCCTCTATCGCGTCGCCTTCCACCGGGCGGGCGACGACCCCCGCGTCGCCTTGCGGGAGCACGCCGACCTGAGCCCGGACGACCTGGCTGCGCTCGCCGCCCGGCTCGACCGCATCGACCGGGCCCGCCGCGCCGGCCCCTGGACCCGGGAGGTGCTGGAGCTGGTGGCCGAGCGGCCGGCCGTGCGGGCGCCGGAACTGGCGCTCAAGCTGGGCCGGGAGACGCTGGCGTTCAAGCGGGACGTGCGCACGCTCAAGGAGCTGGGCCTGACCGAGAGCCTGGAGACCGGCTACCGCCTGTCACCCCGCGGCGAGGTGCTCCTCGATTATCTCCGGTCCGGCTCGGGCTAACGCCCGAACATCGCCAGCCACTCGGCCTCGGACCGGGGCTTGAACACGAAGTTCCACTGCCGGGTCTCGCCCATCGTCGCCGACGGCTCGGCCGAGTACAGGTGCCCGGGGAACAGCACGGCGTCGTCCGGCACCTTGACCAGCTTCTGCGTCAGGCTCTCGTACAGCAGGGCGGGGTCGCCGCCCGGCAGGTCGGTCCGGCCGCATCCCTCCAGGAACAGCGTGTCGCCCGACACCAGGTAGCGCCCGTCGACGAAGAAGCACTGGCTGCCAGGCGTGTGCCCCGGCGTGTGGATCAGCTCGACGTCGATCCCGCCGACCGTCACCACGTCGCCGCTGGCGTGGGTGACGAGATCGCCCTCGCCCACGTTCGTCACCCGCCGCACCCACGGCGCCTCGTCGGCTTGGACGTGGATCGGCACCGGCGCCGTCGCCAGCAGGCGCTCGACGCCCTCGATGCGCAGGCCCATCATGTCCCCGCCCACGTGGTCGGGGTGGTAGTGGGTGACGAGCGCGCCGGTCACCCGCATGCCGTCGGCCGCGGCCACGTCGAGCACGCCCGCCACGTCGTAGGCAGGGTCGACCACCAGCGCGTCGCCGGTCTCGCGGTCGCCGATCAGGTAGACGAAGTTGACCATCTGGCGGGCGACGGGGTCGGCGCGGGCGACGTCGCGCCCGGCCAGGAGCTGGCGGAAGTAGAGGCGGTCGGTGCGGTCGGAGGCGTCCACCGGATCGAGGCTACCGACCGGGTCCGTGCCAAGGTGAGGCCGTGACTCCGGGCAGCGGCGGGGATATCGACGCGGTGAGCCTCGACGTCGGGGGCGTGCTGGTCGTCCCCGACCACGGGGTGCTGGCCCACCACCTGGCGGCCGCGGGCGTCGACTTCGACCGGTCGGTGTTCGCCGAGGGCCACTACCGGGCGATGGCCGAGGTGGACCGGTGCCGGTCCGTCCCCGAAGTGTTCACCGACTACAACACCGGCTTCGCCCATGCCGTCGGGGTGCCGCCGGCCCAGGTCGAGGACGCCTGCGCGGTGCTGCTCCGGGAGCTGATCCCGGCGCTGTGGTCCCAGCCGCTGCCGGGCGCGCGGGAGTCCACCCGCCGGCTGGCGGACGCCGGGGTCCGCCTCGCCGTCACCAGCAACTCGGACGGCGGCGTCGCCGACCTGCTGGCCCGCCACGAGATCGCCCAGGTCGGGCAGGGGCCGGGCGTCCGGGTCGACTGCGTGACCGACTCGGGCGTCGTGGGCGTGGCCAAGCCCCACCGGGCCATGTTCGAGGCCACGACCGCGGGCCTCGGCCTGCCGCCCGAGCGGATCTGCCACATCGGCGACAGCGCGACGTACGACGCCGACGGCGCCGCGGCGGCCGGGATGCGGGCGGTGCACGTCGATCCGCTCGGTCTCTGCCCCGATGCCGGGCACCGCCACGTCGCCTCGCTCGCCGCTTTCGTCGACGCGCTGCTGGGGTAAGTTCCACAAGATGACGCACGTGGACCGGGACCGGGTGGTGACGGCGCTCGAGGAGGACTGGGCGGCGCTGCTCGACCTGCTGGAGGGGTTGGCCCCCGAGGACTGGGGCCGGCCGACCGACTGCCCCGGCTGGTCGGTGCAGGACCACGTCAGCCACGTTGTCGGGCTCGAGGCGATGCTGGAGGGCCGCCCGCTGCCGGACGTCGAGCTGGGCGAGACGGCGCACATCCGCAACGATCTCGGCCGACTCAACGAGCTGTGGGTCGAGTCGTACCGGTCGCGGCCGCCGGCCGAGGTGCTGGCCGACCTGCGGGCCGTGATCGCCGACCGCCGGTCGACGCTGGCAGGCATGGACGAGGCCGCGTTCGAGGCGCCGGCCGCCACGCCGGTCGGGGAGGACACGTACGGGAGGTTCATGCGGATCCGGGTGATGGACACCTGGTTCCACGAGCAGGACATCCGGGAGGCGGTCGGGGTCCCCGGCCATCTGGAGGGCGTGGCCCCGGCGTTCGTGCTGGACGAGGTGCGGCTGGGCCTCGGGTTCGTGGTCGGCAAGAAGGCCGGCGCGCCCGAGGGGTCAACCGTCCGGTTCGAGCTCACCGGGCCGCTGTCGTGCCGGCTCGACTACGTGGTGACGGACCGTGCCCGTCCCACCGAGCGAATTGACCGTGAACCCACGGTGACGCTGACCGTTCCCGGGGACCGCTTGCTGCGCTTCGTCGGCGGCCGGGCGACCGCGGAGGATGCCGGAAACGCGGTGAGGATCACCGGCGATGCCACTCTTGGTGGCGCCATCGTCACGAGCTTGCCTTACATGATCTGAACTGGGCTTCCATTGACCGAACTCCGTGACATGTGGCGGAGTGTGGCCAGCCCGTATGCTGCGGGCGCGTGGGTTTCACCGACCGCTTCCGAGAGGCCGCCGAGGCGGCGCGCGCCCGGCTGGCGGAGACCGGTGTGCTCAACGACGCGGACGCCATCCACGGGCTCCACGCGGTCGACCCCCACAGCCAGGACATCAGCGTCGCCAAGCGGGCCATGGGCCTCGGCGCCCCCAACCCGTACTCGCTGATCACCCACGACGAGGTCGTGGCCCTCACCGGCATCCCGGTGGGCGGGCCTTCGCTCACCTACGCCGACGACGACCTGGGCGTGCGCTTCGACGCGGAGGACGGCCACCGACGCATGTGGTCCTTCGGGGTCCACGCCGGCCACGCGGTCAGCGACGAGATCGAGTTCAACCCGATCAGCTGGTTCGAGTGGATGGTGGCCCTGCTCGACGAGCCCGAGCAGGTGCCCGACCTCGGCGACAAGGCCGTGTACGACAACGGGCTGCTGTACGTGCTCGGCGAGGGGCAGGCTTTCTACGTGCTGGTCGACGCGCCCCAGGGATCGGCCACCAAGAAGGTGTGGGCCACGACGCTGGCCCACCGGGTCCTCGAGCGGTTCGCCTCCGGAGAGGCGGCCTGACCTGACCGCCCCGGCCCCCGCGGCGGCTCCGGACGGCCTCTCGCTCTCCTCGGCCCGCGGGCGCTGGGTGCTGGCTGCCACGGTCCTCGGCTCCAGCATCGCCTTCCTCGACTCCACCGTCGTCAACGTCGCGCTGCCCCACATCGGCGAGGATCTCGACTCCGGCGTGGGCGGGCTCCAGTGGGTGCTGTCCGGGTACCTGCTGGCGGTCTCGTCGCTGATCCTGCTGGGCGGGTCGCTCGGCGACCGCTTCGGCCGCAAGCGGGTGTTCCAGGTCGGTGTCGTGATCTTCGCCCTGGCGTCGCTCTGGTGCGCGCTGGCGCCGAACGTGTCGATGCTGATCGTGGGCCGAGTCCTGCAGGGCGTGGGCGGGGCGCTGCTGACGCCGGGCAGCCTGGCGATCCTGGAGGCGAGCTTCCGGCGGGAGGACCGGGCGGCGGCGATCGGCGCCTGGTCGGGGCTCAGCGGCGTCGCCTCGGCCATCGGGCCGTTCGTCGGCGGCTGGCTGGTCGACTCTGCGTCGTGGCGGTGGATCTTCCTCATCAACCTGCCGCTGTCCGTGGTGGTCGTGGCCATCGCCGCCAGGCACGTGCCCGAGACATCGGACCCGGACGCGCCCCGCCACGTCGACATCCCGGGCGCCGCGCTGGTGGCGCTGGGTCTCGGCGGCATCAGCTGGGGGCTGATCTCGGCCGGCGAGGAGGGCTGGGGCTCGCCCGCGGTGTGGGTCTCGCTCGTCGGTGGCGTGGCGGCGATGGTCGCACTGGTCGTCGTCGAGGTGCGCAGCCCCGCCCCGATGGTCCCGCCCGCCATCTTCGCCTCCCGCCAGTTCCGGGCCGCCAACCTCGTGACGCTGGCCGTCTACGCCGCGCTGGGCGGGACGTTCTTCCTCCTGGTCGTGCAGCTCCAGACCTCGCTGGGCTACTCGGCGATCGAGGCCGGCGCGGCCACCCTGCCGATCACGCTGCTGATGCTCACGCTCTCGTCTCGGTCCGGGGCGCTGGCCGCCCGCATCGGGCCTCGGCTGCAGATGACGGTGGGGCCGCTGCTGGTGGCGCTGGGGACGCTGCTGATGGTCCGCATCGAGCCGGGCGCCGACTACGTCGCGGACGTGCTGCCGGGGGTGCTGGTGATGGGCCTGGGCCTGGCCACCGTGGTGGCGCCGCTGACCGCCACGGCGCTGTCGGCGGTGGACGACCGGCACGCGGGGGTGGCCTCGGGGGTGAACACGACCGTGGCCCGGGCCGCGCAGCTGGCGGCGGTGGCCGGCCTGCCGCTCGCCGCCGGCATCACCGGCGAGTCGTACCTCGACCCCGACCTGCTGACGACCGGCTTCCAGCGGGCGATGGCGATCACCGCCGCGCTGGCCGCGCTGGGCGGGATCCTGGCGGCGATCTTCGTCCGCAACCCCGAGCGGGTCGAAGCCGAGCCGGTCCCTGCGGCCACCGGGTGGTTCTGCGGCGTCGAAGGTCCGCCGCTCGACACGTGCCCCGGGTCGAGCGCCGGCCGGGCACCCACCGAGCGGGCCGCCTGACGGATCGTCCCGATTCTCCGTCCTGGTCGTTCGAACTACCGCGTCAGGGGTCGCGAGTTCGCCTCCAGGGGGGTAGGTCGGACTAGACAGGGGAGGCGCGCTGAACAGGGTGCGCGCTGGTGCACTGTGCTGGGGTACGAGATGAGGGCACCTGAGATGAGGAGAACGGTCCGACGGACGGCGGCGCTCGCGGCCGCAGTGTTCGCGCTGTTCGTCGCGGCGTCGTGCAGCGGCGGCGGGGGCGATCCCTCGGCCGCGAGTCCGTCGACCACCGCCACCGCGAGCCCGTCCCCGACCGCGACCGTCCCTGTCACCGCCCCCGGCACCGAGCTCGACCTCGGCCAGCCGGCCAGCATCCTGCTGGAGCAGGGCGGCGGGAGCGGCGTGGTCGCCGTGTCGATCGTGAGCATCACGCCCGGCAGCCCGGACGAGGCCGTCAAGCTCCAGTTCGCCACTGGCGAGCCGTTCTACGTGACCATGCTGATCCAGAACACGGCGGCCCCCCCGGAACTCGGGAGTTACGTGCCGGAGCTGATCGGGCTCCAGGACGACGGCAACCTGTCGTCGACCGTCAACGAGCCGCCGGGGTTCGAGCCCTGCCGCGACAACGGGCCGGCGTCGCTCGCGGTGGGGGCATCGTTCCTCACGTGCGAGGCGTTCGTGGCCGACGCGGGCACGAGGGTGACGGCCGTCGGGTTCGTGTCGGGGCCCGACGCCGACCCCATCGTCTGGAGCTGAGCCACCCCACTAGGCGCCGTCGTCCGGGGCCGGGTCGGGGGCGGCCTCGGGGCCGGCGCGCCGGGCTTCGTACTCGGCCAGCGACAGCACCTCCCGCAGCGGCAGGCGGCGGAGCCGGGCGACGCGGGCGGCGTCGTCGTGCTCGACCTTGATCCGCCCCGGGCTGCGCTTGACCCGCACCGGCAGCCCCGCGACGTCGACCGTGGCGCCGGCCCGGGCCCGAGGCCAGCGGTCGAGTACCGCGCCGCGCACGCCGAGCGACCCTGTCTCGTCCGCCATCACCTCGGCCACCTGGGCGGCGAGCGCGGTATCGGCCAGGGCGCTGATCACGTGCGCGGGCCGGCCCTTCTTCATCACGACCGGCGTCACCCAGGCGTCGTGGGCGCCGGCGTCGAGCACGGCGGCGATGGCGTGGGCGAGCACCTCGCCGGTGGCGTCGTCGACGTTGGCCTCGACCAGCACGACCGGCTGGCCGGGGGCCACGCCGGCCCACGGGCCGCCCGGCCCGCCGGCGGTGGCCGCCGGTGCCGGCTCGCCCAGTACGACCTGGACCACGTTGGGCCGGCCGTCCAGCTCGCGGGACCCGGCCCCGAACCCGGTGGCCTCGATCCGCATGGAAGGCAGCGGCCCCCAGCCGGTCGCCAGGGTCGCCACCAGCGCGGCCCCGGTGGGCGTCGTGAGCTCGACCGGGATGTCGACCCCGTGGGTCGGCGCGCCGGCGAGCAGCGCGACCACCGCCGGCGGCGGGTTGGGAAGCAGCCCGTGGGCGGCCCGTACCATGCCCGTCCCGTTGGCCACGGAGCTGGACCGGACCTCGTCGACGCCCAGGATCTCCAGGGCGGCGGCGGTGCCGACCACGTCGACGATGGCGTCGAGCCCGCCGACCTCGTGGAAGTGGACCTGCTCCGGGGGCCGGCGATGGAGGCGGCCCTCGACCTCCGCCAGCGCCCGGAACGCGGCCAGCGCCCTGGCCGCGACCCGCTCCGGCAGCCGCGCCTCCTCCACCAGTGCCGTGATGTGGGCGGCGGTGCGGATCACGCCGGCCTCCCGGGTCCGCACCTGGGCCTTGGTTGCCGCGATCCCGCACCGCAGCACCGGCTCGACCTCCAGCTCCCAGCCATCGACCGGCAGCAGGGCCAGCATCTCCCGCACGACGTCGGGGTCTGCGCCGGCGTCGATCAGCGAGCCCAGCGCCATGTCCCCGGCGATGCCGGAGAAGCAGTGGAACCAGGCCAGCGTCACGTGGTGATCCCCCGCCATCACTTGAGCATCCGGAGGACGGCGCAGGCGGCGCCGAAGCCGTTGTCGATGCCGACGACCGCGATGCCCGCGGCGCATGAGGCCAGCATGGCCAGCAGTGCGGTCACGCCGCCGAAGCTGGCGCCGTAGCCGGCGCTGGTGGGGACGGCCACGACCGGGGCCGGCGTGATGCCGCCGACCAGGCTGGCCAGCGCCCCCTCCATGCCGGCCACCACCACGACCGCGTCGGCGTCGATCACGACGTCGGCAGAGGCCAGCAGCCGGTGGACACCGGCCACGCCGACGTCGGTGAGCCGGATCGGGTCGAGCCCGTGGGCGGCCAGCGTGGCGGCGCACTCCTCGGCCACCGGGAGGTCGGCGGTGCCGGCGGTGGCCAGCACGACCCGCTCCGGCCGGGGCGCGGCGATGCGCCACGCCACCGTCGTCCCGGTGCGCCGGCCGCCGGGGTTGCGGGCCAGGGCGGCGGCGGCCTGGGCGTCGTCGGCCCGGGTCAGCAGGATCGGCGCACTGCCATCCGCAGCCAGCAGCTCGGCGACGATGGCGGCGCACTGATCGGGGGTCTTGCCGGGCCCGTAGACCGCCTCGGCCATGCCCTGGCGGAGGGCCCGGTGGTGGTCGACGCGCGCGAAGCCGATGTCGGCGTACGGCAGCCGCCGCAGCCGCTCCAGCGCGTCGTCCGTGGTCACGGCGCCGACCTGCACGGCGTCGATCAGCCGGCGCAGGGCATCCTCGTCCACGGCAAGAGCATGCTCCGTCGCGCGCCGTCCCGCCGAATGCGGACTGGCGGATCGGTAACCTCGGCCCGTGCCGGGCGACGCCGCGTTGGCGATCACGGGCGGTACCGTGCTCGCTCCCGCCCGCAGCGTGGTCGGAGACGTCGTGATCGTCGACGGCCGCATCGTCAGCGGCGCCACCGACGTTGGCACAACCGAGGCAAAACAGAGCGGGACCGGACGTCACGATCATGGCACGGTCGGTGCCGGGGCCGAGCGGCCCGTGGTTGGTTCGTCCGTTGGGCACCACGTCCGGCCGGTCGCCGGGGGAACGATCCCCGCGGCCGGCACGGGCGTGGCTGCGTCGATCGACGCCACCGGCCTGCTGGTGGGCCCCGGCCTCGTCGACCTCCAGTGCAACGGCGCCGGCGGCATCGACCTCACGGCCGAGCCCGAGCGGCTGTGGGAGGTGGCGGCGCTGCTGCCCCGGTGGGGGGTGACCGCCTGGCTGCCCACGATCGTGACCGGGCCGCCCGAGATCCGCGTCCGGGCCCTGGCCGCCCTGCGGGCCGGCCCGCCGGCGTCAGTCGACCCCGGGCGCTGCGCCACCCCGCTGGGTCTGCATCTCGAGGGGCCGTTCCTGTCCCGCGAGCGGCGGGGTGCCCACCGCGCTGAGCACCTGGCCGCGCCCGACCCGGCGGTGGTCGAGGCCGAGGGTTGGTCGGCCCAGGCCGGCGTGGCGCTGGTGACGCTGGCGCCCGAGCTGGTCGGCGCGCGGGAAGTGATCGTCGAGCTGGTGGCCCGGGGCACGGTCGTGTCGGCCGGCCACTCGTCCGCCACCGCCGCCCAGGCCACGGCCGCGATCGACGGCGGCGTCAGCTACGTCACCCATCTCTTCAACGGCATGGCCCCGCTCCACCACCGGGAGCCCGGCCTGGCCGGCGTGGCCCTCACCGACCCTCGCGTCCGGGTCGGCCTCATCGCCGACGGCGTCCACCTCCACCCGACGACGGTGGCGCTGGCCGCTCACGCCCTCGGTCCCCGGCTGTCGCTGGTCACCGACGCCGTCGCCGCCCTGGGCGGGCCTGGCGACGTGGGCGCCGGCACCGGCGTCCGGCTGGCCGACGGCACGCTGGCCGGCAGCACGCTGTCGCTCGACCGGGCGGTCCGCAACCTCGGGGCCTGGGCCGAGCTGTCGCTTCCCGCGGCCCTCGCCGCCGCGTCGTCCAGGGCCGCGGACGTCCTCGGACTGGCCGACCGGGGCTGGGTGGCCCCGGGTGCGGTCGGCGACCTGGTGCTCCTCGACCGCTCGGGCGAGGTGATGGTCACGGTGGTCGGCGGGCGGGTGGCGTTCGACCGGCGCACGCTGCGCCCTCACCCCCGCTACGTCTGACCCTCGACCAGGCGGGCGATGCGCCGCGAGTCGGCGCGGGACGTCCGCCGGACCACCGGGCGGAGCAGCCGGCCGCCGGGGAGGGGCACGCCCTCGGCGTGGCGGAACCGGGTCCGGTCGCCCTCCGCGACCGCGGCCATGCCGACGAGGAACAGCCGGCCCCGAGCCCGCATCAGGCACAGGCCCGGCTCCAGCCGGACGTCGAACACGAGCGCCACCGGCGAGCCTGGCGCCCAGGCCTGGAGGACCAGGTCCTCGGCCCCGCCGGGTGCCGGCTCCCGCTGCCGGATCCGCACCCGGCCGACCAGCGAGTCGAACTCGGCGATCGACCGCTCCATGTCGGTCACGTACGCCCACACGCGGTCGAACGGCGCGTCGATCACGGTCTCGGAGGCGGCCGCCGCCGGCACGGCCGCCTCGATCACCCGCAGGCGCCCGATGGCGTCGAGCCCGGCCTCCGGCCAGCCGGAGGCGTCCCGGTCGATCCCGGTCACGACGCCCACCTCCGAGCGAACGCGGCCCGGGCCCGGGACAGGCGGGACTTGGCGGTGCCCGGGGCGATGGAGAGCGCGTCGGACACCTCGCTCTCGGTCCAGCCTTCGAGGTCGCGGAGCACGAGGATGGCCCGGTGCTCGGGCGACAGCCGGGCCAGCGTGTCGCGGACGTCGACGACCGCCGCCAGGTCGGGCGCCGGCCCCGCGGCCCGGAGCGCCGGCCCCGCCGGGTCCTGCGGGTCCAGCGGCGGAGTCCGCTCGGCCCGGCGCGCGACCCGCACGGACTCCCGCACGGCGATGCGGCGCACCCACCCCCGCAGGGCGGCGGGCTCCCGCAGGCCGGGCAGGGCCCGGAGCACGGCGATGAAGGTCTCCTGCATGGCGTCGTCCCCGTGGTCCAACGCGACGGCCCCGCAGATCCGGCCGACGTACGGCGACAGCTCCCGGACCAGGGCGTCGACGGCCAGGGCGTCGCCCCGCCGGGCGCGTACCACCAGGTCGTCCCACCCGTCGTCGGGCATCGTCACGTCCACAAGAGGCAGGGAACCTCCGGAAGGTTCCCGTCCTCCTGGGTCCATGCCCACTCCCCTCACCATCGTCGGCGGCGGCCTCGCCGGGCTCGTCGCCAGCATCGCGTGCGCCGACGCCGGGGCCGGCGACGTCCGGCTCCTCGAGGCCCGCCGGACCCTCGGCGGCCGCGCGACGACGGCCGACGGCCCGTGGCGGGCCAACCTCGGGCCCCACGCCCTGTACACGACGACCGGCCTGTGGGGCTGGCTCGGCGAGCGGGACCTGGTCCCGCCGGTGGTCCGGCCCCGGGTGACCGGGTTGCGCTACCTGTGGCGGGGTCGC
Organism: Acidimicrobiales bacterium; assembly: GCA_035649475.1. Lineage (GTDB taxonomy): Bacteria > Actinomycetota > Acidimicrobiia > Acidimicrobiales > VFJN01 > ZC4RG19. Next base: position 46,387 of record DASRJM010000222.1, read on the forward strand.
ACCCGCCGGGTTCCGCCCGGTGCGGTGCTGCGGGCCGCCCCGCTGGCGCGGAGGCTGGCGGAGGCGCCGGTCGACCGGTCGTTCCGGGACTGGGCGGCCGACCTGGTCCCGCCGGATGCGGTCGAGGCCGTGTGCGCCGCCGCGGGCGTGCTGACGTTCGACCACGACCCCGGGCGGCTGTCGGCGGCGTTCGTGGCCGAGCGCCTGCGGCGCATCCTGCTACAGGCCCGCCCGGTCGCCCGCTACGTCGTCGGCGGCTGGTCGACGCTGGTCGACCACCTGGCCGCGGCCGCCCGGGCCCGCGGCGTGCGGATCGAGACAGGCGCCCGGGTCGACGCCCTGCCCGAGGACGGCCCGGTGATCGTCGCCACGTCGCTGGGGGCGGCCCGTCGCCTGCTGCGGGACCCCGGCCTCGTCGCCACCGACACCCGTACGGTCCTGCTCGACGTGGGGCTGCAGCCCCGGGCCGGCGACCCCGCGATCGTGGCCGACCTCGACACCGCGGGGTGGCTCGACCGCTTCTCCGCCACCGACGCATCGCTGGCACCCGACGGCCACCAGCTGGTCCAGTGCCACCTCGGCGCCCGGCCGGGCGAGTCGCTGGCCGAGGGCGTCGCCCGGCTGGAGGGCCTGCTCGACGCCTCCTTCCCGGGCTGGCGCGGGCGGGTGGTGTGGCGGCGCCGCAGCCTGGTCGAGGGCCAGACCGGCGCCGTGGACCTGCCCGGGGCCACGTGGCGGGACCGGCCGGCGATCGACCGGGGCGGCGGCGTGGCGCTGTGCGGCGACATGGTCGCGGCCCCCGGGCATCTGTCCGAGATCTCGTGGGCCAGCGGGCGGGAGGCCGCCCGGCTCGCGGTGGCGGCGCTGCCCGGACCCCGGTGGATCCCGGCCTAGACCCGGTCGGGGTCGCGGCAATTCCCGCTGCCAGGGGATAGGCGCGTGGCGGGTAGGATCGTTCGCCATGTCCGCACCGGATCGTCCCGGGGTCGGAGGCCGCATCGGCTTCCTCGGGCCCGAGGGCACCTTCACCGAGCAGGCGCTGCTGTCGCAGCACGACCTGGCCTCCCAGCACCTGGTGGCGCTGCCGTCCATCCCCGACGTCCTGCGGGCCGTCGGGACGGGCGAGGTCGACCTCGGGTTCGTGGGCATCGAGAACTCGATCGAGGGCGCGGTCACCGTCACCGTCGACGCCCTGGCGTTCGAGACCGACCTGCTGATCCAGCGGGAAGTGGTCATGGGCGTCCAGATGAACCTGCTGGCGCCGAGCGGCGTGGACGTGCCGGATGTGCGCCGGGTGCTGTCGATCCCGGTGGCGAGCGCCCAGTGCCGGTCGTTCCTCCAGCGGCGGCTGCCGGGCGCGGCGCTGGTCGCCACGTCGTCGACGGCCGAGGCGGCCATGCTGGTGGCGGGCGCCGAGCACGACGGCCACACCGCGGCGATCGCCCCGGCGGTGGCGGCCAAGGTCTACGGGCTCGACGTCCTGGCGACGGAGATCGAGGACCACCCGGACAACGCCACCCGCTTCGTGGTCGTCTCCCGGCGGGGGATCCCGGCCCCGACGGGCCACGACAAGACGTCGGTGGTCATCTTCCAGCGCACCGACCGCCCCGGCTCGCTGCTCGCGATCCTCCAGGAGTTCGCCGCCCGGTCGATCAACCTGACCAAGCTGGAGTCCCGGCCGACCAAGAAGGGCCTGGGCCACTACTGCTTCCTGATCGACCTGGAGGGCCACATCGGCGACGAGGTGGTGGCCGACTGCCTGCGGGATCTGAAGTCCAAGGTGGAGGACGTGAAGTTCCTCGGCTCGTACCCGGCCGCCGGCGAGCACGGCCCCGCCCGCCGCCGCGAAGCCGAAGCCGCCTGGCGCGACGCCAGGGAGTGGGTCGAGCAGCTCCGCAGCGAGATCCTGTAGCTACCCTTCCCTCCAGGGAGCGGTGGCCGAGTGGACGAAGGCAGCAGTCTTGAAAACTGCCGATCCTCCGGGATCCGTGGGTTCGAATCCCACCCGCTCCGCACACCGATCCTCAGGCACTCCCACGAACCCCTGCGAACGGCCCCTGACCAGGGCCTACGGTTCGTCGTCATCCGCCGCTGACTCTGCGTTCTCAGGCC
>DASRJM010000223.1:0-9266 GCA_035649475.1 Acidimicrobiales bacterium
GCCACCGTGGCCGCGCTCGACGCCGCACTCGAGGGCGACGTGGCCGTGCCGGTGGCGGGCGGGCGCCGCCAGTGGATGCACGCCGCGTGGCGGGCGAGCGCCGCCGCGCCGCTGGCTGCCGCCTTCGCGGCTGGTGAGCGGGCGGTCCACGCCGCGGTGGCCGCCGCCGCACTGCGCGTCGTGGACGTGGCGATGGCGCCGAGCGCCGTGGCGGACGCCGACACGCCCGCCGATCTTGACGTTCTGCGCGCGGTCACGCGCCGGACCGGGGACCCCGCGTAGAAATCCGTCCCGGCGCACTAGCCTGCGACGCCATGGACGTGCCCGAGATCGACGTGGCGGGGCTGGCCCGCGCGCGCGAGGGCGGCGCGGCGCTCATCGACGTGCGCGAGCCCGACGAGTACACGGCCGCCCACGTCCCCGGAGCCACGCTCGTGCCCCTGGCGACGGTGCCGGACCGGCTCGCCGACGTGCCGACCGACGGGACCGTCTACGTCATCTGCGCCAAGGGCGCCCGCAGCCTCCGGGCCGCCGAGTTCTACCGGGCGCAGGGCATCGACGCCGTCAACGTGGCCGGCGGGACCAACGCGTGGGTCGACGCGGGCCTCCCGTACTCGACCGGGTTGGAGCCGTAACGGCCTCGCCCGGCCCACCCGCCTACCGCTGGGTCGACGACCAGCGGACGTTCGACGCCTTCGTCGAGACTGCGGCGTCGGGCACGACGTTCGCGCTCGACACCGAGTTCCACCGCGAGCGCACCTACTTCGCCCAGCTGGCCGCTCTGCAGCTGGCCGCCGGCGGCGACGTCGTCGTGGTCGACCCGCTGGCCGTCGACGTGGCCCCGCTGCGGGCCCTGCTCGACAGCGACACCGTGTGCATCATGCACGCCGCCAGCCAGGACCTGGAGATCCTCGAGCGGGCCTGCGGCATCGGGCCCCGCCACCTCGTGGACACGCAGGTGGCGGCCGGGTTCGTCGGGCTCGGCTCCCCGGGGCTCGGCGTGCTGCTCCAGCGCCGCCTCGGCCTCGTCCTGCCCAAGGCGGACCGGCTGACCGACTGGCTGCGCCGCCCGCTCGGCAACGAGGCGCTGGCCTACGCGGCCGCCGACGTCGCGCACCTCGACGACCTGTGGGACTCCCTGCGGACCGAGCTCGACGGCCGGGGCCGCACCGGGTGGGCGGTCGCCGAGTGCGACGGGCTGCGCCGCCGCCACGGCGAGCCGTTCGACCCCGACGTGGCCTGGTGGAGGATCAAGGAGGCCCGCCGCCTGAAGGGTCGCGCCCGGGGCGTTGGCCAGGCGGTGTCGGCCTGGCGCGAGCGGCGGGCGCGCCAGCTGGACCGCCCGGTGCGCCACGTGCTGCCCGACCTCGCCGTCGTGGCCATCGCCGAGCGGCCGCCCCGCAGCCGGGGCGACCTGGCGCGGGTCCGAGGGCTCGACGGCCGCCACCTGCGGGGCGGCGCCGCCGAGGAGCTGCTGGTGGCGGTCAAGGCCGGCATGGAGCTGCGGGAGGACGAGCTGGCGCTGCCGCCCCGGGAGGGCGTCGACTCCACGAACCGGCCTGCCGTCACGCTGGCGTCGGCGTGGGTGAGCCAGCTCAGCCGGGAGGCCGACCTCGACGCCTCGCTCGTCGCCACCCGGGCCGACATCGAGGCCCTGGTGCGGGAGGACGGCACCTCGCGGCTGCTCACCGGCTGGCGGGCCGACGTGGCCGGCCGGCCGGTCCAGGACCTGCTGAAGGGCAACGCCGCCATCGCCTTCGACGGCGAGGGCGGCCTGGTGCTGGAGGCCCGCTCCCACCAGCCGCCCCCGAGCTGACGGCTCGGCCAGTCACGGCTCCAGCAGCACCGCCGTGTCGCCCGCCAGGGTCCCGGCGAACGCCTCACCCTCGCCGGCCCCGTCGCTCGACGCGAGCACCTTGCCGCTCAGGTCCATCGTGACCGGATCCGTGCCCATGTTGATCGCCACCACCCGGTCGCCCCCGACGCCCTCCGGCGAGGTCCGCCGCCAGGCCACCACGGGCGGCGGGGCGTCCAGCCGGGTCTGGTCGCCCAGCTGGAGGGCCGGTGACGCCTCCCGGGCCGCCAGCAGGCGCCGGTACAGGTGGGCCACGGAGCCCGGGTCGGCCGCCTGGGTGGTCACGTTGCGCCCGGAAGGATCAGGCGGCCACGGCAGCCACGGGTCGGTCACGCCCCAGCCGTGATCGGGCTCGGGTGTCCACGGGATCGGCGCCCGGCAGCCGTCCCGCCCCCCGGGGTCGACGACCCGCTCGGGCGGCACGTACGCGTCCTCCAGGCCCAGCTCCTCGCCGGCGAAGAGCACCGGCGACCCCCGCAGCCCCAGCAGCAGGAACAGCGCCGCCCGCGCCCGGGCCTCGGACCCGTAGCGGGTGCGGTGGCGGGCGTTGTCGTGGTTGGACAGGACCCAGGTCGGCCAGCCGCCCCGGGCCTCGATCCAGCGCTCGGCGTCGGCGATCTGGTCCCGCCACCGGCGGGCGTCCCACGGCGTGTAGAGCGGCGGGAAGTTGAACGCCAGCTGCAACTCGTCCGCGTGGCCGTAGTAGGTGGCGACCTTGCGGGTGTCCAGCAGGTACACCTCGCCGAGGATCAGCCGGTCGCCGGGGTACTCGTCGACCACCCGGCGCATCCCGCGGATGACCTCGTGGTTCTCGGCCGTGTCGTTGAGCGTGGCGTGGGGCAGCGTCGTGTCCGGCGGGTCGTCGGGCAGGCCCGGGGCCTTGCCGACACCGTGGACGACGTCGATGCGGAACCCGTCGACGCCCCGGTCGAGCCAGAAGCGCATGACCCCGTGCATGGCCTCGACCACCTCCGGGTTCGCCCAGTTGAGGTCGGGCTGCTGGGGGAGGAACAGGTGCAGGTACCACTGCTCGGTGGCCTCGTCCCAGGTCCAGGCCGGCTGGTGGATGAACGCCGCGCGCCAGTTGTTGGGCGGGGTGTCCGGGGAGCCGTCGCGCCAGATGTACCAGTCCCGATGCGGATCGTCGCGGCGGGAGCGGGCCGCCAGGAACCAGGGGTGCTGGTCCGAGGTGTGGTTGGGGACCAGGTCGACCAGGAGCTTGAGCCCGCGCTCGTGGCACCCCGCGAGGAGGGCGTCGAAGTCGGCCAGGTCGCCGTAGACGGGGTCGACGTCGGTGTGGTCGCTCACGTCGTAGCCGAAGTCGGCCTGCGGCGACGGGTAGAACGGCGACAGCCAGACGGCGTCGACGCCCAGCCACGAGAGGTGGTCGAGGTGGGCGGCGATGCCGGCCAGGTTGCCCGTGGCGGATGGGCGGCTGGTCGCGAAGGATCGGGGATAGATCTGGTAGAAGACGGCCGTTTGCCACCACGGTGCGGTCACGGGGCCGACTGTAGGGGACCTCCGCGTGCGCTTTCCGGCGTGGACGTGATAGGAAATGGGTCGGGACGCCCCGAGTGGCATGCTGCCGGGGACCATCGGCCGGTCAGACCGGCGATACACTTTCCCGCCGAACGCAACCTACGTGGGAGCTGGCCCGTGAAGAAGGGTCGACATCGACGATTCGAGGAGGCGCGCGCTCTCAAGCGCAGCAATGACCTCGATCTCACAGCAATCTTCGATCCGGCGGATGCCGAGCCGTGCCCCGAGTGCGGGGCCGAGCCCGGTGAGGACCATGCGACCTGGTGCATGGCCGACTCCGCCGAGGACGACGACTAGCGAGCTCCTCCCAGGCGCCGCTGCCCGTCAGCGTCGCCGAAGTGCTGGGTGAGGCAGGAACCGCTCCGACGGGCGCGCCCCGCCTTCGGCCTCGACGTGCGCCACCAGCCGGTCGTACGCCCACTGGCCGACGAGCTCGACGATCTCGTCCCGGAGCGTGACGTAGACGGGCTCGTGGGCGGTGAAGGCCTCGGGCGCCTCGGTGCACCACCAGTGGAAGTCGAGCCCGCCCGCGCCCCAGTCGCGCCGCCTCCACTCCCGCAGGGTGGCGGTGACCTGGCCGGTCGTCTCGTCGGTCGACTCGACGAGGCGTAGCGGGAGCTGCCAGCACACATCGGGCTTCCAGTCGAGCGGCCGCTCGCCGGCCTCCAGCGCCGCCCTGTGCAGGGCGCAGCCGGCGCCGCCCGCGAACCCGGGGCGGTTGAGGAAGATGCAGGCCTCGCCCACCAGCCGGGTGACCAGGGTGCCGTTGCGGTCACGGCGGATCGGTCCACCCCGGCGGACAGCGAGCCGGCGGTGCTGCCACTGCTCGCCGGTCAGCCGCTCAGCCGCGCTGAGCACGGCGTTGGCGTCGTCCTCGTCGATGAGGTGGGCGCCGTAGCTGCAGCAGCCCTGCTCGAGGTCGGGCGCCGCCGCCGTCAGCACGCCCTGGCAGCCGCCGCCGTAGATGCAGCGCCACGGGCTGGTCAGGAACGTGACGTCGAAGGCGAACGTGCGGGGCTCGTCGGCGGCGTCGAAGGTGACCCACTCGTGGAGGTCGGGCGGCGGGGCGGCCATCACGGTCACGCTACTGGGGCGCAGGTAGCCTGACGGCCGTGGCCGGGGAGTTCGACGACATCCGCCAGCGGCTCGAGAGCATCAGCGATGAGTTGGCCGACCTCGCCCTCGAGCGCCTGCGCGAGTCGATCGACGCCGGCGGCACCGAGCTGCCGGTCGACGAGCGCCGGCTGACCCGGGCCCGCCGGGCGGTGGAGAAGGCGATCGGCATCCTCCGCGAGCCCGACGACGTCGACGTGAGCGCCTGAGCGCCCCGTCACGTCACCGACCGGCGGGTCGGGCGAACGGCGTGGCGAAGTACCAGGGATGACCCTCGGGGTCCAGCACGCCGTACTCGCGCTGCCCGTAGTCCTGGTCGGTGGGTTCGCGCACGATGTGGGCCCCGTGCTCCTGCGCGCGGGCGAAGTGCGCGTCGACGTCCGCCACCTGCACGACGAGGCCCGCAGATGCGGTACCGGAGTCGCCCGGCGGGGCGAGCTGGGTCTGGGCCGCGTGCAGCCAGATGCGGCGGTCACCGGCCCGCACCTCGCCGTGGACGACGTTGCCGTCGCTGTCCTCCTCGACGCCGCCGGGGGAGAACGACAGCACGTCCACCAGGAAGTCGTGGCCGGCACGGATGTCCCGGTAGGGGATCACGGGGATGATGTCCAGGAAGGTGCCCGACATGGCGCGCAGCATAAGACGCACGCCGCTACAGGGGCGGGGCGGTGTCCAGGGCGTTGATGGCCCGGATCAGCTCCCGGAAGCGGCCGCCCTTGCGCACGTCGAACGTCAGGACCAGGCGGGGGAGCTCCGGCTGGTCGTCGTCGGCCACCTCGGGCGGCAGCGGGCCCGTCTTCTCGATCGGGCCGTCGGCCAGGTCGACGAACTCGTCGGACAGCTTGGCCGCCTCGGCGTCCGTGGGCTCGGCCCGCAGACGTATCACCAGCCGGTCGCCCACCCAGCGCAGGCCCTGGTAGTTGCGCCAGAAGCCGCGGATGGCGGCGACCGCCTCGTCGACGTCGTCGGTCACCGTGTAGAGGTTCACGTCGTGGGGCGAGACCCAGCCCGGACCGACCAGCTCGTCCCGCACGAAGGCCTCCCAGCCCTCCCAGTACGTCTGGCCGGGCACGTCGAGCAGCACGACAGGGGCGGGCGTGGCCTTGCCCGTCTGCATCAGGGTGAGCAGCTCCAGCGTCTCGTCCAGCGTGCCGAAGCCGCCGGGGAGGGAGACGAAGCCGCTCGACTCCTTCATCAGCATCAGCTTGCGGGTGAAGAAGTACTTCATGCTGACGACCCGGTCGGAGCCCGACAGCGGCCCGACCGTCGTCTCCTCGAACGGCAGCCTGATCGTGACGCCCAGGCTGCGGTGGGACCCGGCGCCCTCGGTGGCGGCCGCCATGATCCCGGGGCCGGCCCCGGTCACCACCATCCAGCCGGACTCGGCCAGCTCGGACGCCAGGTTGCGGGCGTGGGCGTAGAGCGGGTCGGTGCTGAGCGTGCGGGCCGAGCCGAACACCGTCACCTTGCGCACGTCGCGATAGGGGGCGAACAGCAGGTAGGCCGTGCGCATCTCCCGTAGCGCATCGCGGGTGATCTTCAGGTCGAGCCGGTCGGCGTCGTCGCCGGCCAGGTCGTAGGCGGTCCGGAGGATGTCGGCCAGCACGTCCCGGTTGCGGGTGGCGCCGGCCTCGTCGAGCAGTGCGCGTACGAGCTCTCGGTCCATGGTGTGCCCAGCCTCGCAGATGGCTGCCATGCTCGGAACATGGCGACCGACCCGACCTGCGCCCGCTGCGGCGCCACGGCCGAGGCCCCCGACGGCGGCCTGCCCGAGGGCTGGTCGCTGGCCACGTCGGAGCGGGGCGTGCAGTACCTGTGCGCGGCCTGCACCCGGGACAACGTCCGCTCGATCGAGGCCCGCCTCGACGAGGAGTGGTGGTGATCAGCCGCCGCGCGTGGCGCACCCGAAGAACGCGGTCAGGAACGTCTGGAGGGTCGGATCGTTCGGCGGCACGTCGGCGGCGCTCCACGCGGCGCTGAAGTCCTGGAACGTCACCTCCCCGCCCTCGGCCAGGTCGTCGTAGGACGTCGCCGCGGCCACCGGCTCCGGCACCAGGTGGTCGGCGGGGACGCCGGCGTGGCGCAGTGCCTGGCACAGCAGGTCGAGCTTGAACTCGCCCCAGTTGGCCGGGTGAGTGACGGCCAGCGAGGACGGCGGCTCGCCCTCGGTCACCGCCACCTGGTCCACCACCCAGCGCACGACCCGGGCCATGAGCAGCTCGGCCGCCAGCGGCGACCCGCCCAGCAGCAGCGGCGTCGGGTCGCCGACCCGGCGCTTGAACTCGCGGGCCACGCGCTGCGGATCGGTGATCGCCCGGCGGGCGGCGGGCTCGCCCACCAGGAACTGCTCGTCGGCCATGGAGACGATGGTCGGCACCGACACGCTGCGGGTGCCCAGCCCCACGGCCTCGGCCCGCGTGTGACGGCCGACCGCGGCCGCGGTGTAGGTGGTGCCGACGTCGACACCGAGGTGGTAGGTCATCCGGTCCCCGGACAGAGCTGCCGTCAGGCGGGGGTCGGCAACCCCTCGACCGGAGCGTAGAGCGTCGTCCGCTCGGCCAGGGTGCGCCCCAGCGGGGCGATCATCTCCGCGAAGCCCTCGGGCGTCATCTCCTGGCCGTGGGTGGCGCCGGCGGCCCGGGAGATGTTCTCGTCCATCAGCGTGCCGCCGAGGTCGTTGCAGCCGGCCCGCAGCAGCTGGACCGCGGCGCCGGACCCCAGCTTCACCCACGAGAACTGCACGTTGTCGATGAGCCCCCGGTAGGCGATGCGGGCCACCGCGTGCATGAGCAGTACCTCGCGGAACGTCGGGCCCCGGCGGGCTTTGCGCTGCAGGTAGATCGGGGCGGCCATGTGGACGAACGGCAGGCCGACGAACTCGGTGAAGCCGCCCGTCTCGGCCTGCAGCGCCCGGGTGCGCAGGATGTGGCGGGCCCACGACCGGGGCGACTCCACCGCCCCGAACATGATCGTCACGTTGGAGCGCAAGCCCACGCGGTGGGCGACCCGGTGGCACTCCAGCCACTCGTCGGTCGTGATCTTGTCCGGGCAGAGGATCTCGCGCACCGGGTCGTCGAGGATCTCGGCCGCGGTGCCGGGCAGCGATCGCAGGCCGGCGTCCATGAGCCGGCGCAGGTAGGCGTCGAGCGGTTCGCCCAGCCGGCGGGCGCCCTCGGTGACCTCCAGGGCCGTGAACCCGTGGACGTGGATCTCCGGCACCGCCGCCTTCACGGCCCGAGCGACGTCGATGTAGTAGTCGCCGTCGAAGTCGGGGTGGATGCCGCCCTGGAGGCACACCTCGGTGGCGCCCCGCTCCCACGCCTCCCGGGACCGCTCGGCGATGTCGTCGAGCGTGAGCAGGTAGGGCGTGCCCCGCAGGTTCAGCGACAGCGGCCCCTTGGAGAACCCACAGAACCGGCACTTGAACGTGCAGACGTTCGTGTAGTTGATGTTGCGGTTGCGGACGTAGGTGACCGTGTCGCCCACCGCCTCCCGGCGCAGCTCGTCGGCCACCTCGGCCACCGCCACCACCTCGGGCCCCCGGGCGGCGAACAGGTCCACGATCTCGCCCTCGCCCACCGTCTGCCCGTCCCGCACCCCGGCCAGCACCTCGGCCACCCGGCCCCGCACCGCGCCCCGGGGCCCGGGGACGATCGTGGGGGGCTCGGCGTCGGCGCCCGAGTACCAGGCGGTGGAACGGACGCCCGTCAGCAGGATCTCGGCCCCGGTGCCCGCCTTCGCGTTCTCCATCGTGCGCTCGGGGAACACGGCCCCGGGATCGTCGCGGCCGAGCCCCTCGGCGTCGGCACGGTCGCCGACCGGGAACACGAGCGCGGGGTCGAGCCAGCGGGCGGGGTCGCCCACGAACTCCGGGTAGATGGTGAGCCGGGGGGCCAGGGCGAAGCCCCGGGCCTCGGTGACCGCCCGCAGCCGGTCGAGTGCAGGCCAGGGCCGCTCCGGGTTCACGTGGTCGGCGGTCACCGGCGACACGCCGCCCCAGTCGTCGATGCCGGCATCGAGCAGCACGCCGAAGTCGTCGGCCAGGTTGGGCGGGGCCTGGACGTGGACGTCCGGCGGGAGGACCAGCCGGGCCAGGGCGATCGCCTCCATGTGCTCGCCCGGCGGGCAGGGGGGCGCGGCGTGCATGGCCGTGCCCGGCTTGGGCAGGAAGTTCTGGACGATCACCTCCTGCACGTGGCCGTGGCGGCGGTGGGCGGCGGCGATGGCCTCGAGGCCCGCCAGGCGGTCCTCCCGGGTCTCGCCGATGCCGACGAGGATGCCGGTGGTGAACGGGATGCCGAGGCGCCCGGCCGCCTCCAGCGTGGCCAGCCGCCGCTCGGGCGTCTTGTCGGGGGAGCCGCGGTGGGCGGCGAGGTCGGCCCGCAGCGTCTCGATCATCATCCCCTGGCTCGGCGCCACGGGCCGGAGGGCGGCCAGCTCGTCCTCGTGCAGGGCGCCGGCGTTGGCGTGGGGGAGCAGCCCCGTCCGGTCGAGCACGAGGCGGCACATCTCGGCCAGGTAGTGGACCGTCGACTCGTAGCCGTGCTCGGCCAGCCACCCGGCGGCGGCGGGGTAGCGCTCCTCGGGTCGCTCGCCCAGCGTGAACAGGGCCTCGTGGCAACCCGCCCGGGCGCCGGCGGAGGCGATCGCGAGTACGTCGTCGGGGGAGAGGTACGCCTTGTCGAGCCGGGCCGGCGGCTGCGCGAAGGTGCAGTAGCCGCACCGGTCGCGGCACAGCATCGTCAGCGGGATGAAGACC
>DASRJM010000224.1:0-25166 GCA_035649475.1 Acidimicrobiales bacterium
CGCCACACGCTCGGCCAGCGCCGCCGCCTGGTCGGGGCTGTGCATCAGCCCGAAGCAGTCGAGCACGACGTCGGCCTCCGCCCCGTCGCCCGCCACCGTCAGCCCCCGCCGGGCCAGTAGGTCCAGCCACGAGCCGCCGTGGGGGCTGCCGTACTCGGCGGCCCGCCGGCCCGCGGGCAGCCAGCCGGCCGCCGCGACCCGGCCGACCGCGTCGGCCGCCTGCTCGACCAGCGCGGCCGGCTCGGTGGCCCGCGGCTCCTCCGGCACGGTCGGGTCGACCAGCAGCTGCGCCAGCCCGCAGGCGGCGCACAGCCACATCTGCAGCGGATAGGCGGGGTCGGGGCCGGGGTCGCCGGCGGGAGGGAAGTAGTCGGACGCCGGCTGCCGGCCCAGGTCGAGCACGACCTCCCCGTCGGTGGCGCGACAGGACCGGCAGTGATACGCGTCCGTCACGGGATCGCCCTCGGCAGCGGGCCTGCCATGATGACCGGGTGCAGGTGCGGACGACGTCGCTGGCGGGCGTGCTCGTGTTCGCGCCCTCCCCCCACCGCGACCACCGGGGCTTCTTCACGCGCACGTTCGACGCTGCGGTGGCGAGAGAGCACGGCATCGACGCCGCGTTCGTGCAGGACTCGCAGTCGCGCTCGGGCGTCGGCACCCTCCGCGGCCTCCACACCCGGGCGGGGCGGGGCGAGGCGAAGCTCGTGCGCTGCGCCCGCGGTGCGATCCACGACGTCGTGGTCGACGCCCGGCCCGGGTCGCCGACGTTCGGCCGCCACGAGGCCTTCCGCCTCGACGACGAGCAGTTCCTGCACGTCTACATCCCTTCTGGCCTGCTGCACGGCTTCCAGGTCCTGACCGAGCTGGCCGACGTCTGCTACCGGATCGACCGGGAGCACGACCCTAGCGAAGACCGCGCCGTGCGCTACGACGACCCCGACCTGCGGATCTCCTGGCCGCTGCCGCCCGCCGAGATGAGCGCCCGCGACACCGCCGCCGGCTCGTGGACCGACCTCGTCGGGAGCGCCGACTGGCGGCCCTAGCGGCCCACCGGGCCGACCGCCGCCAGGACGCTGCACCCGTGTCCCCCACGTCGCGTCGGACGGATGCCCTGGTCGCGGTGGGTGTGGGCGCGCTCGCCCTGGTGGCGTACGCCGTCACGCTGCTCCCCGGGACCGGCTACTCCGGCGACACGGCGAAGTGGCAGATGCTGGGCGTCGTCGGCGGGGTGCCGCACGCGACCGGCTACCCCCTCTACGTCGCCCTCGACCAGGCGTGGGTGACGGTCGTGCCGTTCGGGTCGGCGGCCTGGCGTGTGAACCTGCTCTCGGCGGTGCTGGGCGCGGCGGCGGTCGGCGTGGTGTACCTCCTGCTGCGCATCCTCGCCGTGCGCCCGGCGGTGGCGGCGGCGACCGCGCTGGTGTTCGCGTTCAGCGGTACGTTCTGGTCCCAGGCCGTGGTGGCCGAGGTCTACATGCTGCACGTCCTGTTCCTGGTCACCGTGACGGCGTGCCTGGCCCACTGGCGGACCGGGGCCGCCAACGGCTGGCTGCTGGCCGGCCTCGGCCTCTATGCCCTGTCGTTCGGGAACCACCTCACGGCGATCGTGGCCCTGCCGGGCGTGGCCTGGATCGTGTGGTCCGACCGCCGCCGCGCGCTGACCTGGGGCAACGCCGCCTTCGTGGCCGCCGCCGCGCTGCTGGGGGCGAGCCAGTACCTCTACCTCGTGCACCTGAGCGACGTCGCGCCCTACCGCGAGGCGCAGATCGACTCACTCGGCGACCTCGCGGGCTACGTCACGGGCGGCGACTTCAAGGACGCGATGTTCGCCTTCGGCCCCCGGGCGCTGGTGGTGGACCGGGTGCCACTCGTGCTCGACTACCTGGGGCTGGAGTACTCGGTGCTGCTCGTGCCCATGGCCGCCGGGATCGTGCGCGGCCTCTGGCGGCTCCCCGCGGCCCAGCGGGCCGTGGCCGTTCACCTCGCGCTGCTCGCCGTGGGCACGGCGGTCTACGTCCTCAACTACGACGTGCCCGATCTGGTCGTCTTCTTCCTGCCGCTGTTCTTCCCGTTGGCGGCGTTCCTCGGCATAGGCCTGGAGGGCGCTGCCCGCTGGCTCGAGGCCCGGCCGTGGGGGTCTCCGTGGGCTCTGAGAGCGGGGGCCGGCGCCCTCGCCGTCGTCGTCGTGTTGTTCGCCGCCGGGAACCGGTCCGGGTCGAGCCAGCGGGGCGAGGTGGCGGTCGCCGAGCGGACCGAGCGGACGATCGACGCTGCGGGCAGCGGCGCCGTCCTGCTCACCGACGACTACAACGACAGCGAGTACCTCTGGTACTACCTGCTCGGCGAGGGCATCGGCGACGAGCGCAACCTGGTCGTGGCCGATCAGGTGACGCCCGACGACGTCGCCGACTACTTCTCGTCCGCCTCGGGGCCGGTGGCGGTGGCGGCCGGGAGCCTGGGCGTCTCCGCACCGGCGCTCTACACCGGCGCCCGGCGCCTGGCCCGCGACCTCGCCGAGCGGGGCCTCGCCGTGACCCCGCTCGGCGACGGCGTCTGGCGGGTCGGCCCGACGCCCGCGGGCTAGACGGTGGCGGGCACCGGGGCGAGGAACTCGTCCCAGGTCTGGCGGCCGACGGCCCGGTCCGGGGCGAGGATCGCGCCGTCCCGGACCGCCCGGGCGGCGCCGCCGAAGACGGGCATCGGCACGAACGGCCGCCGCTTGCCCCGCGACCGGAGGTAGGCCCGGACCAGGTCGTCCAGCCGCCGGACCTCCGGTCCCGCCACGTCCGGCACCAGGCCGGCGGGGGCACCGAGGGCCAGGTAGACCAGCCGGTCCGCCACCTCGGCGGCCGCGATCGGCTGGAAGCGGAACCCGGACGGGACCGGCACCACCGGCAGCCGGGCCAGCCCCTCGGCCACCCTGAGCACGAGCTCGTGGAACTGGGTGGCCCGCAGCGTCGTCCACGGCAGCCCCGACCCGGCGACCTCCCGCTCGGCGTCGAGCTTGGAGGCGAAGTAGCCGAACATCGCCCGATCGACGGCCGACGTGACCGGGACCCGATCGGCGCCGACGACCGAGATGTGGACCAGATGGGGCGAGCCGGCCCGCCGCGCCGCCTGCACGAGGGAGCGGGCCTTGTCGCCATCGCCCTTGCTGGTCCCGGCGAGGTGCAGGATCACGCCGACATTGGCGACCGCGGCGTCGATCCCCTGGTCCGCGGCCAGGTCGCCGGCCACGAGCTCGACGCCCGGCCGGTCGTCGCCGGCGGTAGCCGGGCGGCGGCTGAGCACCCGCACGGCGTGCCCGGCCTCGACCAGCCGGGCCACGACGAGGCGCCCGAGCGTGCCCGTGCCGCCGGTCACCAGGATGGGGGAGGTTGTGGGGGTGGTCATCGTGTGCGCCTTCCTTGTCACATCCGAGCTGTGTGGGGAGTCATCTGGTTGACACCCGCCGACCGGAAGATGTGACCGATGGACGAGAACGAGTGGCTGGCCGAGCGCTTCGAGGAGCAGCGGGCGCAACTGCGGGCGGTCGCCTACCGCATGCTCGGCTCGCTGGCCGAGGCCGACGACGCGGTCCAGGACACGTGGGTGCGGGTCAGCCGGGCCGGCACCGACGGCGTCGAGAACCTGGGTGGCTGGATGACCACCGTCCTGGCCCGCGTGTGCCTCAACGTGCTGCGGGCCCGCCGGACCCACCGCGAGCAGGCGGCAGGCGTCCACGTGCCCGATCCCGTCGTCAGCCCCGAGGGCGCGCTGGGACCGGACGAGGAAGCCGAGCTGGCCGACTCGGTCGGTCTGGCGCTCCTGGTCGTGCTCGACACGATGGGGCCGGCCGAGCGGCTGGCCTTCGTGCTCCACGACATGTTCGGGCTGCCGTTCGAGGACATCGCCGGGCTGGTCGGCCGGTCGCCTGCCGCGGCCCGCCAGCTGGCCAGCCGAGCCCGGCGGCGGGTCAAGGGGGCGGACCTGCGCCCGCCCGACGCCGACCTCGCCCGCCAGCGGGCGGTGGTCGACGCGTTCTTCGCCGCGGCCCGGGGCGGCGACTTCGACGCCCTGGTCGCGGTGCTGGACCCCGACGTCGTGCTGCGGGCCGACTTCGGCGACTGGCGCCCGGGCGAGTCCCGGGTGCTCCGCGGCGCGCAGACCGTGGCGGGTCAGGCGATCTCGTTCGCCATGCCGCACGCCCAGCTACACCCGGCGCTGGTGAACGGCGCCGCCGGCGTGGTCGTCACCGTCGGCGGGCGGCCGTTCTCGATCATGGGCTTCACGGTCGTCGACGGCCGGATCGTGGAGATCGACGCCATCAGCGGGCCCGAGCGGGTCCGGCGGATCGCCGCCGACCTCCTGGGCTGACGCCTCGGACTACGGGGCCGCGGCCTCCAGCGCCGCCGCGACCCGGAACATGATCGCCTCGCCGAGGGCCGGCGCCATGACGTGCACCCCGACCGGCAGCCCGTCGTCCCCGGTGCCGTACGGCACCGAGATGGCCGGGTGGCCGGCCAGGTTGGAGGGAATCGTGCAGACGTCGTTCAGGTACATGGTCAGCGGGTCCGCCGTCTTGGCCCCCAGCGGGAACGCCGTCGACGGCGACGTGGGGCTGAGCAGCACGTCGAAGTCCTCGTACGCGGCCGCGAAGTCGCGCAGGATGAGCGTCCGCACCCTCTGGGCCTTGCCGTAGAAGGCGTCGTAGTACCCCGCCGAGAGGGCGTAGGTCCCGAGCATGATCCGGCGCTTGACCTCGGCACCGAACCCCTCGGTCCGGGTCCGGTCGTACATCTCGCCGGTGGTGGGAGCGTCGACCCGCAGGCCGAAGCGGACGCCGTCGTAGCGGGCCAGGTTGCTCGACGCCTCGGCCGGCGCGATGAGGTAGTAGGCCGACAGCCCGTAGACGGCGGCGGGCACCGAGGCCTCGTCGACCTTGGCCCCCGCGTGCTCCAGCGCCTCAGCGGCCTGGCGGACCCGGGCGACCACGTCGGGCTCGATGCCCTCGGCCTCGCACAGCTCGGTGACGAGCCCCACCCGCAGGCCGGCCACACCCTCGCCGAGCCCGGCGCTGACCGGCGGCACCGGCTCGGGGATGGACGTGGCGTCCATCGGGTCGTGGCCGGCGATGACCTCGTACAGGGCGGCCGCGTCGCTCACCGTGCGAGCCAGCGGGCCGATCTGGTCGAGCGAGCTGGCGAAGGCCACGAGCCCGTAGCGGGACACCGCGCCGTAGGTCGGTTTCATGCCCACCACCCCGCACAGCGCCGCGGGCTGGCGGATCGACCCGCCCGTGTCGGACCCGACGCCGAGCGGGGCGAACCCGGCCGCCACCGCGGCCGCCGACCCGCCCGAGGACCCGCCCGGGACCCGGGACGTGTCGTGGGGGTTGCGGGTGGGACCGAACGCCGAGTTCTCGGTGGAGCTACCCATGGCGAACTCGTCGAGGTTCGTCTTGCCCACGATCACCGCGCCGGCGTCGACCAGCCGGCGGACCACCGTGGCGTCGTACGGCGGGCGCCAGCCCTCGAGAATGCGGGACGAGCAGGTCGTGGCCACGCCCTCGGTGGCCAGGTTGTCCTTGAGCGCCACCGGCACGCCGGTCAGCGGGCCAGGGTCCTCGCCGGCGGCGACGCGGCGGTCGAGCGCCAGGGCGGCGTCGCGGGCCTGGTCGGCGGTGACCAGGTTGAAGGCGTGGATCTCGCCGTCCCGCGCGGCGATGGTGGCCAGGTGCTCCTCGACCACCTCGACGGCCCGCCGGGCCCCCGAGCGCACGGCGGCGGCGATGCCGAGCGCAGTGCCGGGGTTGGGCTCGCTCATCGGTGCGCCCTTCGGGCGCCCGATGACCGATCGGCCCTTCGGGCCGGGCAGCTCACCGTGCTCATGGTTCGCTCGCTTCGCTCGCTCACGGTGCCTCCCCGAGCACCGGCGGCACCCGGAACCGGCCGTCCTCGACCACGGGCGCGGCGTCCAGCACGGCGTCGCGCTCGAGGCAGGGGCGCTCCTCGTCGGGGCGCAGCACGTTCTGGAGCGGGTACGGGTGCGCCGTCGGCGGCACGTCGGCCACGTCGAGGGCCTCGACGTCACGGGCGTGGTCGAGGACCTTGGCCAGCTGCTCGGTGAACATGTCGAGCTCGGCGTCGGTGAGGGTCAACCGCGCCAGGGAGGCCACGTGCGCGACGTCGTCGCGGGTGATCTGCGCCATAGGGAGACAATGCTAGGCGGGGAACGTCCGGCGCCCGTCGGGCGTCCCCTCCACGATGGCCACCGCGCCCCCGGACACGCCCGACGCCGTCGACCGCTGGGACGACGACCTGGTGCGGCTGTACGAGCAGCACTACGACGACCTGGTCCGGCTCGCCTACCTGGTGTCGGGGCAGGCGGACCGGGCCGAGGAGGTGGTGCAGGACGCGTTCGTCCGGACCCAGCGCCACTGGGCCCGGGTCCGCGACCCGCTCCCCTACCTCCGCACCGCCGTGGTCAACGGGTGCCGCTCGCTCGGGCGGCGCCAGGTCCTGGAGCGGGCCCGCAGGCCCCGCCCGCCCGACCCCGCCGAGCTGGGCGCCGACGAGCTGTGGGACGCCCTGGCCGCGCTCACCGACCGCCAGCGGGCGGCGGTCGTGCTGCGGTTCTGGTGCGACCTGCCCGACGCCGAGATCGCCACCGCACTCGGCTGCCGCGAGCCGACGGTCCGGACCTCGGTCCACCGGGCGCTCGCCAAGCTGCGCAAGGAGATCGACCGATGACCAGCCCCCCCGTCCTGGACGACGCGGCGTTCGAGGCCGAGCTCCGCGCCATGCTCGCCCGGCGCGCGGGGGACGTCCGGCCGGCACGGCCCCCTGTGCCGGCTGCCCGTCCCACCGGGCCCCGAGCCACCCGCCCCCGCGGCTGGGCCCTCCTCGCCGCGGCCGCGGCGGTCGTGGTCGTCGCCGGCGCGGCCATCGCCCGGGCCGGCGGCGACGGCGCCGACCGGACGACGACCGGTCCCTCGTCCCCGGGCGGGGAGGGCGTCCCGGACGCGGGCGTCGTGTGGCCGGTGGTCGGCGAGGAGGCGCTGGCGCAGCTCGTCGCCGACCCGGGCGACCTGGCGTCCACGCTGGCCGCGCCGGACTCGGCCGCGGCCGCCTACCTCGCGGAGTACGCCCCGGGGGCGACGCCCGGCGAGGCGGTGACCGACGACGGCCGGGAAGCCGTCGTGCCGTGGTCGTCGGGTGACGACTACCGGGGCCGGGTCGAGCTGCGCGACGCCGGTGGCCCCGCGGCGCCGTTGTGGGTGGTGGCCGGCGCCACGACCGACGGGCTGAGCGTCGTCGACGTGCGCGCCGAGAACGGCGGGCTGTTCTTCGCCGTCGATGGCACGTTCGATCTCGGCGGTGCCGGCCTCGCCATCCGGGCCCGCGTGGACGGCCTGGACGCGGCGGTCCAGGCGCCGGGCGGCGGGGCGGGCGGCCCCCTGGCGCTCTTCGTGCCCGCCCCGGGCGGCGCGGACGTCGACATCGTCGTCCGCGCCGGAGACGAGCCGTACCGGGTCGTGACCCACGTCGGGTTCCGCCTCCCGGAAGGCGCGGCGCCAGAGCCCGAGGTGACGCCGCCCACGCCCGACCTCGCGCCGACCGGTGGCACCGCCCCGTCCGAGCCCACCGAGGCCGCGGCCGAGACGCTGGCCGGTACGTACGAGGGCCACGAGACGTTCGTGCGGGTCACCGGCGGCGCGTGCGACCTCGACCACGTGCTCGACCTCACTCTCACGCCGGCCGGCGGCGAGCCGTGGACGCTGCACGCCACCTACTGCGGAGTGCTGGACGGCGAGCAACGGTGGCGGGGGGAGGGCCCGGTCGTGATCACCACGGCCGCCGGCGACACCCTGACCGGCTGGCTCGACAGTGCGGCCGACCTGCCGACCGATGGCGAGCCCTTCACCGTCGAGGTCACCGGGGGCACCGGTGCCTACGACGGCGCCGGCGGGACGTGCAGGTTCGACAACCACCTGGTCGCGACGGGGCCGGGGTCACAGGACCAGTTCGGCGACTGGTCCTGCTCGGTCACCCCGTGACGCGGCGGGCGAAGGCGACCGCCCGCTCTTCGATCAGGTCCTTGTCGTAGTCCAGTGTGGCGACGTGGTAGCTGCGTTCGAGCGTGATCCGCTCGACCGGACCGGTGACGGCGCCGGCGACGATCTCGCTGTTGAGCGGGTCGACCACGTGGTCCTGGGGGCTCGTGAGGATCAATGCCGGGCAGGCGATCTTCGGCAGGTCGGCCCGGACGTGCGCCGCGGCGGCGCCCAGGCTGATCAGGGGCTCCAGCGGGGTGGCGTCGTAGGCCTTCTCCCGCGCCTCGGGGTCGGCCACGTCGTTGCCGATGGCCGGGATGCGGTCGACGCCGCCGTCCACCATCTCCTGGAGGGGGCCGAGCATCTCCGCCGGCACGTCCACCGCCGGGTTGACCAGCACGATGCCGGCGACCTCGGGGTAGCGCTCGGCCAACCAGCACGTCAGCGTGCCGCCCATCGACAGGCCCGCCACGACCACCTTGTCGACGCGGTCGGCCAGCGACCGGTAGGCCGCCTCGGCGGCGCCGGACCAGTCGTCCCACCGGGTGGTCACCATGTCGTCGACCGCGGTGCCGTGGCCCGGAAGCAGCGGCAGCTCCACGGCGAACCCCCCGGCCGCGAACGCCTTGGCCAGGCCCCGGAGGCCCTGCGGGTTCCCGGTGAAGCCGTGCAAGACCAGCGCCCCGTGGGGGCCGCCGTCCGCCGACCACGGCTCGCAACCGGCGATGATCTCTTTGCCGTCAGATGTCTGCACGGCGGCTGAGCCTAGCTCCGAGCAATTGACCCCCGGGTCAAGTGTCGCCACACTGTCGGTGGAGTCACCATGAACGATCGCCAGCTCACCACCCAGGGCGCCGAGCGCAAGCAGCAGCTGCTCGACGCCGCCGCGCGGCTCTTTGCCGAGCAGGGCTACGCCGCCACGCGGGTCGTCGACATCGTCGAGGCGGCCGGCGTGGCCAAGGGCCTCTTCTACTGGTACTTCGAGAACAAGGAAGCCCTGTTCCGCGAGCTGGCGACCGAGATCCGCCGGCGGCTGCGCCGCCAGCAGGCCGCGGCGATGGACGAGGACGCGCCCGCCCTCGTTCGCATCCTCCAGGCCACGGTGGCCAGCCTGGTGTTCATGGCCGAGAACGCGCCGTTCTTCTCGCTGCTCGAGGTCGAGGGCCGCAACGTGTCCGACGTCCTGCGCCAGGGCACCGAGCAGCACCTCCAGGACGTGTCGGTGCTCATCGTCGACGGCCAGCGCGACGGCACGGTCACCCAGGACGAGCCGGCCGAGCTGCTCGCCCTGGCGGTCGTCGGCACGGTGGGCCAGTTCAGCCACTTCCACCGCACCGGCCGCATCGACCTGTCGCTCGCCGAGCTGTCCGGCTACGTCGCCCGGCTGGTGGCCCGGATGCTCACCTCCGACGAGAACGTGGCTCGCACCTCGCTCGTGGCGCTGCGCCAGCGCTACTCGGCGGCCCCGGCCGTCTGATCCCGGGTCAGGGGCCCGCCCGGTGTGACCCCCGGGTGACGCCCCGCTAGCCTCAGCCGGTCCGTTCCCTCCACGAGGTGTTCCATCCCATGATCCGCCGTCATCGCGTCGTCGCGCTCGCCGTCATCGCCGGGCTCACCCTGTCGGCCTGCGCCAGCAACGACGCCAAGCGCAGCGACGTCGTCGACGCCATGACCGACGCCGGCCTCGACCAGGACCAGGCCGACTGCGTGGGCGACGGCTTCGAGGACGAGTTCGGCAACGACCAGGACCTGTTCAACGACGTCGCGTCCGCCTCCGACCCCGAGGACCTGCCCGGCGACACCGAGCAGACCGTGAAGAGCATCCTCGACGACTGCGTCGGTTCGGGCACGGGCGGCGAGGGCAGCTCCGACGCCAGCGACACGACCGAGAGCACCGAGTCGACCACCACCACCGCCGGGGGCTGACGCCCACCGGACCATTGCATCGGCGCTGCAAACGCCGCGCTAGCATGCGGCCGCTTCGCCGGCGACCAGGGAGGATCCCGTGCCCTACAAGTTCCTGTCCGACGAGTGGATCGAGGAAGCCCGCAAGGTCCGGGCGGAGGTCGACTCCCCCGCCGCGGCTCCGGCGCCCGTCAAGATGAACCTCGTGATCACCGACGTGCCGTTCGGCGAAAGCTCGGTCGACGCCCACATGGACACGACGAGCGGCGAGCTGGTCCTCGACACCGGCCACGTCGACGGGCCGGACGTGACGGCGACGCTCGACTACGAGACGGCCAAGGCGATGATGGTCGACTCGAACCCCCAGGCCGCCATGCAGGCGTTCATGGCGGGCAAGATCAAGCTGCAGGGGGACATGACCAAGGCGATGGCCCTGCAGAGCGGGCCGCCGAACCCCGAGCTGACCAAGCGCATCCAGGAGATCACCGAGTAGGGCGCTCGGCCCGACACCAGAACGGCAGGGGCGCCCTGCGGGGCGCCCTTTGTCGTTGCCATGCCGGCCGTCTGAGCTGCCAAAACGTGAAGTGTGCCGAGCCTGCTGGGGCGGCAGCCTCATCGCGGCGGCTGGGGAACACCGCGTCCGGCATACCGCCCCAACGGGCCCGGCACGCTCCGTAGTTTAGTCGCTGCTCACAGCTATGTCAGCTTTCGCCATACAGCCGACACAGAAAAACCTCAGCCCGAGGTCAAGTGTTCGGCCGCATGGGGAGAGGCCGATGGCCCGGAGGGGGCTCCGGGTCATGGGAAGAGTCGCCTACAAGAGGGTCCCTGGTCAAGACCCAACTTGAGAATTTTCTGTCAGTCGCCGCGGGGTCTCGTGATGAGGGTGACGGCCGTGCCGAGGTCGACTTCGCTGCCGGCGCCGGGAGCGGTGAAGAGCACCCGGCCCCGGTTCGGTCCGAGGACATTGCCGACGGTCAGGCCGGCCCGCTCGACCTCGGCCCGCGCCTCCTCGATGGTCATGCCCGTCACCTGCGGCACCGCCACCTGGTCGACGGCCACGGTCACCCGCACCGATGCCCCGGGCTCGACCTCCGTGCCCTCCCCGGGGTCCAGGCCGATGACGGTGCCCGGCTCCTGGTCGCCCTCGGGCCGCTGGCCCACGACCTGCACCGACAGGCCGAGGTCCTCCAGCACCGCGACGGCGTCCTGGTAGTCGTCGCCGATCAGGTCGGGGATCTCCATGTCGTCGTCGGTCGCGATCTGGAGCTTGACCGTCGTGCCCTTGGGCAGGCCCTCGGCCGGCGGCGCGGCGCCCGGGTAGTCGGCGAAGCCGATGACCGTGCCCTCCTCGGCGTCGCCGGCCTCGGCGGGCACGAACGAGACCCCGAGCTCGACGGCCTGGAGTGCGGCCCGGGCGTCGTCCTCGGTCATTCCGAGCAGGTTCGGCGGCACCGGCACCAGGGTGGGCCCGTCGGACACGGTGAGGGTCAAGGTGCTGCCCTCCTTGAGCCTCTCGCCGGCGGCGGGCTTCGACGCCAGGACCTGACCCGGCTGGGTGCCGTCCTGGCGGACCCGCTCGGCCTCGACCTCCCAGTCGAAGTCCTCGACGGCGTTGACGGCGTCGTCGAACTGGGCGCCGACCAGGGTGGCCGGGACCGTGTGCGACGGGACCTGGGCCTGCATGTACAAGGCCGCGCCCACGACGCCGAACACCACGGCGGCCGCCACCACCAGGGCGCTGAGCATCAGCCGGCGGACGCTGCGGTCGCCGGCCGACAGGCCACGGCGGGGCTCGAGGTTGCCGGTGTCCCAGGGCCGGGGGCCCGGCGGCGGGCCGGGGGGCGGCGGGACGGTCGTCGGCCCACCCATGACGCTGGTGGCCTCGGACCCGGTGAACTCGCCCGGCACCCGGGGTCGGTCGGCGACGGCCGTCGCACCGGATCCGGGTGGTGAGGCGACGGCCGCGCCGGCGGTCGCGCCCGCGACGGCGGCTCCGGCGACGACAGTCGTGGCCGCGCCCGGGTCCGCCGGCGGCGGGGTCCGGCGGGCGGAGGGTCCGAGCAGCGTGGTGTCGCGCTCGTCCTCCTCGGCGGCCTCGGGGACGTCGGTGCCCGTGAGCGGCAGCGGCTCGGGCCGCTTGAGCTGGGTGGCCGCCGCCACCAGGCCCTTGCCGAGGTCGGCGGCGTCGAGGCGCTGCCCGGGGTCGAGCCGCCCTGCGTCCCGCACGACGGACGCCAGCGGGCCGAGCGAATCGGGCACCTCCATGTCCCGGTCGAGGCGGGCCATGAGCGTGCCGATGGTCGTGTCGGTGGTGAAGGGAACCTGGCCGGTGACCGCCTCGGTCAGCACCAGCGCCAGCGAGTAGACGTCGCTGCGCCCGTCGACCGACTCGCCCCGAGCCTGCTCGGGCGACGCGTAGCGGGCCGTGCCCAGCACCGCGCCGGCCGGCTCGGTCCAGCCCGCCTCGGCGATGGCGCGGGCCAGGCCGAAGTCGGCGATCCGCAGCCGGGCGTCCTCGCCGAACAGCAGGTTGGCGGGCTTGATGTCGCGGTGGACGAAGCCCTGGCGGTGGGCGTAGTCGAGCGCCCGGGCCGCCTCCAGGCCGATGACCAGCGCCTGCGCGGAGCTGAGCCGGTGGCCGCGGTCGAGCATCGACCGCAGGCTGCCGCCGCCCAGGTACTCGGTGACGAGGTACGGCACCTCGTCGTCGCTCCAGTCGAAGACCGCCAGCAGGTGCGGGTGGGACAGCGCCGCGGTGGCCTGAGCCTCCGCCCGGAAGCGGCGGAGGAACGACTCGTCGTCGGCCAGGCCGGGATGCAGCACCTTCACCGCCACTTGGCGCCGCAGTCGGACGTCATCCGCCAGGTACACCTGGGCCGACGCCCCCGAGCCGAGTGGGGACAAGAGCCTGTATCGCCCGCCCAGCACACGACCGATCTGATCGGTCATGCGGGTCATGGCCACGCGGACAATCTACTGCGTCGCCGCACGACGACCCGATCGCGGACCGCGGCAACCCCCGGATTCGGCACGCGCGCCCGGCCGTGCGAGGATGCCGGTCGCCATGGCGCAGACCTCGCCGTACAGCACCCGGTTCAAGATCGCGGCCGCTGCCGCGGTGGCGCTGGCCGGCGTGCTTTTGTTCGTCGCCTTCACCTCGCTCGGCGACGACGAGGACCCGGTGCTGTCCGAGGGCGACCAGCAGGTGGTCGAGAACCTGATCCCCCGCCGCGACGCGCAGGTGCCCCAGCAGTCGAGCGTGGGCATCGACCTCGTCACCGGGTGGGCGGGGACGCTGGCGATCAACGGGGTCGAGATCCCGGAGGACGAGCTGACCGTCACCCCCGAGATCGGTCTCATCATGTACACCCCCGGCGACGGGAAGACGGTCGACGCGTTGCAGTCCGGCCAGAACTGCGTGAACGCCATCATCTGGCGAATCTCGGACGGGCGGGGCGTCAACGACCGCACCATCCCGTGGTGCTTCGAGGTGGTATGACCCGGGTCTAGGAAGGCAGCTCGCCGGTCTCGAGCAGCGCCAGGAACGCGGCCTCGTCCAGCACGGGCACGCCCAGCTCCTCGGCCTTCGTGACCTTCGCAGCGCCGGGCGACTCGCCCACCACGACGGCCGTGGTCTTGCCGGAGACGCTGCCCGGCGACTTGCCGCCGCGGTCCTTGATGGCGGCCTCGGCCTCCTCCCGGCTGAAGCCGTCCAGCGTGCCGGTCACGACGACGCTCATGCCGGCCAGCACCTTGGGCCGGCTGTCGTCGCCCTGCGGGCCCCGGAGGTTCAGGCCGGCGGCCCGCAGCCGCTCGATCAGCTCGCGGTTGGCGGGGTCGGCGAACCAGGTGTGCAGCGAGGTGGCGATGACCGCCCCGACCCCGTCGGCCGCGGCCAGGGCCTCCTCGGACGCCGCCATGATGCGGTCGAGGTCGCCGAACGCCGCCGCCAGAGCCTCCGCCCCCGCGGGACCGAGGTGGCGGATGTTGAGCCCCACCAGCAGCCGGGCCAGCGTCCGGGACCGGGACGCCTCGACCGAGGCTCGCAGGTTGGCGGCCGAGAGGGCGCCCATGCGCTCCAGGGCCTCCACCTTGTCCCAGTCGAGCGAGTACAGGTCGGCCACGCTGGCCACCATCCCGGCCTCGATCAGCTGCGCGATGCGCTTGCCCCCGAGGGCGTCGATGTCGAGCGCCCCCCGGCTGGCGAAGTGCTCGATCGCCCCCTGGCGCTGGATCGGGCACTCGGGGTGGATGCAGCGGTGCTCGGCCTCGCCCTCCGGGCGCACCAGCGTCGAGCCGATCGGGCACGGGCAGGTGGTGGGGAAGACCCACGGCTCGCTGCCCTCCGGCCGGTCGGCCAGGACAGGACCGAGCACCTCGGGGATGACGTCGCCGGCCCGCCGCACCATGACGCGGTCGCCCGGGCGGACGTCCTTGATGCGGACCTGGTCCTCGTTGTGAAGCGTGGCCTGGCCGACGGTGACGCCGCCGACGAACACCGGCTCCAGCACCGCGTACGGCGTGGCCCGCCCGGTCCGGCCGATCGACAGGAGGATGTCGTCGAGCCGGGTCGTGCGCTCCTCGGGCGGGAACTTGTACGCCAGCGCCCAGCGAGGCGCCTTCGACGTCGAGCCCAGCAGCGTGCGGCGGGCCAGGTCGTCGACCTTCACCACCGCGCCGTCGATCTCGTAGTCGAGGTCGTGGCGGTGCTGCTGCCAGTGCAGGCTGTAGTCGAGCACCTCGTCGGGCCCGTTGACCCGGCGGATCTCCGGGTTGACCGGGAAGCCGAGCGACGCCAGCCAGTCCAGCGTCTCGTGGTGGCTGGTGAACTCCGGGCCGCCGACCAGCTCGCCCAGCTGGTACGACCACAGGGCCAGCTCACGCTCGGCGGTGATGCGGGGGTCCTTCTGGCGCAGCGCGCCGGCCGCGGCGTTGCGGGGATTGACGAACGGCCGGAGCTCCGCCGCCTCCTGCCGCTCGTTGAGCCGCGCGAACGCCGACAGCGCCATGTAGACCTCGCCCCGGACCTCCACCACGTCGGGGGCGCCCTTCCCCAACGCCTTGGGGACCTGGTCGATCGTGGCGACATTGGCGGTGACGTCCTCGCCGGTGCGGCCGTCGCCCCGGGTTGCGGCCCGCACGAAGCGCCCGCCCTCGTATCGGATCGAGATGGCCAGCCCGTCGATCTTCAGCTCGCACACGTAGCCGACCTCGTCCGAGCCCTCGTCGTCGGAGGCGGCCGGGGCGCCGGCCAGGCGCCGGTGGAGCCGCTCGACCCAGGCCCGCAGCTCGGACTCCTCGAAGGCGTTGTCGAGGCTCATCATCGGCACGCCGTGCTCGACCGGGGCGAACAGCGTGACCTGCGGCGCCCCGCCCACCTTCTGGGTGGGCGAGTCGGGGGTGATGAGCTCGGGGTACTCCTCCTCGATGGACCGCAGCTCCCGCACCAGCTCGTCGAACTCGGCGTCGCTGATGACCGGGTCGTCGAGCTCGTGGTAGCGCCGGTTGTTCTCGGCGATCTCGGTGCGCAGCTGCTCGGCCCGCCGCTCGATGTCCTGGTCGGCCATGCCCGGACTGTACCGAGTGGAGGTGTCAGGCCCCGAGCGTCAGTCCGAGCTCGAGCGCCTTGGCCTCGACCCGCTGGGCCAGGACGCCGGTGAGGTCGACGACGTGGGCCGCCTGGGCGACGTCCATGCCCACCAGGCCGCACGCGGGGGTGATGAGCGCCTGCTCGACCAGCCGGCGGGGCTCGCAGCCGCCCTCGGCCAGGCCGTCCCACTCGCCGACCAGGCGGCGCCAGAGGATGTCCGGGGTCTCGCCCAGCGGGCGGTCGGTGGGCACCGCGCCCCAGGCGAGCCAGCCGCCCCGCTCCAGGTAGTCGGCGAACGCGCCAGGGTGCTCGGTGGCGCCGGAGCCGACCGGCAGCGACAGCATCTGGGGGCCGGCCTGGAGGACGACCGGCCAGTCGGCCCGGCCGCAGCAGTGCAGGCCTGCAATGGCCCGCTCCTCGATGGCGGCCAGCGCCGAGGACACCAGGTCGACCGTGTCGTCGACGCCGAGGGGGAACCCGGGGTCGAGCGCGGCGGTGAGGCCGGGCTCGTCCAGGAACACGAGCGGCGTGGCGCCCGGCGCGGCCCGGCGGGCGGCCCGGAGCACCGCCGCGGTGCGGGCGTCGACCGCCTTTCCCGCCACCGCGAAGGCCCGGTCCCCGGGGACGCCGACGGCGTGGAGGGCCAGGCCGAGCGTCACGGGGCCCGTGAGCTGGATCTTGAACGGGGCGACCCGCCCGGCGATCGCGTGCAGGAACGCCCGCAGAGCCACGAAAGGCTCGCCCTGGATGCCGCCGTCCGGCGGGAGGTCGGGGTCGACCGCGCCCTCGTCCACCAGCAGCGACCCGTCCGGAAGGACCTGGACCCCCGCGATCCCCCACGCCGCCTGCGGGATCATGCCCTCGACCGCGGACCGCCGCGGCAGCGAGGGCGCCGCGGGCAGGCGGGGCTGGCTGTCGAGCACGAACGCGACGGCCTCGGCGGCGTCGTCGTGCGGCAGGCTGCCGATCGTGGACGCGAGCCCGATGGGGAGGAGAACCTCCCTCATGGCCCCGCCACCCGCGGTTCCACCCTGTTGGTCAAAGGACCCCCCACTCGGCCGGTCAGGACTCTGAAATAGCGACCGGGCGACGCCATCGGCAAATCTCCGGGGCCGTGGACCCCCGCGCCGCCCCCGCTTCCGCCGCCCCGGCCGGCCCGAGCCTGGGCGCGCGGATGAGCGCGCTGGCCCGCTCGCCGTGGCCGGTTCGCGTCGTCTGGCTGGCGCTGCCCCTGGTGGCGGGCCCGGCGATCGCCGGCGCGCTGGCGGACGCGTCGTCGCCCGTACGGTGGGTGGCGGGCGCGGGCGCCTGGGCCGGCTGGGTCGTGGCGCTGGTCGCCGCTCTCGTCCCGTCGACCGTGAGCCTGACCGTGCTGCGGGTGGCAGCGCCGGCCGCGCTGGCGGCGACGGTGAGCGCCGTCGTGGCCGGGACCGGGCCGACCGCCGGCATCGTGTCGGTGGCGGCGGGCGTGGTGGTGACACTGGTCGTCCTGGCCCCGGAGACGGCCGAGGTGTTCGTCGACGGGTCGTCGTACGGCGACGAGCGCCGGTTGCCCCTCCGCACGCCGGCTCCGCTCCTGGCGGGGCCGGTCGAGTTGGCGTGGCTCGCGGTGGTGGCACCGGGGGTCGGCGCAGTGCTGCTGGCGGCCGGCCAGTGGGTGGCAGGTGCGCTGGTCGTGGCGGCCGGCGTGCCGCTGGCCGTGCTCGGCGCCCGGTCGCTGCACTCGCTGGCCAGGCGGTGGCTGGTGTTCGTGCCCGCCGGCCTGGTCGTCCACGACGCGCTGGCCCTGGCCGAGCCGGTCCTGTTCCGGCGCCAGACGATCCGGTCGCTGGCCGCGGCCGCGGCCGGCACGACCGCGTTCGACCTCACCGCCGGCGCCGCCGGCCTCGCCGTGGAGCTGGCCCTGACCGCCCCGGTCGCCCTGGTCCCCGCGGCCCGCCGCGGCACGCCGGCCGAGCTGACCGAGGCCGAGGCCGTCTTTTTCACCCCCAGCCGCCCGGGCCGCGTCCTCGCCGAGGCCCGCCGCCGGCGGATCAGGTGAGCGAGGACAGGACCAGGTCGACCAGGCGCGTGGCGAAGGCCTCGTCGCCGCGCTCGCCAGTGACGAGGACGCGGTAGAAGACGGACCCGCCGAGGATGTCGAGCAGGAGCTCGACGTCGGTGTCCGGGGGCAGCTCGCCGCGCTCGACGCCGCGGACGATGGCCTGGCGGGGGCGGTCGCGGCGGTCGCGGACGAAGCGGCTGAGGACCTGGCGCATCTCCGGGTTGACCGCGGCCTCGGCGACGACGCCCGGCAGGATGCGGCCGGCCGGGGTGTCCTTGAGCTTGGTGCCGAACTGGGCCATGAGCGCGACCAGGTCGTCGCGGACCGAGCCCGTGTCGACGATCGCCGGCTCCAGGCCCATGCGGTGCGCCGTCTCCAGCAGCAGGCTGGCGCGGGACGACCACCTCCGGTAGATCGTGGCCTTGCCGCAGCCGGCCCGCGCCGCCACCTCGTCGACGGTGAAGCCGGCCGGGCCCTTGTCCGCCAGGACCTCGACCGACGCCTGGATGATCGCCTCGTCGGCCCGGGCGTCGCGGGGACGACCGGGCCGGCGCTCGACGGTCGCCTCGCCGGGGGCGGCGGTCATCGCACCTCGGCCGAGTCCGGGGCCGGCGCCGGTTCGCCGTCCGGGGCGGCGCCGTCGCCGTTGCCGGCGGGGGCGTCGGCCGGCGCGGCCGCGGCATCGGCGGGCGCCCGACCCGGGGCGGCGCCGTCGCCGGCGGTGGCCGGCTCGGGCACGTCGTCGTGGGCCCGGGCCGGCAGGTACAGGGCCACGATGAGGGCCCCGAGCGCCAGCGCCGCGGCGCCGACCACGAAGGCGATGCTCATGCCGTCGGCGAAGCCCTTGGACGCGGCGTCGGCCAACGCCCGGCCGGGGGGGCCGCCGATCTCGGCCGCGGCCCGCATCGCGGCCCCGACCTGGTCGGTGATCGCGTCCCGCACCTCGGTCGGGATGGGGGCGCCGGCGATGGCGTCGCTCACCTGCGGCCGGTAGGTCGAGGCCATGATCGAGCCGAGGACGGCCACCCCCAGTGCCCCGCCGACCTCCCGGGTCGTGTCGTTGACGGCCGAGCCGACGCCCGCCTTGGCCAGCGGCAGGGAGCCCATGATCGACTCGGTGGCGGGCGGCATCACCAGCGCCAGGCCGACGGCCAGCACGACCAGCGACACCAGGACCTCGGGGTACGAGGCGCCCGGGGTCAGCCGGCTCGCGATGAGCAGGCCGATGGCGCCGATGGTGAGGCCGGTGGCCACGACGATCTTGCTGCCCACCCGCTCGACGATCTTGGCCGACGTCGGGGCCACCACCATCTGCACGGCGGCCATCGGCACCAGCCGGACCCCCGCCTCCAACGCCGTGTAGCCGAGCACCGACTGCAGGAACTGCGTCAGCAGGAAGAGGGACCCGAACATGGCGAAGAACGTGAGCCCGAGCGCCCCGCTCGCCGCACTGAACCGGGGGTTGCGGAAGAAGTTGAGGTCCAGCATCGGCGTGGGGGTGCGGCGCTCCCAGAGCATGAAGGCGCCGAGCAGCACGGCCGACAGGGCGAAGGCCCCGAGCACGGCGGGGTCGGTCCAGCCCTGGGGGCCCTCGATGATCGCCCACACCAGGGCAACGAGGCCGGTGATCGACAGCACCGCGCCCGGCACGTCGACCGGCGGCGCCGACGGGTCCCGGGAGGTCGGCACGTACAGCTGGCCGAGCACCACGGCGACGATCACCACCGGCACGTTGACCAGGAACACCGAGCCCCACCAGAAGTGCTCGAGCAGGAAGCCGCCGGTCACCGGGCCGATGGCGACGGCCGCGCCGGCCGTCGCGGCCCAGATGGCGATGGCCTGGGCCCGCTCCTTCCGGTCGGTGAAGACGTTGGTGATGATCGACAGCGTCGCCGGCATGACCAGCGCACCGCCGACGCCCATGACCGCGCGGGCGGCGATGAGGTGGTCCGCGCTGGTGGCGAAGGACGACAGGATCGAGGCTCCGCCCATGATCAACAGGCCGAGGGCGAGCGCCCCCCGCCGGCCGAACCGGTCGCCCAGCGAGCCCATCGTGAGCAGCAGGCCGGCGAAGACCAAGATGTAGGCGTCAACGATCCACTGGAGCTGGCTCGTCGTGGCGTTGAGGTCCTGCTGGATGGTGGGGAGCGCCACGTTGACGATCGTGTTGTCCATCACGATCAGCAGCAGGCTGAGGCACATCACGCCCAGGACGACCCAGCGGCGGGAGTCGGCCTGACCGGCCTCGGGAGCGAGGGTCTCGGCGTCGGTCATGCCCCCACCCTGCGCCTCGCTATTACGGTACGCAAGAGTTTCGGAACGATTCAGTCCGTGACCTATGTCACGCCGCTGTCAGGTCGCCAGGCCCCCGCCCACGACCTCGTCGCCGTCGTACAGGACGACCGCCTGGCCCGCGGCCACCCGGCGCTCGGGGCGGTCGAAGCGGATCACCGCTCCCCCGCCGGGAGCCGGCTCGACCGTCGCCGGACGGACCGCCCCGTGCGCGCTGCACTGGGCGCCCACCTGCTCCGCCCGCGGGCCGCCGGCCCAGGTCACGCCGCCGAGGGTGACCGACTCGGCGAGCAGCTCGGCCTGTGGGCCGACCCGCACGGTGGCGCCCGGGACGTCGACGGCCACCGCGTAACGGGGCTCGCCGCCGCCCGGCAGGCCCAGGCCCCGGCGCTGCCCGACGGTCACGAGCTCCACGGCCGGGACCTCGCCGACCGCCCGCCCGTCGCCGGCGACCACGACGCCCCGGCGCAGCGGGATGCGGTGCCCCAGGAAGTCGTGGCGCCCGCGGGCCGCGGTCACGAAGCACACGTCCTGGCTGTCCGGCTTGGCCGCCGTGCGCAGCCCCAGCGCCGCGGCCTCGGCCCGCACTTCGGCCTTCGACGTCTCCCCCACGGGAAGCAGCGTCCGGGCCAGCGTCGCCTGGTCGAGCATGTAGAGGACGTAGCTCTGGTCCTTGGCCCGGTCGGCCCCCCGGGCCAGGCGCCGCGTCCCGCCGGGCCGCTCGACGATGCGGGCGTGGTGGCCGGTGGCGACGGCGTCGAACCCGACGGCCCATGCCCGCCGGGTCAGCCGGTCGAACTTGAGGTGGCGGTTGCACTCGACGCACGGATTGGGGGTGGCGCCCCGCCGGTGGGCGTCGACGTACGGGCCGACCACGTGGCGCTCGAAGTCGTCGGTGAAGGTCCACGTGTGGTGGGCGATGCCGAGCTGCTGGGCGACCCGGCGGGCGTCGTCGACGTCGCTGACCGAGCAGCACCCGGTGTCCGACTCGCCGCCCCACAGCTTCATCGTGACGCCCACGACGTCGTGACCCGCCGCCACCAGGCGGGCGGCGGCCACGGACGAGTCCACGCCCCCGGACATGGCGACGAGGACCCTCACGCCGCCGCCCCCCGCAGCCGGGCGGCCGCGGCCGGGATCACGGCCAGGGCATGGTCGACGTCGGCCTCTGTGCTCGACCAGCCGAGCGACAGCCGCAGCGCGCCGGCGCCCCGTGACGGCGGGACGCCCATCGCCGCCAGCACGTGCGACGCCTCGTGGGCGCCGCTGGCGCAGGCCGATGCGGCCGACGCGCACACGCCGGCGTCGTCGAGCAGGAACAGCAGCGCCTCAGACTCGATGCCGGGGATGCACAGGTGGACCAGGCCGGGCAGGCGGGCCGCCCGGTCGGGCACGGTCTCGGTCGCCCCCGGCACGGTCGCCACCAGGCCGGACGCCAGCCGGTCGGCCAGGGCACGGACCCGGGCGGCGGTCGCCTCCCGGCTGGCCAGCACGGCCGCCAGGGCCGCCGCGAACCCGGCGATGCCGGCGACGTTGTGGGTGCCGCTGCGCAACTCGCGCTCCTGCCCGCCGCCCAGCGCCCGGGCCCGCAGCGGGGTCCCCTGCCGCACCACCAGCGCGCCCACCCCCTGGGGGCCACCGACCTTGTGCGAGCTGAGGCTGACCAGGGCGGACCCGGCCAGGAGCGGCGGCAGGTCGAGCCAGGTCGCGGCCTGGACCGCATCGGCGTGGACGGCCGCGTGCGGCGCTCGCTCGCGCACGACTTCGGCGACGTCGGGCAGCGGCTGCACGGTCCCGACCTGGTTGTTGGCGGCCATGACCGACACCAGCGTCGTGTCCGGATCGAGCGCACCGGCGAGGGCGTCGAGGTCGAGCCGGCCGGCGGCGTCCACGCCCACGGTGCGCCCGCCGGCCGCGGCCACCGGGACCAGCACGGCCTCGTGCTCGACGGCGCTGCACAGCACCGGCCCGGGCCGGGCGGCGTGGACGCCGAGGACGGCCAGGTTGTCGGCCTCGGTGCCGCCGCCGGTGAACACCACGTCCCCCGGCCGGCATCCGACCGCGGCGGCCACGACGTCGCGGGCCTCGTCCACCGCCTGGCGGGCGGCGCGGGCCACCCGATGGGCGCCGGACGGGTTGCCGAAGCGGTCGCCCAGCCACGGGGCCATGGCCGCCGCCGCCTCCGGGCGCAGGGGCGTGGTGGCGGCGTGGTCGAGGTAGGTGAGCCGGTCCGGCACCCCCTCAGTGCAT
This sequence comes from Acidimicrobiales bacterium, assembly GCA_035649475.1. Taxonomy (GTDB): domain Bacteria; phylum Actinomycetota; class Acidimicrobiia; order Acidimicrobiales; family VFJN01; genus ZC4RG19. Next base: position 22,120 of record DASRJM010000224.1, read on the forward strand.
CAGGTCAGTGGGTGCGCTGCCAGGCCGCGGCCACGCACACCAGGAACAGGTAGGGGTGGAGCCAGCCGGGCGGCGAGTGGCCCATCCGGACCGCCACCGGGTTGGCCAGCCGTACCGCCAGGTGCTCCCGGGCCGCCGTCGTGAGGTCGGGGACCCGCAGCAGGTAGGTGCGGATGAGCTCGTAGGTGTCCTCGTCGATGGCGGTGACGTCGAGCGAGGCCACGTAGCCCTCGTAGCCGGGCGGGGCCGGGAACCACGCCGGGACCACGAGCCCCTTGGCCGTCCGCTCCCGCACCACCAGCGTGCCGGCCGCCATGTCGCCTAGGCGCTGGTCCTTCGGCGACAGGAGCGCCGACACGACGGCCACGAACCCCACCGGGACGAGGAAGAAGTCGACCAGGCCGACCGCGGCCCGCAGGAACGCCTGCTGGAACCGCTCGGACGTGCCGTCGGCGCTCACGACCCGCAGGCCGAGCGCCGCCTTTCCGGGCGTGCGGCCCCGCCAGAGCGACTCGAACAGGCAGAACCAGGCGACGAAGACGCCGAACCCGCTCACCGCCACCAGGAGAGCGCCGCCGGCGGCGTCGAGCCCGCCGACGGACGCGACCACCAGGGCGATGATGCCCACCGTCAACGCCAGCGCCAGCACGTCGAGGAAGAAGGCGAGCGTGCGGGACGCGACGCCGGCCCGCTCGAAGTCGAGCAGGACGGCTTCGGGGGTCACGATGCCCTGCGTACCGGGCGTCCCCGACGTCATGGTCACCGCTGGCAACCTACTGCGGGCAACGGGTCACAGCGTCCCTTGACCTCTCGGCGGCTTGCCGCGCTCGAGCCGACGTGACCTACCCGCGCAGCTCCTTAGTAGCGTCTCGGGCACCCGTGGACATCGACCGCTTCATCGCACGCAACGCGGCCACCTGGGATCGCCTCGACGACCTCAGCAAGCGCGCCGGCCGGGGTGTCCGCCGGCTGCAGCCGGCTGAGGTGGACGAGCTGGTGGACCTCTACCAGCGGGTCTCCTCGCACCTGTCCCATGCCCGGGTCGCGTACGACGACCGGGCACTGACCGGCCGGCTCACCCGGCTGGTGAGCCAGGCCAACGGGGTCATCTACGCCAGCCGGACCCGCACCCGGCGGGCCGTCGCCGACTTCTTCGCCTGGCGCTTCCCGGCCGCGGTCTACCAGAGCGGGCGGTTCGTGGCCGTCGCCGCGCTGCTGCTGCTGGGGCCGGCGGTGGCGTTCGGGGCCTGGCTGGGGATCAGCGAGGAGGCGCTCGACGCCACCGCCTCGGAGGCGGTGCGCGAGGCGTACCTCGACGAGGACTTCGAGTCCTACTACTCGTCGGACCCGGCGGCCGAGTTCGCCAGCCAGGTCACGATCAACAACGTCCAGGTGGCGGTGACGGCGTTCGCGTTCGGGGTGTTGCTGTGCGTGCCGACCGCGCTGCTCCTCGCGTACAACGGCGCCAACCTCGGCGTGGCGGCCGGGATGTTCGCGGATGCCGGGGAGCTGCCCAAGTTCTTCGGGCTGATCCTGCCGCACGGCCTCCTGGAGCTGAGCGCCGTGATCGTGGCCGGCGCGGCCGGGCTGCGGCTGGGGTGGGCCGTCATCTCCCCCGGCGACCGCACCCGCGGCCAGGCGCTCGGCGAGGAGGCCCGCCAGGCCGGTGTCATCGCCCTCGGCCTCATCCTGGCGTTCGTCGTGGCCGGGCTCATCGAGGGCTTCGTCACCGGCCGGGGGCTGCCGACGGCGGTGCGGGTCGGTATCGGCGTACTGGCCGAGGCCGTGTTCGTGGGCTGGATCGTGATCCAGGGTCGGGCGGCCTCGTCCCGCGGCGTCACCGGCGCCATGGGCGAGCTCGATCGGGGCTGGGACGAGCTGGCCGCGGCGAGGGAGCGCGCCTGGGCCCGGTGACCCAGGGCGATTTGGCGGCGTATACGGCGAGATCTCGCCGTATACGCCGCCAAATCGCTGGGATCACAGCCGGCCGGTGGCTTTGACCCGCAGGTACGTGTCGGCCAGGCCCGCGGCCAGCTCGCCGGGACGGGCGTCGATGACGGTGGCGCCCAGGCCCCGCAGGCGGGTGACCGTGCGGCGCCGGGCCTCGAGCGCCCCGAGGGCAGCGGCCCGCCGGTAGACCGCGGTGGCGTCGCCGCCCGGCGCGGTCGACCACCGGACCACGTCCGGGTCGCTCACGCCGGCCACGACGACCACGTGCTCCCGGAGGATCAGCGGCAGGGCGGGCACCAGCCACTCGTCCACCGCCGGCGCCACCAGGTCGGTCAGCACCACCAGCAGGGTCCGGCGGCGGAACCGGGCCAGCGTCTGGCTGAACGCACCGGCGTAGTCGCTCTCGGCCAGGACCGGCTCCAGGTCGTAGAGCGCCTCGATCACCCGCCCCAACTGGGCCCGCCCGGACCCCGGCGGCACCGCCGTCCGCACCTCCCGGTCGAACGCCACGACCCCGCAGCGGTCCCCCAGCCCGGTCGACACGGCAGTCAGCATCATCACCGCGTCCACCGCGTGCTCGACCCGGGGGACGCCGTCGACCCGGCCGGCCATGACCCGGCCGTTGTCCAGCAGGACCAGCACGGTCTGGTTCCGCTCGGCCCGGTAGGTGCGCACGATCGGGCGGCGCAGCCGGGCGGTGGCGCCCCAGTCGACCCGGCGGAACTCGTCGTCGACCGTGTACTCCCGCAGCTGGTCGAACTCGGTGCCCGCGCCCCGGCCCTGGGCCGACCGGAGGCCGACCTCCAGGATGCGGGCCCTGCGGATGCGCAGCTCGGCCTCGTCCTTGGACCGGAACGAGGGGTACACGCGGATGACGCCCGGCACGGTCAGCGTGGCCTGGCGGGCAGCCAGGCCGAGCGGGCCCGCCACGCGCACCGCCAGGTCCCGCACCGCGAACCGGCCCCGGCGCGCCGGCCGGATCGGGGTGGCGGCCGTCAGCGTCCCGCCCGCCGGGACCCGCGCCCTCGCCCGGCGGGTCGATGCCCGCAGCGACGGGGCCAGCTCGTCGGCAAGGGAGATCCACAGCGCCCGCCGCA
>DASRJM010000225.1:0-44547 GCA_035649475.1 Acidimicrobiales bacterium
CGACGTGAACAGCAGCGAGTCCGTGAACGGCCCGCGGGCCAGCTCCGCGTAGCCATCGGGGAGGCCCGAGCCCTCGATGGCCGGCTCGGTCGTGGCCGCCTCGGCCGCAGCGAGGACCTCCTCGCGGGTCAGTGCGCCGGAGACGATCAGCATGCCGTCGTCGACCTGCCACCCGACCTCCCACGCCCCGCCGGGCGACCCGTCCCCGAGCCCCTCCGAGTCGCGCAGCCTTGCCTCGTGGCCGTCGACGGTGACCGCCTCGCCGCCCGATGGTGGGCCGCCCAGCAGCTCCTCGTCGGCGACCAGGTGGACCACTGCGAGGGGCGCCGACCAGGGATCGTCGGAGTCCGGGTCTCCGTAGACCGCGACGTCCGCGCTGAACCCGGCGGCGGCGGTGTCGGGGATGTCGATCGCGTGGACCGGCTCGAGGCCCGCCGGGAGCCAGCCCGGCAGGAGGTGGTCGAGTGGGCCGCCGCCACTGCTCATGTCCGGGCGGCGGTCGTCGCGGGTCGCGACCGTGACCGCGCCGGCCACCGCGGCCAGCACGGCCACGACCGCGGCCGCGAGCCACCGGTGGCGTGCCGGCTGCGGGCCCCTGCGGGGGGTCGGGCGACCGAGGTGGATCACCAGCGGTTCGGGCGGCGCCGGGGACTCCGTCGCCGGGACCGCCGGTGCCGCGGGGTGCTCGGCCACGAGCGTGGTGGCGCCCCGCGCCGCGAGGTCGTCGAGCAGCGTCCGGGCGGCCGCGCGGCCGCGTCGGTCGAGGGCGTCGAGGCGGGCGTCGTCGGTCGTGCTCATCGGCTCCCCTCCTCCGTCTCGGGTGCGAGTGCCGCGGCCAGCGCCCGGCGGCCCCGGTGCAGGTGCACCTTCACGGTGGCGGGGGCACACCCGAGGATCTCGGCGATCTCCGCGACGGGCCGGTCCTCGAGGTAGTGCAGGGCGATCGCCTGCGCCTGTCGCGCCGGCAGGGCACGGACCGCGTCCCAGAACTCGTGGTCGGTGGTGGGCAGGTCCACCGTCGGATCCGGCCGCGCCCCGACGAGGCCGAGCGCTCGGCGCTCCCGCCCGGCGCGGCGCACCCGGTCGACCGCCCGGTTGGCGACGACCTGGCGGGCCCACGCCTCGGGATGCCGGATGCCGCCACCGCGGTCCCACGCCTGCCAGGTCGCATGCAGCGCGTCCTGCGCCACGTCCTCGGCCGCGCCCACATCGCCGGTGAGCGTCCAGGCCAAGGCCACCAGGGCCCGACGCTGCCCGCGGGCGAAGGCGTCGAACGCGATATCCGGTCCGGCGCCTCCGTCTGCCTGTCCGACCCCGCTCTCCGGGATCGGTCCCGACACGGTCATGAACGGTAGTCGTCAGGGGCGGCGCGTAGGTTTACCGCGCGCTCCGCGCTCGCGCGTGGCGCCACGGGCGTAGCATCAGCGGCATGCCCGACGCGGACGGTAGCGGCGCTCAGGACCTCGGGCGCGAGTACGGCCAGCTCTATCCGGTGGCCAAGGCCATCCTCCGCCCGCTGTTCCGCCTCGGCTGGCGCGTCTACGTGCGGGGGGTCAAGAACCTGCCGGCCGCCGGGGCCGCCATCCTCTGCCCCAACCACACGTCGGTCATCGACTCGTTCCTGCTGCCCTCGGTGCTGCCCCGGCGCATCACCTTCGTCGGCAAGGCCGAGTACCTCGACGACTGGAAGACCAAGCACCTGTTCCCGGCGCTCGGCATGATCCCCATCGATCGGCGGGGCGGCGACAGCTCGACCCGGGCGCTCGACGCCGCGGCCGCGGTCCTCGGGCGGGGGGAGCTCTTCGGCATCTACCCGGAGGGCACCCGAAGCCGGGACGGCAAGCTGCGCAAGGGCCACACGGGCCCGGCGCGGCTGGCGCTGCGCACCGGGGCGCCGCTCGTGCCGATCGGCATGATCGGCACCCGCGAGATCCAGCCGCCCGGCGCCAGCGCGCCACACCCGTTCCGCCCGTGCGAGATCCGCATCGGCCGGCCCATCGACCCCCACCTCCACGCCGACGGAGGCGACGCCCGCCTGGTCCTGCGCCAGCTCACCGACGAGCTCATGTACGAGATCCGGGCCCTGTCCGGCCAGGAGTACGTCGACGAGTACGCCACCCGGCGCCCGGACTCGCTGCCGTCCCAACCGACCGCCGTCGTGCTCGCCGACGGGCAGCGCCGGGCCGTCGTAACCGGTGCAGGAGCCGTCAGCGCGGCTCGGTAACCTCGGCATCCATGGCCGAGCTCCAGATCACCCTGCCGGACGGTTCGAGCCGATCGGTCCCGGCGGGCACGACCGCGCTCGGCCTGGCGCAGGACATCGGGTCCCGCCTCGCCAAGGCCGCCGTCGTCGCGGAGGTCAACGGCGAGGAGCGCGACCTCGGCACCGAGCTGCGCGACGGCGACCGGGTCGCCATCGTCACCGCGGGCAGCGACCGTGGGCTCTACACCATCCGCCACTCCACCGCCCATGTGCTGGCGCAGGCGGTGCTCGACCTGTTCCCGGACGCCACCTTCGGCATCGGCCCGCCGGTGGAGGACGGCTTCTACTACGACTTCGAGCTGCCGGGTGGGTCCACCTTCACCCCCGAGGACCTCGACCGCATCGACGCCCGCATGCGGGAGATCATCGAGGAGCACCAGGCGTTCGTGCGGGAGGAGATCCCGGCGGACGACGCCCGCAAGATCTTCGACGGGCACCGGTTCAAGCTCGAGATCATCGACAACGCGTCGACCGACCCGATGTCGGCGACGAGCGCGGCGGGCAACGTCCGCACCTACGAGAACCCCCCGGCCAAGCCGAAGGACCACCCGTCCTTCGCCGGCCGGCCCGGGTTCATCGACCTGTGCCGGGGGCCGCACGTCGAGCACACCGGACGGCACCTCGGCCATTTCAAGCTGCTGCGGGTGGCGGGCGCCTACTGGCGGGGCGACGAGCACAACCCCCAACTCCAGCGGATCTACGGCACCGCCTGGGACAGCCGCAAGGCGCTGGAGGACCACCTCCACCACCTGGAGGAGGCGGCCAAGCGCGACCACCGCAAGCTGGGCGCCGAGCTCGATCTGTTCAGCTTCCCGTCGGAGATCGGCAGCGGCCTGCCCGTGTACCACCCCAAGGGCGGGCTGGTGCGCAAGCTGATGGAGGACTACAGCCGCGCCGAGCACGAGAAGGCGGGCTACGAGTTCGTCTTCACGCCGCACCTGGCCAAGGAGGACCTCTACAGGATCAGCGGGCACCTCGAGTGGTACGCCGAGGGCATGTACCCGCCCATGGAGTTGGACGAGGGCACCCGGTACTACCCGAAGCCCATGAACTGCCCCATGCACACCCTCATCTACCGGTCGCGCCAGCGCTCCTACCGCGAGCTGCCGCTGCGGCTCTTCGAGTTCGGGATGGTGTACCGCTACGAGAAGTCGGGCGTGGTCCACGGCCTGCTGCGGGCCCGCGGCTTCACCCAGGACGACTCCCACATCTTCTGCACCCCCGAGCAGATGCCCGGCGAGCTGACCAGCCTGTTGCGGTTCGTGCTCCGGCTGCTCGGCGACTACGGCTTCGACAACTTCGAGGCGGAGCTGGCCACCCGGCCCGACCCGTTCGTGGGCGAGCCCGAGGACTGGGAGCGGGCCGAGGCCGCGCTGCGGGCCGCGGTCGAGGAGGTCGGCATCCCCTACGTGGTGGCCGAGGGCGAGGGCGCCTTCTACGCCCCCAAGATCGACGTCCACGTGCGGGACGCCATCGGGCGGCGCTGGCAGCTGTCGACCATCCAGGTCGACTTCCAGTTCCCGCCCCGGTTCGACCTCGAGTACGTCGGGGCCGACAACCAGCGGCACCGACCGCAGATGATCCACCGCGCCCTGTTCGGGTCGTTCGACCGGTTCTTCGGCGTACTGCTGGAGCACACCGCAGGTGCCCTGCCGGTGTGGCTGTCGCCCGTGCAGGTCCAGGTCCTGCCGGTCCGGTCCGACCACCAGGCCTACGGCGACGAGCTGGCCGCCCGCCTCAGGGGCGAGGGCATCCGGGCCGAGGTCGTCGAGGCCGACGAGCCGCTGGGCGCCCGCATCCGCAAGGCGAAGCTGGAGAAGGTCCCCCACGTGGTGGTGGTCGGCGAGGACGACGTGGCGGCCGGCACCGTGGGCGACAACCCCCGGGGCGGCGACGTCGAGCGGGGCGTCCCGGTCGACGTGTTCGTCGAGCGGGTGCTCGGCGAGATCGTCGCCCACGCGTGATGGAGCGCCTCTGGGCCGGCTGGCGGTCCGCCTACGTGGCGGCCGCGGGGAACGGCGCGTTCGACCCGGAGCCGGGCGAGGGGTCGCTCTTCACCCGCGTCCTGGCGTCGGGCCTGCCCGACCAGGAGACGCACGTCGTGTGGCGGGGCGAGACGTGCTTCGCCATCCTCAACGCGTTCCCGTACACCAGCGGGCACGTGCTGGTGATGCCCTACCGGGAGGTCGGCGAGCTGGAGGACCTCACCCCGGACGAGGCCACCGAGATGTGGGGCGCCGTGCGGGACGCGGTCGTGGCGCTCAAGGCGGCGTACGCGCCCCACGGTGTGAACGTCGGCATGAACCTGGGCGAGGCCGCCGGGGCGGGCATCCCGTCGCACCTGCACGTCCACGTACTGCCCCGCTGGAACGCCGACTCGAACTTCATGACCGCCGTGGCCGAGACCCGGGTGCTGCCGGAGGCGCTCGGCGACTCGTGGCGCAAGCTGCGCGACGCGTGGCCCGGTCGCTAGCGTCGCGGACGCCATGGCGGAGGATCCCCGACCCACCGAGCCGGACCACGAGCGCGACGCCGAGCGCGACGAGGACGTCGTCGACAAGCTGCCCGACGACCTGGACGCCGCGGGCTACGTCGGCCCGTACCTGTTCCCCAACAACAACCGGCGGCGGGTGCCCGGCTACCTCTACCTGGGCATCGCGGCGATCCTCGTGCTCGTCTGGCTGGTGGTCGACGACTCGATCTACGTGAACGGTGGCCTGCTGCTCGCGGCGGTGCTGCTGGCGGTGTTCGGCGCCTACAGCCTGATCAGCGGCTGGAACCTCGACGTGGACGAGCAGGACGCCCTGGTGGCGGCCACACGGGCCGTGGGCTTCCCGGTCGGGCACGCGTCGGCGCAGCTGGGCTGGCGCGGCCTGCTGAGCCGCCCCACCTGGCGCATCCTGCTGTACTCGGCCGACAACCCCCCGGCCCGCCGCGGCCTGGTCCTCGTCGACGGCGTCGACGGCAAGATCGTCGAGCACTTCGTCGAGGACAATCCCGAGGACTGGTCGGAGCTCGAGACCTAGCTCCCGTGACCCGCCGGAAGGGGTCGCGCCTAGGGTGGCCTCCCGTGCGTGCCCGAACCACCGCCGCCGCCCTGGCGCTACTGGCCGCCGCCTGCGGGAGCGGGGGTGGCGCCGGTGGCGGCGACCGCGCAGGCGGGCGCACCACGACGACGCCGGTGCCGACGACCACGACGGCACCGCCCACGACGGCACCGCCCACGACGGCGGCGCCGACCACCGCGACGACCCCGGTCGACCCGGTCACGCTCCGGCCGCCGGCCGTGGCGGGCGATCCCGCCGGGCTCGCCGCCCAGATCGGCGCGGCCGAGGCCGCCCTCCGCACCGCCGGCGCCACCGAGACCGACGTCGCCACCGCCGCGCTGGCCCAGCAGGCCGCCTACCGGGTGCTGGGCGACCACCCCGAGTGGGACGCCGCGGTCGTCGGGGCGCTGCCGCCCGAGCTGCACGGCGCGGTCCAGGCCCATGCGGCCGCCCGCCGCGAGTTCCGGGCGCTGGGCCGCCGCCCGGCCACCGAGATGCCCACGTGGCGGATCGTGGCCCCCGCCCCCGCGGCCGACCTCACCGCGTACTACCAGGAGGCCGAGGCGACGTTCGGCGTCCCCTGGAACGTGCTGGCCGCCATCAACCTCGTCGAGACCGGCATGGGCCGGATCCGGGGGACCTCGGTCGCCGGCGCCCAGGGGCCGATGCAGTTCATGCCCGCCACCTGGGCGGCCTACGGCGAGGGCGACGTCAATGATCCCCGCCAGGCGATCCTGGCTGCCGGCCGCTACCTCCAGGCCAACGGCGCCCCCGGCGACATGGCCGGCGCTCTCTGGAACTACAACCACAGCGATCACTACGTGCGCGGCGTCCAGCTCTACGCCGACCTCATCGCCGAGCACCCCGGCGCCTTCGCCGGCTTCTACCACTGGGGGGTCTGGTACTGGACGACCGCCGGAGACCTGTTCCTGCCGGTCGGCTACGAGGCCACCGAGCCGGTCCCCGCCGACCAGTACGCGGCGACGACCCCCCGGTGAGGCGAACCGGGGGGTCGTCGGCCGGGTTGTGGCGTCAGGGCTAGCGCAGGTCGACCTCGGCGACGTGGCCACCGGTGACCTGCAGGAGGGCCATCGGAATGCCGTCGTCGTCGAGCACCTGGTAGCTGCCCTGGGCCACCTGCGGGAAGACGGCCGCCCACACGGTGCCGCCGCCGACCCGCCGGGGGTGGACCCCGGTGTGGAAGTGCTCGGCGGGCCGGCCCGCCGGGCACGCCTCGAGCTCGCCCGTACGGGTCTGCCCGGGGAGGTAGACCACGAACGCCCCCACCCCGTCCCCGATGTCGAGGAGCGGGCTGACGCCCACGTCCGATGTCTCGGACGTGGGCGCCACGACGGCGGTGTGGCCCTGGCCGTGGTGGTGGTGATGCTCGCCCACCGTCAGGCCGCCGGCACGTTGAAGCCGCTGTACGGCGTGCCGATGTAGGGGAAGTCGTCGAGGAACTGCCGGACCGGCGGGAACGTGCCGTCCTCGATGGCGGAGGCGGCCCCGTCGGCGGTGAAGCTGGGGTCCACCCGGGGCAGGACCGCACCCGCGACCGCCCGCAGCTCGATGGTCACCACGTCGTCGGTGAGCCGGCGGCCGTTGGGGAAGCCGTCGGGGTCGCCGCCGAGGAGGCCGAGCCGGTTGGGGTTGGCGCTCGGGGGGAAGGCCATGTTGAGCCGCAGCTCGTCGGCCTGGGTGGTCCCGGTGAAGTTCTGGAAGCCGGGGATGACACCGTCCGGGATGCCGGTCAGCAGGATCGCCAGCAGGTCGGCCCGGTCCTTGTTGTACGCGGCCAGGTTGGGGAACACGGTCGGGTACAGCACCGGCAGCAGGGCCGCCAGCTCCGGACGGGCCACGAACTGGGCGAACCGGCTCTCCTTGTCGGGGCCGACCGCGTTCCACTCGTCCTTGCGGGAGAGCGGCACGATGACCTCGTTGAACAGCGGGTTGCCCAGGCGGGACACCTGCTGCCAGGGGCCGGCGCTGCTGCGGTAGCCGGAGCCACGCGACAGGCCCTTCTGGCGGCTGGCCGCACCCCACACGCCGACGACCGAGTTGGGCGACATCGGGTCGCGGGGGACGCGGCCGTCCCTCGTCAGGTCCGCCATCGGGACCTGGATGACGATGCTGTGGACGTTGACCTGCTCGATCGAGTCGACGCCGGCGCCCGCGGGCATCCGGATCAGGTGCTTGTCCTGGAAGGGCCGAAGGGTGCCCAGGTCGAACACCGAGCCGAGGTCGACGAAGAAGCTCTCGGCCCGCTGGCCGCAGAACACCTTCTCGCCCGTGCGGAGGGTCTTGACAGCGGCGGCCGCCAGGTCCTCGTAGTTCGGGGTCGACCGGGGGCCGATGTTGCAGGGCGGCACGGGGATGCCCCGCCCGAGGACCTCGACCCGGTCCCGGCGGCCGGGCCGGCGGGTGACCTTGGTCAGCTTGTAGGTCTGGCGGCGGTTCCAGTCCGCGTCGTCCAGCGTGTTGATCGGGCCCGTGTTGTACAGGAACGTGTTGGGGTTCGTGTTCACGGTCTCGAAGCGGAACTGGTAGCTGACGTTGGGCTTGCCGTCGCCGTCGTTGTCGACATGGATCTCGTAGAGCACCTCGTCGGCGAACTCGTAGAAGTTCGGGCCGCCGGCCGGGGCCTGCACGGGGATGTAGCTCGTGATGATCGTGACGGTGTCGTTCGGGGTGACGAACGCGTAAGTGTCGGTGTTGTCGGCGCAGGGATCCTTGAGGATGCCGGGCGCTTCGCGATGGGAGGACATCGTCGGGGTTCCTTACCGGGTGGCTCGCAGCACGCGGGCCACGAGGGTCTTGTCGGTGAAAACGATGGAGCGCTCGTCGACCAGGATCTCGACCTCGCCCTTGGTGGGGTCGAGGACCTGGAGCATCGTGGGGCCGCTGAGCGCGGCGGCCTCGGCCGGCGAGAGCTCGTCGGCGGTGTCGGCCGCGGCGACCGATGCGAGCGGGCTGCCGATGGTGGCGGCTCCCGCCACCGCCAGCGCTCCTGCCGAGCCCGTTGCGAGGAACGAGCGGCGTGTGACGGGGTGCATGGGGTTCTCCTCCTGTAGCCGTCAGTGGCTTGCAGTCGGAGATTCGGGACCCTCGCCTCCCCGGATGTCGGGACGGTGCTGTTGTGGAGCTACGAGCTCCGGCGGACGGCGTGGAGGACCTGCTCGGCCGCCCGCAGGTGGGTGACGCCGGCGTCGACCGCGCCGCGGGCCAGGTCGAGGGCGGTGACCGTGCGGCCGGAGCCGGCGACCGTGCCGGTGCGCTCCCAATCGTCGGCGCGGGTGGCGTCGATGCGGTCGGCGGCCGCGTTGGCTTCGAAGCCGAGCTCGGCCAGGCGCTCGTGGACCGTGCCGCTGGGGGCGCCCGGCTTGGGGCGGGACTCGGGGTCGACGTCCTCGGCCGCCAGGGTCGGGTTGTCCCCGATGGCCACCGCGGCCAGCGCCCGCTCCTCGGCGCCGATCGCCCGGGCCGCCGCCACGATGTGCTCGATGGCCGACCAGCCGTGCGAGCTGCGATGCGCCACGTCGTCGGGGGACTCGTCCTCGCCCAGGCCCGCGAACAGGCCGCGGTAGCGCCTCTCCAGCCCCCGGAGGGCGACGCTGGCGTCCGACGGGGCGAGATTGGACAGGTCCATCGCCCGGTTCTAGCGCGGCCCGCGGTGCGGCGCCGGTAGCTTGCCGCCATGTCCATCTACGACGTGGCCATCAACGCCCTCGACGGCAGCCCGACCGACCTGCACGACCTCGACGGCAAGGCCGTCCTCGTCGTCAACGTCGCCTCGAAGTGCGGCCTCACGCCCCAGTACACGGGCCTGGAGGAGATCCACGAGCGCTACGCCGGCCGCGGCTTCTCGGTGCTGGGCGTGCCGTGCAACCAGTTCGGCGGGCAGGAGCCGGGAACCGCCGAGGAGATCGCCACGTTCTGCTCGGGCAGCTACGGCGTGACGTTCCCGATGACCGAGAAGGTCGAGGTCAACGGCGACGACCGCCATGCGCTGTACCAGCAGCTGGTGGAGGTGCCCGACTCCGACGACGGGCACATCGGCGACATCCGCTGGAACTTCGAGAAGTTCCTGGTTGCGCCAGGCGGCGAGATCGTGGCCCGCTTCAACCCGATGGTCGACCCCACGTCCACGGAGGTGACCGGCGCGGTGGAGAAGGTCCTGCCCGGCTAGCGCCCGCGCGCCGAGCGCAGCACCCGCCCGACGTCGAGCAGGTGGTGGCTGCCCTCGTGCACGGCGATCACGGCCAGCTCGGTGACCGGCACCTCCCGGCCCCGACCGGTGAGGGTGGGCAGCTCCCACTCGTCCTCGTTCAGCTCGGACAGCGTCGTGGCGAGGGAGTCGGCCGCGTCGTCGACGGCCTCGGCCGTCGCCTCCCGCTCCAGGCCCGGGGCGGCGGCGGCCACCCGACCCTCCCAGTCGACGACCTGCTCGTCGGGGAGGTCGCCGGCCAGGGCGGCGCGCGCCCGGTCGTCGAACTCGGCGAACACCTGGGACACGTGGGCCGCGTACTCCAGCGCGGACCACACCCCCGGGCCGGGGGACGTCCGCACGATCGCGTCCAGGTCCTCGCCCGCCAGACCCCGGGTCAAGGGCGCGCGGTAGCGACGCCCGAAGGACCGGATGGCGACGACCATGTCCCGCGGGCGCAGCTCGGCGGGGTCGAACCCGCACTCCTCGCACCGCTCCATCGGGCCCCAGGCTAGGTCAGCGCAGCCGCGGGTCTGTGCTTCCCGCTCTTGCTGCTTCGCAGCGGGCCGCTCGGGCCCCGGCTACGCCTGTCGGCGCAGCCTCGGGCTTCCCGCTGGTGCTGCTTCGCAGCGGGCCGCTCGGGCCCCGGCTACGCCTGTCGGCGCAGCCTCGGGCTTCCCGCTCCTGCTGCTTCGCAGCGGGCCGCTCGGGCCCCGGCTACGCCTGTTGGCGCAGCCTCGGGCTTCCCGCTGGTGCTGCTTCGCAGCGGGCCGCTCGGGCCCCGGCTACGCCTGTCGGCGCAGCCTCTAGGCCTCGTCGCCGACCTCTCGCTTCACCGCCGCCACCAGGTGCGCGGGCAGCACGTCGTAGTGATCGTGGACGGCCCGGAACCGCCCGCGGCCGCCGGTCAGCGAGCGCAGCTCGATGGCGTAGCGCTGGATCTCCGACGTGGGGACCAGGGCCACCACGGTCTGGCGGCCGTCCTCGGCCGCCTCGGTGCCCTGGACCCGGCCGCGGCGGGAGTTGAGGTCACCCATCACGTCGCCCTGGAGGTCGAGCGGCACGGTGACCTCCAGCCGGCTCATGGGCTCCAGCACCACCGGTGTCGCCTGGGCCATCGCCGCCCGGAACGCCAGCCGGCCGGCGACCTTGAACGCCATCTCCGAGCTGTCGACCGAGTGCTCCTTGCCGTCGGTCAGCGTGACCTTGACGTCCACGACCGGATAGCCGTTGACGCCGCCGGACGCCATCGCCTCCTCGATGCCCTTCTGCACCGCAGGGATGTAGCCCCGGCTGATGGCGCCGCCCACGACCTGGTTGGCGAACTCGAACCCGCCGCCCCGGGGGAGGGGCTCGAGGTCGATGATGCACACGCCGAACTGTCCGTGGCCGCCGGTCTGCTTCTTGTGCCGGCCCTCGACGCCCTTGGCCCCGCCGGTGATCGTCTCCCGGTAGGGGACCCGCACCCCCTCGGTGTCGACGTTGGCGCCGAACTTGCGGGTCAGCTTCTCCAGCGTTATCTGGAGGTGGGTCTCGCCCATGCCGTGCAGCAGGGTCTGGTGGGTCTCGTCGACCCGCTCGACCCTCAGGGCCGGGTCCTCCTCGACCAGGCGGTGCAGGGCGGGGGCGAGCCGGTCCTCGTCGGCCTGGGTCCGCGGCACCACGGCCACGGCCAGGGTGGGCTCGGGCTGCTCGATCGGCGGCACGGTGACCGGCTTGCCTTTGGGGGCCAGGGTGTCGCCGGTGGCAGTGGCGGCCAGCTTGGCCACCGCCCCGATGTCGCCCGCCACCAGCTCGGGCGCGGTCTCCTGCTCCTTGCCCCGCACGGTGAGCAGGCCGTGGAGCCGCTCGTCGGTGCCGGAGCGGCTGTTGACGAGGTGATCGTCGGGCCGCAGCGTGCCCGACAGCACCCGGAAGAGGCTGACCTGGCCGACGTAGGGGTCGGCGATGGTCTTGAACACGAAGGCGAGGGGGTCGCCGCCGGACTCGGCCGGGACCTCCATCGTGTCGGCGGCCGTCTCGCCGTTGGTCCCGATGCGGATGGTGGCCGGCCGGTCGAGGGGGGAGGGGCCGATCTCCACCAGGAAGTCGGCCAGCCGGTCGATGCCGATCTCGCGGGTGGCCGAGCCGACCACCACGGGGAACACGGTGGCCGAGGCGATGCCGTCGTGCAGCGTGCGCTCCAGCTCGTCGAGCGTGAGGGTCTCGCCTTCGAGGTAGCGCTCCAGCATCTCGTCGTCGGCCACCACGATGCCCTCGACCAGGTTGTCGTGGACCTGGTGCTCGAGCTCCTCCATGTCGTCGGGGATGGCCTCGGTGTGGGGGGCCCCGCCCTCGTAGATGTGGGCGGTGTCGGTGAGCAGGTCGGCGATGCCCCGGAAGTCGGCCTCCTGGCCGATCGGCAGCTCGAGCGGGGCGATGCCGGCGCCCAGGCGGTCGCGCAGCTGGGCCAGCGTGGTGTCGAAGCTGGCCCGCTCCCGGTCGAGCTTGTTCATGAACACCATGCGGGGCACGCCCAGCCGCGAGGCCAGGGCCCAGGCCTCCTCGGTCTGCACCTCGACGCCGTCCACGGCGCTGACGACGAAGACCGCCAGGTCGGCGATGCGCAGCGCGGCGGCCACGTCGCCCATGAAGTCCGCGTAGCCGGGAGTGTCGATGAGGTTGACCTTGTGGTCGCGCCACTCGAAGGGGGCCACCGCCAGCGACAGCGAGATGCCGCGCCGTTGCTCCTCCGGGTCGTAGTCGCACACCGTCGTCCCGTCCTCGACGCGGCCCAGGCGGTTGATGACGCCGGCCCGGTGCAGGAGCGCCTCCGCCAGGCTGGTCTTGCCCGACCCGCCGTGTCCGACCAGGGCGACGTTGCGGATGTGATCGGTCGCGAACCGCTTCACCAGGTTTCCCCCTCGGCGCTTGGTGCGATGCGGGCGACAGTAGCGGACGCCTGTGTCGGCCCGAGCGCCGAACGCGGTGGCGCGCGTGGGGTCGGACGGCACCGCAGTAACCTTGACGCCATGTTTGACGGACGGTGGCGCAGCACCTTCGAAAAGGGCCTGCGACCCCTGGGAGCCTCCATCCGCCGCGCGGGCATCACGGCCAACCAGCTGACCACGACCGGGCTGGTCATGGCCGTGGCCGCCTCGGTCGCCATCGCCAACGGTTGGCTGCGGGCCGGCCTGCTGCTCCTCGTGCTCACGGCGCTTCCCGACGTGCTCGACGGCGCCGTCGCCAAGGCGTCCGGCACCGCGTCGCCCCGGGGCGCGTTCTTCGACTCGGTCATCGACCGGGTCAGCGACGCGCTGCTGCTCGGCGGCGTGGCCTGGTACCTCGCCTCCACCCAGGACGGCCGCGTCGCGGTCCTGCCGCTGGCGGTCCTGGCGGCGTCGATGCTCATCTCCTACGAGCGGGCCAAGGCCGAATCCCTGGGCTTCGACGCTCGCGGCGGGCTGATGGAGCGGGCCGAGCGGCTCCTGTTCCTGGGCTTCGGCCTGCTGTTCGAGTCGCTGCTGGTCCCGGTCCTGTGGGTGATGCTGGCGCTGACCCTGGTCACCGCCGGGCAGCGCTTCGTCAGTGTGTGGAACCAGGCGTCCGCGCCGCAGGTCCAGCCCCTGGCGGCCCGCTGGCGGTCGCGCCGGGTCGCGCGGTCGACCCAGCGCGCGTGGCGGCAGCGGTCGCTGGCCAACCGCCGGCGGCGCTGAGCACCGGCCCGGGCGACCGGCGGCCGCCCCCCTGCCGATGGACCTGCTGACTCCCGCCTACCGCGGCGCATCCGCGCTGGCCCAGGCACTGCCGAGCGGGGTGGTCGAGGGGCTCGCGCCCCAGATCGCGGCGCTGACCACGCTCGCCCCCAACGACCGGCGGGCCATGGTCGAGCGCCACCAGCGCCGGGTGACGCCCGGCCTGGCGGGCGCGGCCCTGCGCCGCCGCGTCCGAGCCGTGTACAGGTCCTACGGGCGCTACTACGCCGAGTCCTTCCGGCTGCCGTCGATCGGCCCCACCGAGCTCGACGAACGGCTCTCCTGCGACGGCTTCGACCACATCGAGCGGGCGCGCCGGGCCGGCGTCGGCCCGATGCTGTGCCTCCCGCACCTCGGCAGCTGGGAGTGGACCGCGTTCTGGCTGACCCGGGTCCGCGGCATCCCGCTGACGGCGGTGGTCGAGCGGATCGAGCCCCCGGCGCTGTTCGACTGGTTCGTCGAGTTCCGGGAGAGCATCGGCATGCACATCGTCCCGCTCGGGCCGCACGCGGGGCGGGAGCTGGTGGCCGCCATCAAGCGGACCGACATCGTCGCCCTGTTGTGCGACCGGGACATCCAGCGCACCGGCGTCGAGGTCTCGTTCTTCGGCGAGAAGACCACGCTGCCGTCCGGTCCCGCGGTCATGGCGCTGCGGACCGGGTCGCCGATGCTGCCGACCGCGGTGTACGACCGGGGCCGCAGCCACCATGGGGTGGTCATGGCGCCGATCCCGGCCGAGCGCAAGGGGACGTTCCGGGAGGACGTCGCCCGGCTCACCCAGGCCCTGGCCGAGCACCTGGAGGAGCTGATCCGCCGGGGCCCGGACCAATGGCACCTGCTCCAGCCGAACTGGCCGAGCGACTACGCCCAGGCGCCGGTCCGGCTCTGAGCCCCGAGGCCGGACCGGGGGCGCAGCCCTGGCCCGAACGGCCCGCTGCGAAGCGAACACGAGCGGGGAGCTCGGTCTCCGGCGGACGACCGTGTCGGGTGCAGTACCCTCGGCGCGTGCGCATCGGGCTGGTCTGCCCCTACAGCCTCACGGTTCCCGGCGGGGTCCAGGCCCAGGTGCTGGGGCTGGCTCGGGTCCTGCGCGTGCTCGGCTACGACACGCGGGTGCTCGCCCCCTGCGACGGCCCGCCGCCCGACGCGGGCGTGACGCCGCTCGGCAACAGCGTGCCCACCGCCTCCAACGGCTCGTTCGCCCCGCTGGCCCCCGATCCCGCCGCCCAGCTGCGGACGATCCGGGCGCTGCGCGACGAGGCGTTCGACGTGCTCCACCTGCACGAGCCGCTGGCCCCGGGGCCGACCATGACGTCCCTGCTGTTCCGCAACGCCCCGATCGTGGGCACGTTCCACCGGGCGGGGGACAGCGCCGCCTACGCGGTGGCCCGGCCGGGGGTGCGGTGGCTGGCCAAGCGGCTCGACATCCGCTGCGCGGTGTCCAAGGACGCCCTGGCCACGGCCCGCAAGGCGGTGGGCGGAACCTACGAGCTGCTGTTCAACGGCATTGAGGTCGAGCGCTTCGCCAAGGCCGTGCCGCACCCCACGACGGGCCCCACGATCCTGTTCGTCGGCCGCCACGAGCAGCGCAAGGGCCTGGCCGTGCTGCTCGACGCCCTCCGCTGGCTGCCGGCCGACGTGACGCTGTGGGTCGGGGGGACCGGCCCCCAGACCGAGTCGCTGCGGGCCCGCCACGGCGGGGACCCCCGCATCGAGTGGCTGGGCCGGCTCAGCGACGAGCAGGTGGCGGCCCGGATGCGGGGGGCCGACGTGTTCTGCGCTCCTTCGCTGCACGGCGAGTCGTTCGGGGTGGTGCTGCTGGAGGCGATGGCGGCCGGCACGGTCGTGGTGGCGTCCGCGCTCGACGGCTACGCCAACGTCGCCTCCGACGGGGTCGACGCCCTGCTCACGCCGCCCGGCGACGCCGAGGGCCTCGGCCGGGCGCTCGGCCGGGCGCTCACCGACGGCCCGCTGCGGGCCCGGCTCCTGGCCGCGGCCGAGGTCCGGGCCGGGGAGTTCAGCATGACCCGGCTGGGCGACGTGTACGCCGAACGGTACGAGCGGCTGGCCGGCTGAGCCGCTCCCCCCGACGGCCGGGTGACCGATTCCGGCGGCCGCTGATGCCCGACCGGCCCGGGCGAGTCCGTAGGATGACCGGCCGTGACCATCGTCCTCATCGTCATCGTGGTGCTCGTGGTCCTCCTGGGCATCTACGCGATCGCCAGCTACAACGGCCTGGTCTCGCTGCGCAACCGCATCGAGAACGCCTGGGCGCAGATCGACGTGCAGCTCAAGCGCCGCTACGACCTGATCCCCAACCTGGTCGAGACCGTCAAGGGCTACGCCTCCCACGAGCGGGAGACCCTGGACGCCGTCATCACCGCCCGCAACGCCGGCATCAACGCCTCCGGGCCCGCCGAGCAGGCGCAGGCGGAGAACGCCATCACCGGCGCCCTCAAGTCGCTGTTCGCCCTGTCCGAGGCGTACCCGGACCTCAAGGCGAACCAGAACTTCTCCCAGCTGCAGGAGGAGCTGACCGGCACCGAGGGCCGGATCGCCTACGCGCGGCAGTTCTACAACGACACCGTGTACCGCTACAACACGAAGATCCAGAGCTTCCCGAGCAACGTCCTGGCGAACGCGTTCAAGTTCTCCGAGCGCGAGTACTTCCAGGCCGACGACGAGTCCCGCGGTCCGACGCAGGTCAGCTTCTAGGTGGCCGCCGCGCTGTCCCTCCACGCGGGCGCCGCCATGTACGACCAGGTCACGGCCAACAAGCGACGCAGCTGGCTGCTCGTCGGCGGCTTCGGGCTGCTCGTCGGGCTGGTGATAGCGATCGTCGCCCTGCTGCTCGGCGGCGGCTGGATCGGCGTGGTGGTCGCCGTGGCGCTCGCGGCCGCCACCAGCGTCGTCGCCTACTGGCGCTCGGACGCCGTCGCCCTGCGCATGAGCCGGGCGGTCCCGGCGCCGGCCGAGGAGTACGCCCGCTACCACAACATCGTCGAGGGCCTGTGCATCGCCTCGGGCCTGCCCAAGCCCCGGCTCTACGTGATCGACGACCCGGCGCCCAACGCCTTCGCCACCGGCCGCAACCCCCGCACCGCGGCGGTGGCGGTCACCAGCGGCCTGCTCGACACGATGAACCGCATCGAGCTCGAGGGCGTCCTCGCCCACGAGCTGTCCCACATCAAGAACTACGACATCCTCGTGTCGACGCTGGCGGTGACGATGGTCGGAGTCGTGGGCCTGCTCGCCGACCTGGGCGTCCGCCTGCGCTGGTGGGGCCTCGGCCGCACCCGCCACCACGACTTCGACGTCCACCACGGCGGCAACAGCGGTCCGCTGGCTGTGTTCTCGGTGCTCGGCTTCGGCCTGTTGGCGCTCTCGCCGCTGGCGGCCACGATCATGCAACGGGCGGTCAACCGCAGGCGGGAGACGCTGGCGGACCTGTCGGGCGTCGAGATGACCCGCTACCCGCCGGGCCTCATATCGGCACTGGAGAAGCTGCGGGACGACTCGACGGTCGTCCACGCCACCAGCCGGGCCACCGCCCACCTGTGGATCGAGCAGCCGTCGGCCCAGACCGAGCCCGAAGGCAAGCTCTCCCGCTGGAACCGCATGTTCGACACCCACCCCCCGATGGAGGAGCGCATCGCTCTCCTCCGAGAGCTCTAGAACCCGTTCCGGCGTCTCTCACCGCACAATTGGGACGTGAGAGACGCCTGATCGGTTAGGCCCTAACCGGTCCACTTTCGGCGAAGTGGCCGGGGAGCGGGAGGAGCGCCGCCCGTAGACTGGCCCCATGACCGAGTCGGCGCCCTCCTCCGTTCCTGCTCACGACACCGGCACCGTGCGCGTCAAGCGCGGCCTGGCCGAGATGCTCAAGGGCGGGGTGATCATGGACGTGGTCACTCCCGACCAGGCCAAGATCGCCGAGGACGCCGGGGCCGTGGCCGTCATGGCGCTGGAGCGGGTGCCGGCCGACATCCGCCGCGACGGCGGCGTGGCCCGCATGAGCGACCCCGAGCTGGTCGAGGGCATCGTCGCCGCCGTCACGATCCCCGTCATGGCCAAGGCCCGCATCGGCCACTTCGTGGAGGCCCAGATCCTCCAGGCGCTGGGCGTCGACTACGTCGACGAGTCCGAGGTCCTCACTCCGGCCGACGAGGCCCACCACATCGACAAGTGGGCCTTCACCGTCCCCTTCGTCTGCGGCGCCACCAACCTGGGCGAGGCGCTGCGCCGGGTCGCCGAGGGCGCGGCCATGATCCGGTCCAAGGGCGAGGCCGGCACCGGCAACATCGTCGAGGCCGTGCGCCACCTCCGGTCGATCCTCGGCGACATCCGCAAGATCACCCAGGCCGACCCCGCGGAGATCTACGACTGGGCCAAGCAGCTCCGGGCGCCCGTGGGCCTCGTTCAGGAGGTCGCCCAGACCGGCACGCTGCCCGTCCCGCTGTTCTGCGCCGGTGGCATCGCCACGCCGGCCGACGCTGCGCTGGTCATGCAGCTCGGGGCGCAGGCCTGCTTCGTCGGCTCCGGCATCTTCAAGAGCGACGACCCCGCCCGCCGGGCCAAGGCCATCGTCGAGGCGACCGCCCACTACGAGGACCCGGGCATCCTGGCCAAGGTCAGCCGGGGCCTGGGTGAGGCGATGCGGGGCGACGAGATCGACGGCCTCGACGTGCGCCTGGCCGACCGGGGCTGGTAGGCCCGGCCGGCACGGTCAGACCCGGCGCGGCCCGCCGGTCAGCGGTCGAGGACGTCGGACTCCCACAGCCCGACGCGCCCGTAGTCGGTGCCGGCCAGCATCACCCGGCCGTCGGCCTCGACGGTGACGTTGGTGACCGTCTGGTCGCCGGCGCCGCCGAGGTCCCGCTCGCCCTCGTCGCGGCGGGACACCTCGCCGTCGGCGGAGATCCGCCACAGGGCGATGTCGCCGTCGCCGTGGGCCGTGTCGGTCCCGGCCACGAGCCAGCCGTCGCCCTCGTCGCCGTCGGCGACGGCGGCCGCCGCACTGGCCCACTGGTCGCCACCGCCGCCGAAGCCGCCGGCGTCGAGCAGGGTCCACTCCTCGCCGTCGGGCGAGACCCACATCCGGGCGTCGGTGTCGCCACTGGAGTCGTCGGACCCCACGACCACGAAACCGTCGGGCCCGGCCGCGCAGCCATAGGCGATCTGGCTGCCGGGGCCGACGGTCGAGCCGTCGGGCACCGAGACCCCCGACCAGGTGCTGTCCGCCCGGTTGCGGCGGATGAACGTGGCGTCGTACGACCCGGTCGCCCCGGACATGCCCACGGCCACGGCCGTGCCGTCGGGGGCGACGCACACGTCGTTGAGCCGCTGGTTGCCGGGGCCGCCGATGCCGTGCGTCTCGCCGGCGATGGTCACGCCGTCGCCGGACGAGACCACGATCGGGTCGGCGTCCCCACCCGGCGCGAACACCCAGCCCACCGCGATGAACCCGTTGTCGATCGGGGCGGCGGCGGCCAGGGCCTGGGTGCCGCCGCCGCCCGCCGGCTCCAGCGTCCTCGGGGGCAGCTCCCGCTCGAGCTCGACGATGGTGGCGGCCTTGTCGGGGCTCGGGTCGTCGAGGTACTGCAGGTAGGCGTCGTCGATGCGGGAGTCGGTCGTGCCGATCCGGCCCCAGGTGGCGCCGTCCTTGGATATCCACACCACGGCGTCGGGCAGCTCGTCGCCCGAGATGTCACGGTGGCTGGCGGTGCCGAAGTCCTCCATGCCCACGGCCACGAAGCCGCCGGCGATCGGCACGACGTCCATCACCCAGCCGCTGGACAGGGGCTCGCTGTCGACGGGTTGCCAGTCGCGGCCGTCGCGCCGCCAGACCTGGCCGCTGTAGCGCTCCCGCTCGCCACCGGTGCCCGCTGTGTGGTGTCCCCCCGCGGCGATCGTCACATCGGTGCTGTCGGCGACGGCCGAGGCGAACGGCTGGGCGCCGCCCCGGGGGAACGCGTCGGTGGTGACGTCCTCCCAACGGGAGCCGAGGTAGAGGACCGACGGCTCGGGGCCGATCGCGACCGCCTGCACCGAGCCGGACGCCGCGGCGTCCTCGATCTGGACGCCGTCCTGGAACACCTCGCCGTGCACGGGGTTGGGGGCGAGGGCCCAGTTCTGGCCGCCGTCGACGGACCGCCACACGTGCGGCCGCCACTGGTTGCCCCCCGCGGCCAGGATGCCGGCCGAGTCCACGCTCAGCGAGCGCACGGTCATGTCGACGCCGGAGCTGCGGGTGTCGGTCTGCAGCGGCAACGGACCGCCGGCGCTGCCGGCCCACGCCCGGCCGTCGGCCGAGGTCCACGTCACCGCGATCGCCGGGCCGCCCGTCCCGTCGTCGGTGAAGCCGCCGGCGACCAGCCCGCTGCCGGTGTCGACGACCGACGTCACCTCCTGCCGGCCGGGGCCGCTGAGGCCGGGGGTGTCGAGCTGCTCCCACGAGCGCCCGTCGGCCGAGTACCAGACCGCGCCGTCCTGGTCGTTGTCGACGCGCCGGGACCCGACCGCCACGAACCCGCCGCCGTAGGAGGCCACGTCCCGCACCGACTCGTCGCCCGTGGCGTCGAGGGGACCGCCGGGGCCACCGTCGACGGTCTCCCAGCTCTCGCCGTCGTCGCTGAACCACAGCCGGGCCCGGACCTCGCCCCACGCGTTCTCGCCGCCGGCGACCAGCACGCCCGCGGTCCCGCTGGCCACGTCGAAGGCCCACTGCTCGTGGTCGCCCCCCATGGCCGCGGGCCGGGCCTGGACCCACTCGTCCCCGTCCTGGCGCCACACGGCGCCGTCGGACTCATCGCCGTCGCCGATCCGGCCCACGGCCACCAGGCCCTCAGCGGTCGTCACGGCGGCCGCCATCGACTCGCCCACGCCGCCGCGGTCGGGGGCGACGTCCGTGCGCTCCCACTCCCTGGCGTCCGGCGAGGTCCACACCGCGGCTTGGGCCACGCCCTCGGCCGGGTCCATCAGCGAGCCCACGATGGTCCACGGGTCGCCCTCGGCGGCCGGGGCTACGAGGTCGGACGTCGAGGACACCGGCTCCGCGTAGGCGAGCGAGTCGCCGGCGGCCCGCCGGAAGGTGGGAGTGGCCTGGCCGCCCGAGTCGCCGCCGGCCGAGCAGCCGGCGGCCCCGGCGCCGAGCGCCAGGGCCATGCAGGCGGCCAGAGTCCTCCGCATGAAGGTGGCGGTCAGATGTCGGCCGGTGGTGGCCTGCACGGAGAACCTCCGCTCGTCGGTCGATCGTCCCCCCGACGTGTCCCAGTCGACGGACGATTCTCGCTGGTCGGGACCCGGCCCGTACAATCGGTGCGTCATGTGCGCAGGATCGAGGCCCCCAGGTGAAGGTCGGCGTGCTCGCGCTGCAGGGCGCGTCGGCCCGACATGCCTCCATGCTGGCACGTCTCGGCGCGCAGCCGGTGACCATCCGCTCGCCGGCTGACCTCGACGGCGTCGCGGCGGTCGTCCTGCCGGGCGGCGAGTCCACCACCATGTCGATGCTGCTCGAGTCGGCCGGGCTGTTCGAGCCGCTGGCCGAGTCGCTCGGCGGTGGCCTGCCCGCGCTCGGCACCTGCGCCGGCATGATCCTGCTCGGCGGCGAGATCCTCGACGGCCGGCCCGACCAGCGCAGCTTCGGGGCCATCGACATCGCCGTCCGCCGCAACGCCTTCGGCCGCCAGGTCGACTCCTTCGAGGCCGACATCGACGTGACCGGCCTCGACGGCGCTCCCGTGCATGCGGTGTTCATCCGGGCACCCTGGGTGGAGACCGTCGGCGCGGGCGTCGACGTCCTCGCTACCGTCGAGGGCCAGCCCGTCCTCTGCCGCCAGGGCCCCGTCTTCGCGGCGGCGTTCCATCCCGAGCTCGGCGACGACCCCCGCCTGCACGAGCTGTTCCTCAACGAGGTGACGTGATGTCCGGCCATTCCAAGTGGGCGACCATCAAGCACAAGAAGGCCGCCAACGACAAGGCGCGCGGCAAGCTCTTCGCCAAGCTGCTGCGCCAGGTCGAGGTGGCGGCGCGGGAGGGCGGGGGCGACCCCGAGACCAACCCGACCCTGCGCACGATGTTCCAGAAGGCGCGGGACAACTCGATCCCGCTCGACACCATCGACCGGGCGGTCAAGCGGGGGACCGGCGAGCTCGACGGCGTGACGTATCAGCAGATCACCTACGAGGGCTACGCCCCCGGCTCGGTGGCCGTCATGGTCGAGGTGCTGACGGACAACCGCAACCGCACGGGCGCCGAGATCCGCAACATCTTCACCAAGAACGGCGGCTCCACGTCCGAGCCCGGAGCGGTGGCGTGGCAGTTCGAGCGCAAGGGCCAGGTCATCGTGCCCCGGTCCGTCGACGAGGAGGAGCTGATGCTCACCGCCCTCGACGCCGGCGCCGAGGACATCGTGGACGACGGCGACAGCTGGCGGGTGACCACCCCGCCCACCGACCTGCACGCGGTGCGGACCGCGCTCGACGTCGCCGGCATCCCGGTCGACTCGTCGGACCTCACCATGATCCCGACCTCGACGATCGCGCTCGACACCGCGGAGAGCGCCAAGAAGGTGCTGCGCCTCATCGACGCCCTCGACGAGCACGACGACGTGCAGGCCGTGCACGCCAACTTCGACATCCCCGACACGATCCTCGAGACGGTGGAGGCGGGATGAGCTCGCCGACGGTGGGCGATCCGGCGCCAGGATTCACCCTGCCCGGCACCGATGGCACGCCGGCGGGGCACCGCGACTACTCGCTGTCGGACTACGCGGGCCGGCCGGTGGTGCTGGCGTTCTACCCGGGCGACAACACCCCGGTCTGCACCCGCCAGCTCAACAGCTACACGGCCGAGATCGACCAGTTCCGGGACGTCGACGCCACCGTGCTGGCCATCAGCCCGCAGTCGGTCGAGAGCCACGACGGCTTCGCCGAGAACCAGGGCGGCTTCGCGTTCCCGCTGCTGTCCGACGCCGACAAGCAGGTCGGCAAGCGCTACGGCATCCTCGGCCCGGTGGGGTTCTACCGGCGGTCGATCTTCGTGGTCGACGGTGCCGGCGTGCTGCGCTATGTGCACCGGGCCGTGGCCGGCCTGTCGTTCCGCCCCACCGCCGAGGTGGTGGCGGCGGTGGCCGCCGCCCGGGCCTGAGCCGCCCGGGACAGGCGCCGAAAAGGGTCCACCCGGCCCGGGGGCGGACCGGCTAGGGTCCGAACCCATGTTCGTGCTCGGCATCGACCCGGGTCTGTCGCGCTGTGGCTACGGCGTCGTCGAACGCGTCGGCCGCCGGCCCCGCGCGGTGGCCGCCGGCGTCCTGCGCACCGACCCTGCGCTCGACGTTCCCCACCGGCTGGCCGCCCTCCAGGCCGACGTCCGGGCGCTGCTCGACGACCACCGCCCCGCGGTGGTGGCGGTCGAGCGGGTCCTGTTCCAGGTCAACGCCCGCACGGCCATCCCCGTGGCCCAGGCCGCGGGCGTCGCCATGGTCGAGGCGGTGGCCGCCGGCTGCGAGGTCGTCGAGTACTCGCCCAACCAGGTCAAGCAGGCGGTGGCCGGCTACGGCTCGGCCGGCAAGGACCAGATCGAGCGCATGGTCCAGGCGCTGCTCGGCATCGAGCGGCCGCTGCGCCCGGTCGACGCCGCCGACGCGGTGGCGCTGGCGCTGTGCCACCTGGCCCACGCCCCGCTGCGGCGCCAGGTCGCCCGGGCGGCGGTGGCCGCCGGCGCGTTGGGCGAGGTGGGGGTGGGGACGTGATCGGCTCGCTGCGGGGCCGGCTGCTGCACCGTGGCGCCGGCGAGGTCCTGGTCGAGGTGAGCGGCGTCGGCTACGTCGTGGTGGTGTCGCCGACGACGGCGGTGGCGTTGGGCGAGGTTGGGGAGGAGGCCTTCGTCTGGGTCCACCACCACGTCCGCGAGGACGCCGAGGTCCTCTACGGGTTCACCACCCGCGACGAGAAGGTGACGTTCGAGGCGCTGCTCGGCGCCCACGGCGTCGGCCCGGCCCTGGCGCTCGCCATCCTGTCGGTGCACGCCCCGCCGGCGCTGGTGCGCATCCTGGCCGACGACGACATCGCGGCGCTGTGCCTGGTGCCGGGGGTCGGCAAGAAGACGGCGGCCCGGCTGCTCGTCGAGCTCAAGTCCCGCCTCCACGTGCCCGACGACGGCTCGGTGCCGGTGACCGTCGGCGCGGCGGGGGCGGTCGAGGGCGAGACGACCGCGGCCCGGGACGTGCGGGAGGCACTGGCCGGGCTCGGCTACTCGGCCGACGAGATCCGCACGGCCACGGCCGAGCTCGACCCCGAGAGCGACGCGGGCGCCCTGCTGCGCACCGCGCTCGAGCGCCTGGCGGGGGGGCGGTAGTCCACGATGACGTCTGCGGGGGAGCACTAGTGCGGGAGGAGCTGCTCGACCCCGGCCCGGGGCCCGAGGAGGCGGCGACCGAGACCACGCTGCGGCCCCGGCGGCTGGCCGACTTCGTGGGCCAGGCCGAGCTCAAGCAACACCTGGGCATCGTGCTGGAGGCGGCGCGGCGGCGGGGCCAGGCGCCCGACCACCTGCTGTTCGCCGGGCCCCCGGGCCTGGGCAAGACCACGCTGGCCGGCATCATCGCCCACGAGCTCGGGGCCCACATCCAGACCACGTCCGGCCCGGCGCTCGAGCGGGCCGGCGACCTGGCGGCGATCCTGACCCAGCTCGACGACGGCGACGTGCTGTTCGTGGACGAGATCCACCGCCTGCCCCGCCCGGTCGAGGAGGTCCTCTACCCGGCGATGGAGGACTTCCAGCTGGACATCGTGTTGGGCAAGGGCCCCGCGGCCCGGTCGATCCGCCTCGACCTGCCCCGGTTCACGCTGGTGGGGGCGACGACCCGCACCGGGTCGATCACCGGCCCGCTGCGCGACCGCTTCGGCCTCGTGGCCCGGCTCGACTACTACACGGCCGCCGACCTGGAGGCGATCGTCGAGCGGGCGGCCGGCATCCTGGGCGTCGGCATCGACGCCGAGGGCTGCACCGAGATCGCCCGGCGGGCCCGGGGCACGCCCCGCATCGCCAATCGCCTGCTGCGTCGGGTGCGCGACTTCGCCGAAGTGACCGGCGACGGCACCGTCGACCGGGCGGTCGCCGAGCGGGGCCTGGCCCTGTTCGGGGTGGACGGCCGGGGCCTCGACAAGGTCGACCGGGCCATCCTGTCCGCGCTCTGCGAGCGCTTCGGCGGCGGGCCGGTGGGCCTCTCGACCCTGGCGATCAGCGTGGGCGAGCAGACCGAGACGGTGGAGGACGTCTACGAGCCGTTCCTCATCCAGGAGGGCCTGCTGATGCGCACGCCGCGGGGCCGGATGGCCCTGCCGGCCGCGTGGCACCACCTCGACCTGGCGCCGCCCCCGAGCGCCGGCCCGGCGGGCAGCGCCCCGACGCTGTGGGGGCCGTAGCACCGCCGGGGTGTCCCGATAGGTTTTCCCGGCCCCATGGATCTCGCCGAGTTCGACTACGACCTGCCCGCCGGCGCCATCGCCCAGCGGCCCGCCGAGCCACGGGACGCGGCGCGCCTGCTCGTCGACGCGCCGTTGGCCGGGGGCGCGGTCGCCCACCGCACCGTCGCGGAGCTGCCGGGCCTGGTGCGGGCGGGCGACGTTCTGGTCGTGAACACCACCCGGGTCCTGCCCGCCCGCCTGCGGCTGCGCAAGCCGACGGGCGGCGAGGTCGAGGTCCTGCTCCTGGAGGAGCTCCCCGGCGGGCGGTGGGAGGCGCTGGTCCGCCCCAGCCGCCGGGTCCGCCCCGGCTCGGTGCTGGCCGCCGGCGACGACCTGGAGGTCCACGTCGGCGGCCCGGGGCCCGGCGACGGCACCCGGGAGGTCAGGCTGCGGGTTCCCGCCGGCGAGGACGAGCTGGTGGTGCTCGGCCGGCACGGCACCGTCCCCCTGCCGCCCTACATCACCACCCCGCTGGCCGACCCCGAGCGCTACCAGACCGTGTTCGCCGACCGGCCCGGCTCGGTGGCCGCCCCGACCGCCGGACTCCACCTGACCGACCCCGTCCTCGACCGCTGCCGGGATGCCGGGGCGACCGTGGCCCCGGTCGAGCTGGTGGTGGGCATGGGCACGTTCCGCCCGGTGACCGCGGCCAAGGTCGAGGACCACCACATGCACGCCGAGCGCTACACGGTCCCGGCGGCCACCCTCGCCGCCTGCGAGGAGGCCCGGGCCCGGGGCGGGCGGGTGGTGGCGGTCGGGACGACCAGCGTCCGGGCGCTGGAGTCGGCGGCCGCCTCCGGCGAGCTGTCCGGCCGCACCGAGCTGTTCATCCGCCGGCCCTGGGCCTGGCGGGAGGTCGACGTCCTGCTCACCAACTTCCACCTGCCCCGGTCGTCCCTGCTGGTGCTGCTCGATGCGTTCGTAGGCCCCCGCTGGCGGGAGCTGTACGGTGTCGCGCTGGCCGAGGGCTACCGGTTCCTGTCCTTCGGCGACGCCATGGTGGTGGTGCGGGCATGACCCTGCGCTTCGACATCAGCGCCACCGACGGCGCGGCCCGCACGGCGGCGGTCACGACCGCCCGCGGCACCTTCGCGACGCCGTGCTTCATGCCGGTCGGGACCCGGGGCGCGGTGCGGACGCTGTCGTCGGCCGACCTGGAGGACCTGGGCGCCGAGGTGGTCCTCGGCAACACGTACCACCTGATGCTGCGCCCCGGCGCCGACGTGGTCGAGCGGTTCGGCGGCATCCACGGCTTCGCCGACTGGCGGGGCCACGTGCTCACCGACTCCGGGGGCTACCAGGTGTTCTCGCTCGGGCCCGCACTGGACGACGACGGCGCCACCTTCGCGTCCACCTACGACGGCAGCCGCCACCACCTGACCCCCGAGGGGGCGGTCGACGTCCAGGTGAAGCTGGGCAGCGACATCCAGATGGTGCTGGACGTGTGCGCTCCGCTGCCGTCCCCGCCCGAACTGCTGCGCTCGGCGGTCGACCGCACCGCGCTGTGGGCCGAGCGTGCCCGCAAGGCGTTCGTGGCCCACGAGCGGGAGGACCTCAGCCAGTTCGGCATCGTCCAGGGCGGGACGGACCACGCCCTGCGGGTCGAGAGCGCCGAGAGGACCGTGGCCGTCGGTTTCGAGGGCTACGCGGTCGGCGGGCTGTCGGTCGGCGAGGACCGGAGCCAGATGCTCCCGGCCCTGGAGGTGGCGCTCGACGTGCTGCCCGCCGACCGGCCCCGCTACCTCATGGGCCTGGGCGACCCGCTCGGCATGGTCGACGCGGTGGCCCGGGGCGTCGACATGTTCGACTGCGTGCTGCCGACCCGGCTCGCCCGCCACGGCACGCTCCTCACGTCCGGGGGCCGCATCAACCTGCGCAACCGGCGCTACGCCGCCGACGACGGGCCGCTCGACCCGACCTGCGGCTGCGCGGTGTGCGCCCGCTGGTCCCGCGGCTACCTGCGCCACCTGCTGTCGGTGGCGGAGCCCACCGCCCCGAGGCTGCTCACCCTGCACAACGTGGCCTGGACCCTGGCGCTGGTCGACCGGATCCGGGCCGCCATCGTGGCGGGGACGCTGGCCTCGCTACGGGCCGAGGTGGCCGAGCGCTGGTCCGTGCCGGACGGGCCGGCCGGCCACGGGGACCCCGATGGGGGTGCGGGAGGCGGCGGGGGCTAACCTCGTCCGGCTGCCTATGGAGCCGCTCCTCATCCTCGCCGTCACGTTCGTCCTGCTGTGGGTGCTGTTCATCCGCCCGCAGCAGCGCCGCGTGCGGGCCCACCAGGCGCTGGTGGCCTCTCTGGAGCCGGGCGACGATGTCGTCCTGACCGCCGGCATCTTCGGCCGCATCGTCGACCTCGGGGCCGAGGAGATGACGCTGGAGGTCGCCCCGGGCGTCGAGCTGAAGGTGGCCCGTCAGGCCGTCCTGCGTAAGGTGGAGGACGCCACCGAACCGGATCCCCCCGGCGACGCGGAGCCGGCCGGATCCGACGACCCGGGCCCGGCCGCGGCGGGACCCACCGTGTGAGCTGATGCGACGCAAGATCTGGCTGCCCCTCATCTTCATCATGGTCGTCGCCTACGGCGGCCTCGCCCTCACCCTCATCCGCGGCAACAGCCCGGAGCTGGGCCTCGACCTCCAGGGCGGGGTGTCGGTGGTGCTCGCCCCGACCACCGACGCGTCGGGCGAGCAGCTCGACCAGGCGCTGGAGATCATCCGGTCCCGGGTCGACGCCCTCGGCGTCGCCGAGCCCGAGATCACCCGCCAGGGCGACGCCATCGTCGTGCAGCTCCCCGGCGTCAAGAACCGCGACCGGGCGCTGGAGCTGGTCGGCCAGACCGCCGAGCTGCGGTTCCGGCCGGTGCTCCAGGACCTGACCGGCCTCGAGGCCGGCGACGGCGGGGGCGACGCCTCCACCACGACCACGGCGCCGGCCGATCCCGCGGCAACGACCACGACCGCGCCCCCCGCCACCGACACCACCGTGGCCGAGGAGGCCGCGCTGGGCCTGGTCGAGGGCGAGAGCGCGGCGGCCCCGCTCCAGGAGCCGACCACCACCACGACCGCCCCGCCGACCCCGCCCACCACGGCGCCCGCCCCGCTCACCGACCCGAGCCAGGTGCAGGAGACGCCGCGGGAGGACGACCAGGCGGACGCCACCGTGATCCTGCCCGGGATCGAGGACGACAGCCTCTACCAGCTCGGGCCGACGCTGGCGACCGGCCGCATCGTCAAGACCGCCAGCGCCGACATCCAGAACGGCCAGTGGCTGGTGGCTCTGGAAATGCGGGGCGGCGAGGACGGCATCGACAAGTTCAACGAGATCGCCGCCAGCTGCTACGACCAGGCCCCCGACCCGCAGGTGTGCCCCAGCGGGCGGCTGGCCATCGTCCTCGACTCGGTCGTGCAGTCGGCCCCGTCGATCAACGAGCCCAGCTACGAGGCCGACCAGATCTCGATCAGCGGCAGCTTCAGCGAGTCCGAGGCCAAGGACCTGGCCCTGGTGCTGCGCTACGGCTCGCTGCCGGTCGAGCTCGAACGCCAGAGCGTGCAGACGGTGTCGGCGACGCTCGGCGACGACTCGCTGCGGGCCGGCGTCATCGCCGGCATCGTGGGCCTGTTCCTCGTGGCCCTGTACATGCTCGTCTACTACCGGGCGCTGGGGCTCGTGGTCATCGTCGGCCTGACCGTGTGGGCGTCGCTGATGTACACGATCATCAGCTTCCTCGGCGAGAGCCAGGGGCTGGCGCTCACGCTGGCCGGCGTCACCGGCATCATCGTGTCCATCGGCGTCACCGTGGACTCGTACGTCGTGTACTTCGAGCGCCTCAAGGACGAGGTCAAGGCCGGGCGCACGCTGCGCAGCTCCACCGAGCGGGCCTTCAAGCGGGCGTTCCGCACGATCCTCGCCGCCGACACCTCGGCGTTCATCGGTGCCGCGGTGCTGTGGTGGCTGACGGTGGGCTCCGTCCGCGGCTTCGCCTTCTTCCTCGGCCTGTCGACCGTGCTCGACGTGTTCGTGGCCTGGTTCTTCACCCGCCCGACCGTGACCCTGCTGTCGCGGAACCGGGTCTTCACCGACATGCCGGTGCTCGGGGTGGCCCGGGGGCTGGCCGCCCCCGCGACCGCCGTACCCGCCGAGCGGCCTGTCGCCACCGCGGGGGTGGGACGATGACCGACCGCACCGACGACGTGGCCGCGGAGGTGCCGGAGGACGAGCCGGTCGACGCGCCCGAGGACGCCACGACCGAGACCGGCCGGCGCCGCTCCCGGCCCGTGGCCCGGACGGTCGCCTCGCGGTCGATCTTCACCCGGCTGTACCACGGCGAGACCAACATCGACTTCGTCGGGCGCCGCCGCCTGTGGTTCACGATCTCGCTGGTGGCCGTGGTCATCAGCCTCGGCTCGCTCGTCACCCGGGGCCTCAACCTCGGCATCGACTTCGAGGGCGGCGTCGTGTGGGAGGTGCCGGCCGGCGACGCGTCCGTGGGCGACACCCGCGACGCCGTCGACCAGTTCGGCCTGGCCGGGGCCACAATCACCGAGCTGGAGAGCGACGAGGGCCGGGTCATCCGGGTCGAGGCCGAGCCCCTCGGCGCGGAGCGCACCGACGAGGTGACCACCGCGCTGGCCGACCTGACCGGCTCGGACTTCGACGACGTGTCCCTGAACGAGGTCGGCGCCTCCTGGGGCTCGGAGATCACCGAGAAGGCCGTGCGGGCCCTCGTGGTCTTCCTCGTGCTGGTGACGATCTACATCGCCCTCCGGTTCGAGCTGAAGATGGCCATCCCCACGCTCGTGGCCCTCGTCCATGACGTGCTGATCACGGTGGGCGTGTACTCGATCACCGGGCTGGAGGTCACCCCGGCCACCGTCATCGCGTTGCTCACCATCCTCGGCTACTCGATCTACGACGGCATCGTCGTGTTCGACAAGGTCGACGAGAACACGCGGCTCGTGTCCTCGACCGGCGGCCTGAGCTACGGCGGCATGGTCAACGTGTCGCTCAACCAGGCCCTCATGCGCTCCCTGAACACCACCGTCACGGCCCTGCTGCCGGTGCTGTCGCTGCTGGTGGTCGGGTCGTGGGTGCTGGGCGCCGCGGTGCTGGAGGAGTTCGCCCTGGCCCTGCTCATCGGCCTGTTCTCGGGCGCCTACTCGTCGATCTTCATCGCCTCGCCGCTGCTGGCATGGCTGAAGGAGCGCGAGCCCCGGTACCGGGACATCAAGCGGCGCATCGACGCCCGAGGCGGCGACGCCGAGGCGGTGGCGGCGGCCGTGACGACCGGCCGGCCCGCCACCCGCGCCACGGTGGCGGCCGCCAGCAGCACCGGCGCCGAGCCGGGAGCCCGCCCGGCGGGCGCCGGCCCCGTCATCCCGCCCCGGCCCCGCAAGAAGACCAGGGGCGCCCGTCGCTGAACGGCGTGTCCCGGCCCCGCAAGAAGACCAGGGGCGCCCGTCACTGAACGGCGTGTCCCGCCCCCGGGACATGCGCGTATCGTCGCCCGCCATGAGCTTCGACCCCGAGTGGCTGGCGTCGTTCCTGCGCGACGTCCCCGACTTCCCGCAGCCGGGCATCAACTTCAAGGACGTCACCCCGCTGCTCGCCGAGCCCGCCGCCTTCCGGGCCGCCACCGACGCCTTCGCCGGCCACGCCATGGCCCTGGGGGTCGACAAGGTGGTCGGCATCGAGGCCCGCGGCTTCATCTTCGCCGCCGCGGTCGCCGACCGGGTCGGGGCCGGCTTCGTGCCGGTGCGCAAGCCCGGCAAGCTGCCGTGGCACACGGTGTCCGAGACCTATGCGCTGGAGTACGGCACCGACACCCTGGAGGTCCACGAGGACGGCGTCGACGCGAACGAGACTGTCCTGGTGGTCGACGACGTGCTCGCCACCGGGGGGACGGCCTCCGCCACCTGCCGCCTCGTCGACCGGCTGGGCGGCCGCATCGCCGGCGTGGCCTTCGTGGTCGAGTTGGGTTTCCTGGGTGGACGGGCGAAACTGCGTGATCACGACATACTCAGCCTGATCACCGTGTAGATCGTCCGAAGGAGGTCAGCGTGCCGACCGTCGACCGGGTCCTGCCATGGCGGCGCAACCACCAGCCGCCGGCGGACGAGGTCGCGCCTCTGCTGCACGCCTTCCGCCGGCGCCACCCCAAGGCGCCGACCGCGCTGATCACCCGGGCCTACCTCCGATCGGCCGACGCCCACAGCGGCCAGTCCCGCAACTCGGGCGAGCCCTTCGTCCAGCACCCGCTGGCGGTGGCCCGCATCGTCGCCGACTTCGGGCTGGACGACGTCACCGTGGCCGCGGCCCTGCTGCACGACACGGTGGAGGACACCGGCACCACCCTCGACGACATCGAGCGCAACTTCGGCACCGACGTCGCCGCCATCGTCGACGGGGTCACCAAGCTGGAGCGGGTCCAGTTCAACTCCCGGGAGGCCCAGCAGGCCGCCACCATGCGCAAGATGCTGGTGGCCATGGCCCGCGATCTGCGGGTCCTCATCATCAAGCTGGCCGACCGTCTGCACAACATGCGGACCATCGCCGCCATGCCGGCCTGGAAGCAGGACCGCATCGCCCGGGAGACGCTCGACATCTACGCACCGCTGGCCCACCGCCTGGGCATGCAGGACGTGAAGACGCAGCTGGAGGACCTGGCGTTCGCCGCCCTCCACCCCAAGCGCTACGCCGAGATCGACCACATGTTGTCGGTGCGCAGCCCCGAGCGGGACATCTACCTGACCCAGGTGCTGGAGGAGGTCCGCCAGCGCCTGGCCGAGCTGCGCATCAACGCCGACGTCACCGGCCGCCCGAAGCACCTGTACTCCATCTACGAGAAGATGGTGGTCAAGGGCCGCGAGTTCGACGACATCTTCGACCTGGTGGGCATGCGGGTCGTCGTCGAGTCGGTCAAGGACTGCTACGCGGCGCTCGGGTCCATCCACGCCACGTGGAAGCCGGTCCAGGGTCGGTTCAAGGACTACGTGGCCATGCCGAAGTTCAACCTCTACCAGTCGCTGCACACGACGGTGATCGGGCCCCAGGGCAAGCCGCTCGAGGTCCAGATCCGGACCTGGGAGATGCACGCCCGGGCCGAGCAGGGCGTGGCGGCGCACTGGGCCTACAAGGACCGCGACCCCAACGCCGGCGACCTGCCATGGCTCAACCGGATCGTCGACTGGCAGTCCGAGACCAGCGACCCCGACGAGTTCATGCAGCGGCTCAAGGTCGACCTCGAGCAGGACGAGGTGTTCGTGTTCACCCCCAAGGGCAAGGTCGTGACCCTGCCGGTGGACGCCACGCCGATCGACTTCGCGTATGCCATCCACACCGAGGTCGGCCACGCCTGCATCGGCGCCCGGGTCAACGGGCGGTTGGTGC
The DNA here is from genome assembly GCA_035649475.1 of Acidimicrobiales bacterium. Lineage (GTDB taxonomy): Bacteria > Actinomycetota > Acidimicrobiia > Acidimicrobiales > VFJN01 > ZC4RG19. Next base: position 32,104 of record DASRJM010000225.1, read on the forward strand.
CGCTCGACTCCAAGCTGTCCTCGGGCGACACGATCGAGATCTTCACGTCCAAGGTCGAGGGGGCCGGCCCGTCGCGGGACTGGCTCCAGATCGTGGCCACGCCCCGGGCCGCGTCCAAGATCCGCCAGTGGTTCTCCCGCGAGCGGCGGGAGGACGCCATCGAGTCCGGCCGCGACGACCTGATCAAGGCGCTGCGGCGGGAGGGGCTGCCGGTCCAGAAGCTGCAGGCCGGCAACCTGCTGTCCGAGACCGCCCGGGCCATGAACTACGCGGACCTGGACGCGCTCTACGCCGCCATCGGCGAGAGCCACGTCTCGGCCAAGGCGGCCGCATCCCGGATCAGCAAGGCGCTGCGGGAGACCACCGGCGACGGCGAGGAGTCGCTGCCCACGACCATCCGCGAGCCCCGGCGGTCCCGCCCCAACCGTGGCCCGGCCGGCGTCCACGTCGAGGGCCTGGACGACGTGTTCGTGCGGCTGTCGCGGTGCTGCACGCCCGTGCCGGGCGACGAGATCATCGGCTTCGTCACCCGGGGCCGGGGCGTGTCGGTCCACCGGGCCGATTGCGCCAACGCGGTGTCGCTGGCCGAGGGCCAGGCCGACCGGCTCATCGACGTCGAGTGGGACCTGGAGCCCGGCGGCGTGTTCATCGCCTCCATCGAGGTCAAGGCCCTCGACAGGGCCCGCCTGCTGCGGGACGTGACGGCCGCCTTCGCCGACCACCACGTCAACATCCTCACCTGCACGACCCAGACCGGGTCCGACCGGGTGTCGAAGATGCGCTTCGACATGGAGCTGGGCGACCCCTCCCACCTGGACTCGCTGCTCTCCACGATCCGGGGCATCGACAGCGTCTACGACGCCTATCGGATCGTCCCGGGCAAGGGCTCGTAGCCGAGACACCCGGCGGTAGGCCGCAGGTCCAGGACTAGATGGTGACGACGACGAGTGCGATGACGCCGATCGCGACGATGACGGCAACGGCGAGCGCGAGGAGTGTCACGCCCGGAGTCCGGTGGCGTCGTGAGGGATCCGCGGCGAACGGGTGGAGTGCCCGCTCACGATGTTCCTTCACGTCATATTCGATCGACGGGCGCGTGCCGACCTTGGGAAGGTGTCGTCGACCCTTGCGCTTCATGCCCGACGAGCCCATCGGCCGAGCATACACAGGTGGCCCAGAGACGGTTCCCCCACCTCGGATCGTCCCGGGCAAGGGCTCGTAGCACCTGCTTCGCTAGCGTCGGCCGCCATGCCGCCCGTCATCCGTTCGCTGCTCGCGTCCCTGGACGAGCGCCCGCCGGCGCCGGTGGGGGACCGGCCCCGGGAGCCGGCCCGCCGGCTGGCGGTCCTGACGTGCATGGACGCCCGCATCGACCCGCTGTCCGCGCTCGGGCTCGCGCTGGGGGACGCTCACGTGCTGCGCAACGCCGGTGGCCGGGTCACCGACGACGTGCTGCGCAGCCTGGCGCTGTCGACCCACGGGCTGGGCGTGGGGGAGGTCGGGGTGATCCACCACACCGGCTGCGGGCTCCACGGCGTCGACAACGCCGACCTCAACCGGCAGGCCGGGCTGGCGGGCGTCGACTTCCTGCCGTTCGCAGGCCTGGAGGCGGGTGTCGCCGAGGACGTGGCCCGACTGGTCGACTCGGGGTACCTGGCGCCCGGGACCGTCGTATGGGGGGCCGTGTACGACCTCGACGCCGGGGTGGTGAGCCTGGTCCCGGAGCCCGGGTAACCTCGCCCGCGTGCCAGGTGGGGGAGCATCCGACGTCGCGGTGAGCGACGAGCCGGCGACCGGCGACGCCGTGGAGCCCGAGGGGTCCGGCGAGCCCGCGCCCGCGGCCGCGCAGTCATCCGGGTCCCGCCTGCCGCAGCTGCCCCGCCCCCGCCGACGGTGGTGGCTGGCGCTGCTCGCCATCTGCGTCGTCGCCCTCGGCGTACGGGTCGGCTACACGCTCGGGTGGAAGCAGGTCGACACCATCGCCGGCGACGCCTACTACTACCACCGCGGCGCCAACCTGCTGGCCGAGGGCCACGGGTTCGTCCACCCCTACGCCTGGGACAAGGGCATCAGCATCCCGGGCGCCGACCACCCGCCGGGCTACATCCTGGTGCTCTCCGTGCCCTCGCTCGTGGGCCTGGACACGATCCTGTCCCACCAGCTGGTCGGCTCGCTGCTCGGGACCGGGACCGTGCTGGTGCTCGGGCTGGCCGGGCGGCGCCTCGCCGGCGACCGGGCCGGGCTGATCGCCGCCGGCGTCGGGGCGCTGTACCCGGCGCTGTGGCTGAACGACGCCTCGCTGATGTCCGAGAGCCTGGCGCTGCTGTGCGGGGCGCTCGTCATCCTGGCCGCCTACAACGCCTGGGACAGACCCTCCGGTCGCTGGTTCGCGGTCGTCGGCGTGGCCATCGGGGCCGCCACGCTGGCCCGGGCGGAGGCGTTCATGCTGATCGGCCTGCTGGCCCTGCCGCTCGCGCTGTGGGCCCCCGGGTTGGCCGGGGCCCGGGCCCGCCTGGGACGGTTCGCCCTGGCGGCGGGAGCCGCGCTGGTGGTGATGGCGCCGTGGGTGGTGGCCAACCTGCTCCGCTTCGAGGAGCCCTCCACCCTCTCCACCCAGATGGGCCCGACGCTCGAGGCCGCCAACTGCGACGAGACGTTCTTCGGGCCGCGCATCGGGTCGTGGTCGCTGGACTGCTCCAGCGAGTTCGGCGACCGGGACCGGTCGGTGCTGGACCGCCAGGCCCGGGAGAACGCGCTCGACTACGTGGACGAGCACCGCGACCGGCTGCCGGCGGTGCTCGCCGCCCGGCTGCTGCGGACGTTCAACCTGTCCCACGTGTCCAACCAGGTGAACTTCGACTGGTTCGCGGAGGCCCGGCCGATCGAGTCGTCCCGGGCCGCGGTCGGGTCGTTCTGGGTGATCGGGATCGCCGCCGTCGGCGGCACGGTCGTGCTCCGGCGCCGGGGCATCCCCTCGTTCCCGCTGTGGAGCGCGGTCCTCAACGTGGCCATCACGGTCGTCGTGTTCTACGGCTCGACCCGGTTCCGGGCCCCGGCCGAGCCCGCGTTCGTGCTGCTGGCGGCGGTGGCGGTCGACGCGCTCGTCCGCCGGCTGCGCCACGAGGAGGCGCCCGCCGCCGGCCGGCTCGCGGCCGAACCCGTGCCCGCTGCGTGAGCGCGCGCAGCTAGCCTCGACTGGCCATGTCAGAGACCTTCCGCGCCCCGATCGGCACCCAGGACGTGCTGCCGCCGGAGTCCGCCCGGTGGCAGGCGCTCGTCGCCACCTTCGCGGGCGTGGCCGAGCGGTTCGGGCACGGGCTGGTCCACGGTCCGCTGTTCGAGGACATCGGCGTGTTCCAGCGGCTGGGCGTCGGCACCGACGTCGTCCGCAAGGAGATGTACGACTTCTTCGACAAGGGCGATCGCCACCTGGCGCTCCGGCCCGAGGCCACGGCCTCGATCGTGCGGGCCTATGTCCAGCACCGGCCGGTCACGCCCTGGAAGGTGTGGTGCGTCACCCCCGCCTTCCGCTACGAGCGGCCCCAGGCCGGGCGGCTGCGCCAGCACCATCAGCTCGACGTCGAGGTCATCGGCGCCGCCGACCCCGACGTGGACGTCGAGATCGTCGGCCTCGGGGCCGCGTACCTGAACGCGCTGGGCCTGCGCCGCTGGCACCTGCGGGTCAACACGATGGGCACGCCCGCCGACCGGGTCGCCTACGCCGAGACTCTGACCGCCTGGCTGCGGGGCCGGGCCGCCTCCCTGGCCCCGGAGGACCGCGACAAGGTCGAGACCCACCCGCTGCGCGTGCTCGACTCCAAGAGCCCCGACACGCAGGCGGCGCTGGCCGGCGTGCCCCGCATCGCCGATGTGCTCGACCCCGGGTCCCGGGCCCACTTCGACCGGGTCCAGGAGGGTCTGCGGGCCCTCGGCATCCCCTACGAGCTCGACCCCGGCCTGGTCCGGGGCCTCGACTACTACACGCACACGCTGTTCGAGTTCCGCAGCGAGGCGCTCGACATCGCCGAGTCCACGATCATCGGCGGCGGCCGCTACGACGGCCTCGTCGAGCAGCTGGGCGGCCCGCCCACCCCCGGCATCGGGTTCGGCTCCGGCATCGAGCGCATGCTGCTGGCGTGCGACGCCGAGGGCACGTTCGGCGGCCCTCCGGCCGCGCTCGACGTGTTCGTCGTCGACGCCACCGACGGCAGCGTCGCCCGCGACCTGGCCCACGAGCTGAGGTCCGCCGGCCTGCGCACCGACCGGGCCTACGGCGGCCGGTCGATGAAATCCCAGATGAAGGCCGCGGGTCGCTCCGGCGCCCGAGCGGCCGTCATCGTCGGCGAGCAGGAGGTGGCGGACGGCACGGCCACCGTGCGCGACCTCGGGCGGGCCGAGCAGGAGATCGTCCCCCGCGACCAGGTCGCCGACCGGGTCCGCAAGATCCTGGAGGCGCAGTGACGAAGTACGCCCCGGCGTGGGGGATGCGCACCCACTGGGCCGGCGAGCTCCGGCCCGAGCACGCGGGCCAGACCGTGTCATTGTGCGGCTGGGTGGCGCGGCGCCGCGAGCACGGCGAGCACCTGGCCTTCCTCGACCTGCGGGACCGCGAAGGCGTCGTCCAGTGCGTGATCGACGGCTCGGTCGACGTCCGCAACGAGTGGGTCGTGCGGGTGACCGGCACCGTGAGGATCCGGCCCGAGGGCACCGAGAACCCCGCCCTACCGACGGGACAGGTCGAGGTGGGGGAGTGCACGGTCGAAGTCCTCAACCGGGCCGAGCCGCCGCCGTTCCCGGTGGACGACCGGGTCGACACCGACGAGGTGGTGCGGCTGCGCCACCGCTACGTCGACCTGCGGCGCGAGCGGCTGCAGCGCAACCTGCGGGCCCGGGCCGAGGCCAACAGCGCCATCCGGTCCTCGATGGAGCGCCAGGGCTTCGTCGAGGTCGAGACGCCCATGCTCATCGCCTCCACCCCCGAGGGCGCCCGCGACTTCGTGGTGCCGTCGCGGCTGCACCCCGGCAGCTTCTACGCCCTGCCGCAGAGCCCCCAGCTGTTCAAGCAGCTCACGATGGTCGGCGGGCTCGACCGCTACTACCAGATCGCCCGCTGCCTGCGGGACGAGGACCTCCGTGCCGACCGCCAGTTCGAGTTCATGCAGCTCGACGTCGAGGCCAGCTTCGTGGGCCAGGACGAGGTGCTGGCCTTCGTGTCGGACGCCGTGGCGTCCGCCACCCGGGCGGTGGCCGGGGTGGACGTGGGCGACATCCCGTCGATGACCTGGCACGAGGCCATGGAGCGCTACGGCTCCGACAAGCCCGACATCCGCTTCGGTATGGAACTGGTCGAGTTGACCGACGTGTTCGCCGCCACCGGGTTCAAGGCGTTCGCGGGCCAGACCGTGAAGGGCATCCGGGTGCCGGGCGCCGGCACCGAGACGTCCCGCAAGCGGCTCGACGACCTGACCGACGCGGCGAAGCGCTGGGGAGCGAAGGGCCTGGTGTGGATGCGGGTCACCGACGAGGGGCTCGACAGCCCGGTGGCCAAGTTCCTGTCCGGCGACGAGCTGGCCGGCATCCGCACCGCCCTGGGGGCGGAGACCGGCGACCTCCTGCTGCTGGTCGCCGACGAGCGGTCGGTGGTCCGCCACGTGCTGGGCCTGCTGCGCCTCGAGCTGGGCCGCCCGCCGGTCACCGAGGGCGGGCTGCACTTCCTGTGGGTGGTCGACTTCCCGCTGTTCGAGGGCGTGGGCGAGGACGGCCGGCCCATCCCCGCCCACCATCCGTTCACCATGCCGCACCCCGAGGACGTCACACTGTTGACCTCGGACGACCCGGCCGACCTGCTGCGGGTCCGGTCCCAGGCCTACGACCTGGTCCTCAACGGCTGGGAGCTTGGCTCCGGCTCCGTCCGGATCCACCGGGCCGACGTGCAGCAGCAGATCTTCGGCCTCCTCGGCATCTCGGCGGAGGAGGCCCAGGAGCGGTTCGGGTTCCTGCTCGACGCCTTCCGGTTCGGCGCGCCGCCGCACGCCGGGTTCGCCTTCGGCGTCGACCGGCTGGTGGCGCTCCTGGTCGGCGAGGAGAACATCCGCGAGGTCATCGCCTACCCCAAGACCCAGTCGGGCGCCGACCCGCTGACCCACGCACCGACGCCGATCGACCCCGCCTACCTGGCCGAGCTCGGCCTGCGCACGCTGCCGCCCCGGGACTGACCCGTGCCCTCGCCCGCGGAGGCGCCGCGGCTTCCCGACGGCTACGACGAGGCCACGCTCGACGACCTGGCCGACGAGGCCCGGCTCGACGGCATCGCGGTGGCCGGCGGGTTCGGCGTCGAGGTCCGGGTGCACGGCCTGGAGCTGACCCACGCCCGGCTGTCCGGGGTCCGGCTCCCGGGCGCGACCCTGGACGAGGCCGAGCTGGTCGACGTCGTGTGGGAGGACTGCGACCTGGCGGGCCTCACCCTGGCGTCGACGGTGCTGCGGCGGGTGGCGTTCCGCCGCTGCCGGCTGAGCGCGCTGGTGGCCGCCGAGCTCGTGGGCTCCGACGTGGCGTTCCTCGAGTGCCGGATGGAGGAGGCCTGGCTGAGGGCCTCCCGGCTGGAGCGCGTCGACCTGTCCGCCTGCGACCTGACCGGCAGCGACTGGTACGGCGCCCGGGTGACGAGCGGCCGCATCCGCGACTCCCGGCTCGACGGGGCCGAGCTGTCGCAGGCCAAGCTCGACGGGGTGGCGCTCCACGGCACGTCCGTCGACGGCATCCGGGGCTCGGGCGCGCTGCGCAAGCTGGTCATCGGCCCGGAGCAGGTGATGGACGTCGCCCTCGCCGTGTTCCCGTCGCTCGGCATCCGGGTCGAGGACGCAGCCGACGATGACTGAGCCGCACCCGGGGCTCAGAGCCGGTCGAGCAGCGAGCCGAGAGCCTCGGCCACGTCGTCGCGGCGCTTGCGCCACCGGGCCTCCGCCACCCGGATGCTGCCCCCACCGATGGCTGCGCCGGCCGGCAGCGCGCCGATCACCAGCGCGACCTCGCCAAGGATCGCACCGAGCATGCCGGTGAGCAGGGCGACCGAGGTGCCGGCGGCCGCCCCGCCCGCCACCGCGTTGGCCCGGCTGGTGGTGAGCTCGGCCTCGACCCGGACCAGGGTGAGCTCGTCGGCCTCGACGGCCGTCACCGACACCGTGCGCAGGCCGTCGAGCCGGATGGCGCCGGCGAAGTCGAGGCCGCGCCGCAGGCTGGCCATCAGGTCGCTGCGGGGCCGGTAGAGCGACCGGTCGCCGGCTCGCCGCCGCAGCTCGAACATCTGCGTGCGCATGAACCGGTCGACGCTGGCGTGGACCGACGCCGGCGGCACCCCGACCAGGCGCTGCTGGGCGACCATGCGGGACGGCACCGGCCGGGCCGCCCGCCGGTCGGCGCCGGGGGCCGGAAGCGCGCCGACCCGCAGCTCGGCCACCGCCTGGCGGACGGCCGCGGGCGACAGGCCGACCTCGCGGGCCGCCTCTTCCACCGCCCAGGCGTCGTAGCCGTCGTCGTCTCCGGGCGTGGCGATGAGGGCGTCCAGCTCCGCGGCCCGCCGCAGGACCCGGGCGACCTGGTCGCTGGTCAACCGCGGCGTGTGACCGGAGTCGGGCATCGCCCCCAAGTGTCGCCGAACGGCCGTGGTCCTGTCCGCTCGGGCCCCGCGGATGAGGCACGCTAGGGGAGATGCGGATCATCACCCAGAAGCAGTTCGGCGGGCCCGACGTCCTCGAGCCCGCCGAGGCGCCCGCGCCCGAGCCGCTGCCGACCGAGGTGCTGGTGCGGGTGCGGGCGGCGGGCGTGAACCCTGTCGACTGGAAGACCCGGGCCGGCAAGGGCATGGCCCCGGTGCTGGGCGACCCGCCGATCACTGTCGGCTGGGACGTGGCCGGGGTGGTCGAGGACGTCGGGCGGGGGGTCACGACGCTGCGGCCGGGCGACGCCGTGTTCGGCATGCCCTGGTTCCCGCGGCAGGCGGCCGCCTACGCCGAGTACGTCACCGCCCCGTCCCGCCAGTTCTGCCTCAAGCCGGCCGGGATGTCGTTCGAGGAGGCCGGCGGCCTGCCACTCGCCGGGCTCACGGCCTGGCAGATCCTGGTGGACACGGCCAACGTCCAGCCGGGCCAGCGCGTCCTGATCACCGCGGCGGCCGGAGGGGTCGGCCACCTGGCCACCCAGGTGGCCAAGAGCCGGGGCGCGACGGTCGTCGGCACGGCCAGCGCCGCCAAGCACGCCCGCCTGCGGTCCCACGGCGTGGACGAGCCGATCGACTACCACTCGGAGGACGTTGCCGGCGCCGCCGGCCGGGTCGACATCGTCGTGGACCTGGTGGGCGGCAGCGCCGACCTCGTCCAGTGCCTCGGCCCCGGAGGCCTGTTCGTGAACGTCCCCTCCGCCGCCCCTGGCGACCTGGCCACCGAGGTCCGCAACCGCGGCGCCCGCTACACCGGGTTCCTGGTCGAGCCCGACCACGAGGGCCTGTTCGCCCTGTCCCAGCTGGTCGAGGACGGCGAGCTCCGGGTCGACGTCGAAGCGACGTTCCCCCTGGAGCAGGCCGCCGACGCCCACACCCACGGCGAGCAGGGTCGCACCACCGGCAAGCTCGTGCTGGTGGTGTGATTTGGCGGCGCATAGGCCGAGATCTCGGCGTATGCGCCGCCAAATCGCCGGGCCGGTAGCGTCGGCCGGCGTGGATCTGTTCGCCGCGGCCGCCGAGGATCGCCTGGCACGGCAGGCGCCGCTGGCGGCGCGGCTGCGGCCGTTGCGGCTGGACGACATCGTGGGCCAGGACGAGCTGGTCGGGCCGGGGCGGCCGCTGCGGGTGCTGGTCGAGTCCGACCGCCTGTCGTCGGCCATCCTCTGGGGGCCACCCGGCACCGGCAAGACGACGCTGGCGCAGGTCATCGCCCGCCACACGGCCAAGGCCTACGAGCAGCTGTCGGCCGTCAGCGCCAGCGTCAAGGACGTGCGGGAGACCGTGGCCCGGGCGACCCAGCGGCTGGGGGAGCGCGAGCAGGGCACGATCCTGTTCCTCGACGAGGTCCACCGGTTCAACAAGGCCCAGCAGGACGCACTGCTGCCGTCGGTCGAGTCCGGCCTCCTCGTGCTCGTGGGCGCCACCACCGAGAACCCGTACTTCGAGGTCAACCCCCCGCTGCTGTCCCGCTCGACGCTGTTCCGGCTCCGGCCGCTCGGGCCCGACGCCATCGCCCGGCTGCTGCGCAAGGGCCTCGACGCCGAGGGCGCCACGGCCGACGACGAGGCGCTCGCCCACCTGGCCGACCGGGCCGGGGGCGACGGGCGCCACGCACTGACCAGCCTGGAGGTGGCCGTCGCCCTGGCCCACGGCCGGGACACGCAGGCCACGCCCCACGTCACCGTGGCCGACGCCGAGGCCGCCCTCGGGACCAAGCTGCACCGCTACGGCCGGGACGAGCACTACGACGTGATCTCGGCGTTCATCAAGAGCCTCCGGGGCTCGGACCCGCAGGCCGCGCTCCACTGGCTGGCCCGCATGCTGGAGGCCGGCGAGGACGCCCGGTTCATCGCCCGCCGCCTGGTCATCCTGGCCAGCGAGGACGTCGGCGAGGCCGACCCCACCGCGCTCGTGGTGGCCACCGCCGCCGCCCAGGCCGTCGAGTTCGTCGGCCTCCCCGAGGTCCAGCTCAACCTGGCCCAGGCCGTCGTCCACCTGGCCACCGCCCCCAAGTCCAACCGGACCGCCCTCGGCCTGTGGCGCGCCCAGGAGGACGTCCGCAAGGGCGTCGGCGGCGAGGTCCCCACCCACCTCCGGGACGCGCACTACCGCTCGGCCCACTCGCTCGGGCACGGGGCGGGCTACGACTATCCTCATGACGACCCCGGGGGCTGGGTCCGCCAGCAGTACCTCCCGGACGGGGCGCGGGACGCCGTGTACTACGAGCCCTCACGCCACGGCTACGAGCAGGAGATCGCCGAGCGTATGGAACGGCTGGCCGACGACAGCACGGGGGAGGAGAAGGAGGCGTGAGTGCCGCCGACCTCGCTGCCGTCATCGTCGCCACGTGCAGCGTGGCGGCCGTCGTCCTGCTGGCCGTCGCCACCGCCGCCATCCTCCGCACGCTGAGGGCGCTGCGGGACGTGGCCGCCCTCCTCCGCACCGAGGCGGTCCCGGTCCTCGAGGATCTGCGGGACACCGTCGACGCCGCCAACCACGAGATCGTGCGCCTCGATAACGTGGTGACGACCGCGGAGTCGGTGACCGGCACCGTCGACTCCGCGTCCCGGCTGGCCTACATCGCGATGGCCAACCCGGTGATCAAGGGCGTCGCCTTCGCCAGCGGCACCGCCAAGGCGGCCCGCCGGCTGCGGGGCCGCAAGTCCGACGGCAACGGACACGGGGGCGACCGGAACGGCACCGGCAACGGGCACGGAGGCTGACGCGTGCTCCGCCGGGCGTTCTGGTTCGGGACGGGGGCGACGGCCGGCTTCGGCGGGGCGATGTGGATCCGTCGCCAGGTGCTGCGCACCGTCCGACGCTACACGCCCGACCAGGTGCGCGACGACGTGACCACCTCGGTCCGACGGGCCGGCGGCAACCTGCGCGACGCCGTCGTCGAGGGCCGGCGGGCGATGGCGCGCCGGGAGGCGCAGCTGCGCGACGAGCTGCGCCCCGGCGCCGGCTAACCCTGCAGGGCGAACGCGCGGGCCAGCACTAGGCTGGATCCACCTATGGCACCGCGTACCTCAGACGAGCTGCGCCGCGCCTGGACCGACTTCTTCGTCGCCAGGCAGCACACCCCCGCGCCGTCGGGCAGCCTCATCCCGACGCACCCCAGCGCGCCCATGTTCACCAACTCGGGCATGATGCCGTTCGTCCCCTACTTCCTGGGGGAGGAAGCGGTCCCGTTCCGGCCCCCGCGGGCGGTGTCCGTGCAACGCTGCGTCCGGGCCGGCGGCAAGCACAACGACCTCGACGCCATCGGCCGCTCGCCCCGCCACCTCAGCTTCTTCGAGATGCTGGGCAACTTCAGCTTCGGCGACTACTTCAAGGCCGAGGCCATCGCCTGGGCGTACGAGTTCGTCACCGAGGTGCTCGGGCTCGACCCCGACCGGCTGTGGGTCACGGTCCACACTGACGACGACGAGGCCGCGGCGCTGTGGACCGACGCAGTCGGCTTCCCGGCCGGGCGCATCCAACGCCTCGGCAGGGAGAACTTCTGGGAGATGGGCGACACGGGCCCGTGCGGGCCCTCGTCCGAGATCTTCTGGGACTACGGCCCCGACGTCGGGCCGGAGGGCGGGCCCGCCAACCCGAAGGCCGAGGACCGCTACGTCGAGATCTGGAACCTGGTGTTCCCCCAGTACCTGCGGGGCGCTGACGGCTCCCTGTCCGACCTGCCGTCCAGGAACATCGACACCGGCGCGGGCCTGGAGCGCATCCTGGCGGTCCTCGCCGGCAGCCCCAGCCTGTACGCGTCCGACACGCTGACCGCGCTGGTGGAGGAGGCGCAGTCGGTCACCGGGCACACGCTGGGCCGCTCCGAGCTGGGCGACATCGCCCTGCGGCTCATGGCCGACCACGCCCGCACCATGACGTTCCTCGTGGCCGACGGGGTCATCCCGTCCAACGAGGACCGCGGCTACGTGCTGCGCCGCATCATCCGCCGGGCCATCCGCTTCGCCTACCTGCTGGGCGTCGAGCGGCCGGTGCTGCCCGCGCTGGTCGAGCGCACGATCGACCTGATGGGCGACGCCTACCCCGTCATCGTGGAGGGGCGCGACCTCGTCCTGCCGATCATCGGTCGGGAGGAGGCGTCGTTCCGGCGGACGCTGGTCACCGGGTCCCAGATCCTCGACACCCAGCTCGACCGGCTCGAGCCCGGCGGGACGCTGCCCGGCGACGTGGCGTTCCAGTTGCACGACACCTACGGCTTCCCGTTCGAGGTCACGCAGGAGACCGCCGACCTGCGGGGCTTCGGCGTCGACGTGGCCGGGTTCGAGGCGGCGATGGCCGACCAGCGAGCCCGCGCCCGGGCCGCGACCAAGGGCGGCGGCGTTGCCACGGGCGACGAGGTCGCGGTCCAGCAGCAGCTCCTGGCCGAGCACGGTCCCACCGAGTTCACCGGCCGCGACGAGTACGAGTCGACCGCCACCGTGCTGGCTGTCATGGGCGACGGCGTCTACCTCGACCGCACGCCGTTCTACGCCGAGTCCGGCGGCCAGATCGGCGACACCGGCACGATCACCACCGACACCGGCGTCCTCGACGTGGTCGACACCACCTACGGCCTGCCCGGCCTGCACCGCCACAGGGTCACGGTGCGGGAGGGCCGCGTCGAGCCCGGTCAGACCGCGACCGCGAGCATCGACGGCGAGCGCCGCGACGCCATCCGCCGCAATCACACGGGCACACACATCCTCCACTGGGCGCTACGGGAGGTG
>DASRJM010000226.1:0-10586 GCA_035649475.1 Acidimicrobiales bacterium
CCACTGCTGCCTCCCGTAGGAGTCTGGGCCGTGTCTCAGTCCCAGTGTGGCTGATCGTCCTCTCAGACCAGCTACCCGTCGTCGCCTTGGTGAGCCGTTACCTCACCAACAAGCTGATAGGCCGCGAGGCCCTCCCGAAGCGAAGTTCTTTCCTCATCTGAACATGCGATCTGATGAGGGCATCCGGTATTAGCTCTCCTTTCGGAGGGTTATCCCGGACTTCGGGGCAGGTTCCTCACGTGTTACTCACCCGTTCGCCACTAGGCCTTCCCCGGTGTTGCCACCGGTTGGACCTCGTTCGACTTGCATGTGTTAAGCACGCCGCCAGCGTTCGTCCTGAGCCAGGATCAAACTCTCCGTCGAAAACCGATCGTCATCGCCAAGGCGATGTCGACCTTCGATAGAGAAGCCTCGCATCGAGCGGAATCTCTCGAACACGAGGCACTGGCACCATCGAGTGGTGCGAGCACCACTCGGATATTGACGGTGCGTTACTTCAAACGACCACGCCGGAGCCGAAGCTCCGAGGCGGTCGCCCGCACTCGCTCTCTCGTCCTGTCTTCTGTTTTCAAGGAGCGACACGCGCTCACGGCACATGCTCCAAGCAGGGAGCTTCGGTGCCGGGGTGGCGGGCCCGGCCGGCCCTGGGGGCCTAGCGGGGCGGAGAGTCAATCTAACGATCGCCCCATGAGGCGTCAACCTGAGCGCGGTGTTTCCGGGGAATTTCTTGTCCGGACGCCACAGGCCGGTGTCGAGGCCCTACTCACGGGCCTTGCCGGAGACCGGGGACGGGCGATCGGCCGCGGTCCTCCGTCGACAACCGGTACAACCCGCCCGTGCGCGGGCCTGTTCCCGCCGCCGCCGAATTTTTACGACCCGGGGGCCACCAGCAGGGCGTAGCTGCGCTTGCCCTTGCGGAGCAGCACGTAGCGTCCGTGCAGCACCGCGCCGGCGTCGATCGAGGCCCCGGGACCGACCCGCTCCCCGTTGACCGACACGGCCCCCTGCTCCAGCGCCCGCCGGGCATCGCCCTTGGAGGACGCCAGGCCGGCCTCCACCAGCAGCGGGACCAGGTCGACCCCGGCCGCAAGCTCGCCCGCGGCGGGCAGGTCGGCCGTCGGCACCTCCTCGGCCACCACCGCCAGCGCCTCGAGCCCCGCCGCCAGCGGCGATCCGCCGAACAGCACGTCGGTGGCCTCGGCCGCCGCCGCGGCCGCCTCGGGCCCGTGCACCAGCCGCGTCGCCTCCTCGGCCAGGCGGCGCTGGCCGACCCGCCGCTCGGGGTGCTCGCCGTGCTCGGCCGCGACCGCGTCGACCTCCTCCATGGGCAGCAGCGTGAACCGGGCCAGGAAGTCCCGCACCTGGCGGTCGTCGGTCTGCATCCAGTGCTGGAAGAACTGGTATGGGCTCGTGCGGGCCGGGTCCAGCCAGATGCGGGCGCCCGTGGTCTTGCCCAGCTTCGAGCCGTCGGGCGCGGTGATGAGCGGCCACGACAGGCCGTGGACCGTCGCCCCGTCGGCCCGGCGGACGAGGTCGATGCCGGCGAGGATGTTGCCCCACTGGTCGGAGCCGCCGATCTGGAGGACCACGCCCAGCTCGCGGAACAGGTGCCGGTAGTCGTGGGCCTGGAGGAGCATGTAGCTGAACTCGGTGTAGCTGATGCCCTGCTCACCGGCGAGGCGGGCCTTGACCGACTCGCGGGCCATCATCTGGTTGACCGTCACGTGCTTGCCGACGTCCCGCAGGAAGTCGAGCAGGGTGACGCCGGCCGTCCAGTCCCGGTTGTCGACCAGCAGCGCCCGCCCGTCCTCGAAGTCGATGATCCGGGACATCTGCGCCTTGATGGCGGCCACGTTGGCGTTGAGCGTCTCCTCGTCGAGCAGGTTGCGCTCCTCGGAGCGACCGCTGGGGTCGCCGACCATGCCCGTGGCCCCGCCGGCCAGCGCCACCGGGCGGTGCCCCGCGTCCTGGAACCGGCGCAGCACCAGCAGGCCGATCAGGTTGCCCGCGTGCAGGCTGTCGGCGGTGGGATCGCAGCCGTAGTAGAGCGACACCGGCCCCGCGGCGAGGCGGTCGGCGAGCGCCGCGAGGTCGGTGCTGTCGTGCACCAGGCCCCGGGCCTCGAGGTCGTCCAGGATGTGTGCGGCTGCGGTCACGACCGACATGGTCCCTGGCCGGTCGGCCCAGGGTCCAGCCCGTTGTCCGCTCGACTGGACGGCGGCACGCGCGGCCGGGGAGCCTGGTGCGGTGAGGACGGAGACGCGGCCGGACGCCGGCCGCCCGGAGGGCGACGAGACTCCCACCGGCTGGCGGTGGACGCCGACCCGGATCGTGCTGGCCGGGATCGTGGTCGCCCTGGTGTCGATGTGGCTGTACGTGCTGTACCTGGCGTTCGGGCCCGGCCGCCAGCCCCCGATCGACCGGCTCGACGACCCGGCCTTCGCCACCGCAGCTGAGGCCCGCTGCGCCGAGGCCGTGGGCGCTGTGGACCAGCTGCCGCTGGCGAACGAGACGCCCACAGCCTCCGAGCGGGCCGACGTGCTCGACCGGGCCGACGCCGAGTTCGCCGCCATGCTGGACGACCTCGAGGGCATGGCGACCCTCGCCCCCGCCGGGGACCAGCGGCGCCGGGCCACCGAATGGCTGGGGGACTGGCGGACCTACCTCGGCGACCGCGAGGCCTACGCCGACGCGCTGCGGTCCGACCCCGGGGCCCGGTTGCTGGTGTCGGAGAAGCCGGGCGAGGGCCGCCAGATCACCGGCTGGATCGACGAGTTCGCGCTGGCCAACCGCATGGACTCCTGCGTCACCCCCACCGACGCCTGAGCGCGATCAGATGACCTCGTCCAACGATGCGCGGGCGGCGCGGGCCAGGCGGAGCAGGCCGTCGTCGACGCCGTAGCCCGGCAGCTCGTCGTAGGTCGCCCAGCGGAGGTCGAGCGCCTCGTGGTTGCGGGCCGGCGCGGCGCCCGGCGGGGCCAGGGCGAGGTAGCGGACGTCGAGGTGGAGGTGGGGCCCATGGGGCGGCGCCACGTGGTGGATGTCGAGGTCGACGGCCGGGGTGACGAGGGACAGGCCCGCGATGCCGGTCTCCTCGGTGGCCTCCTTCCAGGCCACCGTGGGCAGGTCGCCGTCGCCGTCGGCGTGGCCGCCCGGCTGGAACCAGCGGCCGAGCTTGGCGTGCAGCATCAGCAGGAAGCGGCGGCTCTCCGGGTCCACCACCATGGCCGAGCCCGTCAGGTGGCCGTCCGCGCAGGTGCGGTCCAGCGCGCCGGGATGGGCGGCGAGGAACGCCAGCATGCCCGCCCGGTGGGCCTCGTGGGACGCGTCGCCCGGGCGGGCTGCCTGGATGTGGTCCCGGGCCGCGGCCAGGTCCGCCGGGCCCGGCGCCGAGCGGGGCGGGGGGCCGGGGGGGTGGGCGACGAGGGGCATCCGGCGGACGCTACGCGCGGCCCGCCGGGCGGGCCCGCACCGAGACGTGGGGGTCGTCGGGGTCGTACCAGCGCCACGGGTGCTCGGCGCCGTTGGACAGGCCGATGCGGGTGGTCTGGATCGGATCGGTGGGTGGTGGGGTCCCGTCGTCGACGATCGTCACGCCCCGGTCGCCCGTGGTCAGGTCGGCGCCGTCGAACGCGCCGTCCAGCCCGAGGGCCTGGCACAGCTTGGCCGGGCCACTGCACAGGTCCCGCTCGCGGCGGGCGGCGGGACGGGCGGCGAACATCGCCTCCAGGCCCTCCAGCGGGGCCAGCGCCCGCAGGAGGACCGCCACCCCGTCGCCCTCGGCGCCGCAGACGGCGTTGGCGCACCAGTGCATGCCGTACGTGAAGTAGACGTACAGGCCGCCGGGCGGCCCGAACATCGTGCGGTTGCGGGGCGTCTCGCCGCGGTAGGCGTGGCTCCCGGGGTCCTCTCCGCCGCAGTAGGCCTCGACCTCCACGATGCGCCCCGAGCGGACCGGAACGGCGCCGTCGCCCGCCGCCACGAGGACCTTGCCCAGCAGCTCGGGAGCCACATCCCGCGGGTCGCGGGCGTAGAAGTCCCGGTCCAGCGGGACGGTCACGGTTCCGCTACCCGAGGCGCTCGAGGTCGGCGTCGATCAGGCGGGCGAACCGCTGGACCTGGGCCGCCACGGGTTCCGGTCCCGCCCCGCCCGGGGTCGTGCGGCGCGTGACAGGCCGGCCCGGCTCGAGCAGCGCTGCGCCCTCGGCGCCGAGGTCGGGGTGGGCCTCGACGAGCTCGGCCAGCGGCACGTGGCGCTCCAGGCTGTCCCGCACCAGCGCGCCCACGAGCGCGTGGGCGTCCCGGAACGGCACGCCCCGCTCGACCAGCAGCTCGGCCAGGTCGACCGCGGCGGCGTACGGCGAATCGGCGGCCGCCTGCATGCGGTCGAGCGCGAACGACAGCGTGGCGTAGAGCCCGGTCAGCGCGGTGAGCGCCAGCGCCACCTGGTCGACGGCGTCGAACAGCGGCTCCTTGTCCTCCTGGAGGTCCCGGTTGTAGCTCAGCGGCAGCCCCTTGAGCGTGGCCAGCAGCCCGGTCAGGTCGCCGATGACCCGGCCGGCCTTGCCCCGGGCCAGCTCGGCGACGTCGGGGTTCTTCTTCTGGGGGAGCATCGACGAGCCGGTGGCATAGGCGTCGTCCAGGCGGACGAAGCCGAACTCGTCGCTCGACCAGAGGATGACCTCCTCACCCATCCGCGACAGGTGGATGGCCAGCAGGCTGAGGGCGAACAGGGCCTCGGCGACGAAGTCCCGGTCGCTGACCGCGTCGAGGCTGTTCTCGAAGCGGGAGGCGAAGCCCAGCTCCTCGGCGGTCCCGTCGGGGTCCAGGGGCAGCGACGACCCGGCCAGCGCCCCCGCACCCAGGGGGGACACGTCGAGGCGGCGCCGGCAGTCGATCAGCCGGTCGACGTCCCGGGACAGCGCCCAGCCGTGGGCCAGCAGGTGGTGGGCCAGCAGCACCGGCTGGGCCCGCTGCAGGTGGGTGTAGCCGGGCAGGTAGGCGGGGCCGGCGTCCCGGGCCCGCTCGAGCAGCACGCGCTGGAGCCCGATCACCCGGCGGGCCACCTCGTCCAGCTCGCGCTTGGTCCACAGCCGCATGTCGGTGGCGACCTGGTCGTTGCGGCTGCGGCCGGTGTGGAGCTTGGCCCCGGCGGCGCCGGCGAGGGCGGTGACGCGGCGCTCGATGGCGGTGTGGATGTCCTCGTCGCCCCGCTCGAACGCGAACCCGCCCGACGCCAGCTCGCTCTCGACCTGGTCGAGGGCGGCCAGCACGATGCCGGCCTCCTCGTCGCTGAGCAGGCCGGCCCGGGCCAGGCCCCGCACGTGGGCCCGGCTGCCCGCCAGGTCGTCGACCGCCAGCCGGAGGTCGTAGTCGAGGCTCACCGTGAAGGCGAGCAGCTCGTCCGCCGGCCCGCCGGCGAACCGGCCGTGCCACAACGTGGTCACCAGCGCTCCTCGGTCGCTCGCCTGCGGTGCTCGCTCACTGTGCCCCGGGCCCCTGGATGCCCGACCACGTCTGGATCCCGAGGCCCCACAGCCGGACGAAGCCCTCGCTGTCCTGGTGGCGGAAGTTGTCGGCCGCGTCGTAGGTGGCGAGCGAGTAGTCGTACAGGCTGTGCGGGCTGCGCCGGCCCGACACCGTGCACGAGCCGGGAGCCAGCCGCAGCCGCACCTCGCCCGTCACGTAGCGCTGGCTCTCGTCGACGAACGCGTCGAGCGCCTGCTTGAGCGGGCTGAACCACAGGCCGTCGTAGATCAGCTCGGCGTAGCGGGGCTCCAGCCGCGACTTCTCCCGCTGCAGGTCGCGCTCCAGGCAGATCGACTCCAGGTCGGCGTGCGCCAGCATCAGGGCCAGGCTGGCCGGGCACTCGTAGGTCTCCCGGCTCTTGATGCCGACCCGCCGGTTCTCGACGATGTCGATCCGGCCCCAGCCGTACGAGCCCACGATCTCGTTGAGCCGGGCCACCATGTCCGGCATCGGCATCTCGAGGTCGTCGACCGCCACCGGCACGCCCTCGTGGAACGCCACCACGACGTCCCGTGGCTCGGTCTCGGTCTGCTTGGTGAGCAGCCACACGCCCGGGGGCGGGACGGCCCACGGGTCCTCCATCTCGCCGCACTCGATGGCCCGGCCCCACAGGTTGTCGTCGATGGAGTAGACCTTCTCCTTCGTCGCCGTGATCGGGATCTCGTGGTCGTAGGCGTAGAGGATGCACTCCTCCCGGTTCATGCCCCACGATCGCACCGGCGCCAGCACGTCGAGGTCCGGAGCCAGTGCCCGGGTCGACACCTCGAAGCGGACCTGGTCGTTGCCCTTGCCCGTGCAGCCGTGGGCGACGGCGTCGGCCGCGTGTTCGCGGGCCGCGGCCACCAGGTGCTTGACGATCACCGGCCGGGACAGCGCCGAGACCAGCGGGTAGCGGCCCTCGTAGAGGGCGTTGGCCTTGAGCACCGGGACGCAGTAGTCGCAGGCGAACTCCTCGCGGGCGTCGACCACGATGGCCTCGACCGCGCCCGCTCCCAGGGCGCGCTGGCGGACCACGTCCCAGTCGTCGCTCGACTGCCCGACGTCGACGGCCAGGGCGATCACCTCGGCGCCCATGTTGTCGATCATCCAGCGCACGGCCACCGATGTGTCGAGGCCCCCGCTGTAGGCCAGGACCACTCGCTTCGCCATGGTTGCTTCCTTCGTGTCGTTGTGGGGATGGGTGGGAGTGGGCTGCGTTCAGAGGCCGGCCAGTTCGCTGAACCGGCCGGCTATGTCGGCGCCGCTCGTGTCCTCCGTGACGACGACCATGATCGTGTCGTCGCCGGCCACGGTGCCGAGGACCCCGGGCAGGCCGGTGCGGTCGAGGGCGGACGCCACCACGTGGGCCGACCCCGGTGGCGTGCGCAGGACGACGAGGTTGGCGGAGTGGGCCACCTCGACCACCCACTCGCTGAACACGCGACGCAGGTGATCCTCGGGGACGCGCTGCTCGGAGGGCAGCTCGGGGATGGCGTAGACGGTCTCGCCGCCCCCGACCCGCACCTTGATGGCGCCCAGGTCCTCCAGGTCGCGGGACACGGTGGCCTGGGTGGAGACGACGCCCTCGGCCGCCAGCAGCTCGACCAGCTGGCCCTGGCTGGACACCTCGTGCTCCGCCAGCAGGCGGGCCACCCGGTGCTGGCGCTGCGGCTTGGCCAGCGTCCGCGGCGTCACGGCCTCCACGCCGTCCGGGCCGGTCACGGCGACGACTCCTCGATCAGCCACGCCAGCAGGCCGCGGAAGGCGTGCAGCCGGTTGTGGGCCTGGGCGATGACCCGGCTGTGGTGGCCGTCGACGACCGACGCGGCCACCTCCTCGCCCCGGTGGGCCGGCAGGCAGTGCATGAACACGGCGTCGGGCGCGGCGGCGGCCATGACCCGGTCGTCGACCTGGAAGCCCTCGAACGCCCGGCCCCGCGCCTCGGCCTCGGCCTCCTGGCCCATCGACGCCCACACGTCGGTGTGCACCGCGGCAGCGCCGGCGACGGCCTCGTGCGGACGGGCCGTGACGACCGGCTCGGCGCCGAGCGCCCGCAGGCGGTCGACATCGGCGTCCGACGGCCCGTAGCCGGGCGGGCAGGCCAGCCGGACCTTCATGCCCAGCATGGTCGCCCCGATCGCCAGGGACCGGGCCACGTTGTTGAAGTCGCCCACCCACGCCACCGTGGCGCCGCCCAGGTCACCCAGCTCCTGGTGCATGGTGAGCAGGTCGGCCAGCGCCTGGCACGGGTGCCCCCGGTCGGACAGCAGGTTGACCACGGGGATGGTGGCGGCCGCCGCCAGCTCCTCCAGCAGGGCGTGGTCGTGGACCCGTCCGCCGAGGGCGGCGTGGTAGCCGGACAGGACCCGGGCGATGTCGCCCACCGGCTCCCGCTCGCCGCTGCCCACCTCGTCCCGGCGGAACGTCACCGGGTGGCCGCCCAGCTGGACCACGGCGGCCTCGCACGAGTGCCGGGTGCGCAGCGACGGCTTCTCGAAGTAGAGGCCCACGGTGCGGCCGGCCAGGGGCCGGCCGTCGCCGTGCGGCTCGGCCGACCTGGCCAGGACCGCGTCCAGCTCGGTCGGGCTCAGGTCGTCGACCTCCAGGAGGTGGCGCAGGGTCACGCCGCCAGCACCCCCGCGATCAGGGCCACGGCCTCGTCGATCTGGTCGTCGTCGATCAGCAGCGACGGGGCCAGCCGCAGGGCGGTCGGGGTGACGGCGTTGGTCACCAGGCCCGACTCCAGCAGCGCGGCGTTCGCGGCCCGCGCGTCGAGCCCGTCCAGCTCCACCGCGAGCAGGAGCCCCTGTCCTCGCACGCCGGCCACCCCGGCGACGGCGGTCAGCGCATCGGTGAGCCGGGCTCCGGCCCGGGCGGCCCGGCCCGGCGCGTCCTCGGCCTCCATCATGGCCAGCACGGCCCGGGCGGCGGCGGTGGCCAGCGGCTGGCCGCCGTAGGTGGTGGCGTGGTCGCCGGGCTCGAAGACGCCGGCGACGTCCGCCCGGGCCCAGCAGGCGCCGATCGGTACGCCGTTGCCCAGCGCCTTGGCCATCGTCACCACGTCGGGCTGCACGCCCAGGTGGTGGAAGCCGAACCACCGGCCGGTGCGGCCGAGGCCGGTCTGGACCTCGTCGACCATGAACAGTGCGCCCCGCTCGTCGCACAACCGCCGGACCCCGGCGAAGTACTCGGCCGTCGCCGGGTTCACCCCGCCCTCGCCCTGCACGGGCTCCAGCAGCACGGCCGTCACCGTCGGGTCGAGCGCGGACGCGAGGGCGTCGAGGTCCTGCCATTCGACGTGGCGGAACCCCTCGGGCAGCGGCTGGAACGGCTCGTGCTTGGCCGGCTGGCCGGTGGCGTGCAGCGTGGCCAGGGTCCGGCCGTGGAAGCTGCCGTAGGCCGAGACCACCACGTGGCGGCCCCGGCCCCCGAACCGCCGGGCCAGCTTGATGGCGCACTCGTTGGCCTCGGCCCCGGAGTTGCAGAAGAACACCTGGCCGCCGGCCGGCTCGCCGTCGCCGATCAGCCGGTCGAGCGTGCGGGCGACCTCGGGGCCGGGCACGGTGCCGAACAGGTTGGACACGTGCACCAGCGTGCGGGCCTGGGTCGCCAGCGCCTCGGCCACCGCGGGGTGGGCGTGGCCGAGCGAGGTCACCGCCAGCCCCGACAGCATGTCGAGGTAGCGTCGGCCCTCGTCGTCCCACAGGTAGCAGCCCTCGCCCCGCACGAACGTGACCGGCGGGGGCGGGTACGTCGCCATCAGCGGGCTCGGGGTCGTCGCCGGCGTCGCCGGAGCGGTCATGGCGCGTCTCCTGCCGTGATCATGGTGCCGATGCCGGCGTCGCTGAACAGCTCCAGCAGCAGCACGTGGGGGATGCGGCCGTCGAGCAGGTGGGCCGAGCCCACGCCGTGCTGGACCGCGTGGAGGGCGGCTGCCACCTTGGGAATCATGCCGCCGGACAGCCGGCCGTCCTCGATCATGGCGCTGAGCTCGGCGGCCGTGGTCCGGCTGATCAGCGAGCCGGGGACGTCCACGTCGGCCAGGAGCCCGACCACGTCGGTGAGGAAGACCGCCTTCTCGGCGTTCAGCGCCTCGGCCAGCGCGCCGGCCACGGTGTCGGCGTTGATGTTGTACGGCTGGCCGGCGGCGTCGGAGCCGATCGTCGACACCACCGGGATCAGGTCCTCGGCCAGCAGCCGGTGCAGGATCGTCGGGTTGATCGCCGCGACGTCGCCCACATAGCCCAGCTCGGGGTTGCGGGCCACCGACAGGATCAGGCCGGCATCCTCGCCCGAGAGCCCCACGGCCAGCGGCCCGTGGACGTTGATGGCGGCCACGATGTCGCGGTTGACCTTGCCGACCAGGACCATGCGGGCGATGTCGACGGTCTCGGCGTCGGTGACCCGCAGGCCGTCGCGGAACTCGGGCTCCTTGCCGAGCCGGGCCATCAGCGCGCTGATCTGGGGCCCGCCGCCGTGGACGACGACCGGCCGCAGGCCCACGGCCCGGAGCAGCACGACGTCGTCGGCCACGCCCCGGGCCAGCGCCGGGTCGACCATGGCGTTGCCGCCGTACTTCACCACCACCACCGCACCCCGGAAGCGCTGGATGTAGGGCAGCGCCTCCAGCAGCACGTCCGCCCGGTGGGCGGCATCGGCCCGGGACTCGGCCGGTGCGGCGGTCACGGTGTCGTCGGTGACCTCGCCGGTCACGACGTCCCCTTGTTCTCGTCGATGTAGCCGTAGGTCAGGTCGTTGGTGAGGACCCGGGCCCGCCCGTCGGCCACGCCGAGGTCGCAGTGGAGCTCGAGGCGCTCCCCCGACAGGTGGGCGGCCACCGCCGCCGGGTCGTGGTCGGCGGCCACGCACCCCCGGCTGACGACCGTGCCGCCGTACGCGATGCTGAGCGCCCCCGGGTCGAGCTTGACCCCGGCGGTGCCGAGGTCGCTGGCCACCCGCCCCCAGTACGGGTCCTCGCCGAACCACGAGCACTTGACCAGTTGGCTCTCGGCCACCTTGCGGGCCGCCTGGCGGGCCTCGGCGTCGTCGGCCGCCCCGGGCACCCGGACCCGGACCAC
>DASRJM010000227.1:0-17018 GCA_035649475.1 Acidimicrobiales bacterium
GGGGACTGGCAGATGAGCTCCGCACCCGTGCAACCCCGCAAGCTGCTCTCGCGCCACGCGGCCACGACTGATCTGCATGCGAGGAGAGCTGATCGTGCCAGTTCGGTTGCGCGATACGGGGCGATCCTTGGATGGCCGATCCCGGCCAGACCATTGCTCCCCCGGCCACTCCGTCGTTACGAGTCGTCGTCCGTGATGATCCCGAAGCCGAGACCCCAGAAGCCGCCGATCGACGCATTGGTCGGCTCCCGCAGCGAGATGACGATCACCTCGTCTGGCTCGTCGATGGCGTCCCCGTTGACGACGACGTTCACGTGCTGACGCGTCCAACCCTTGGCGAAAGTCAGCGTTCCCGAGGCGGCGACGTAGTCGCCCGCAGCGGACGAGGCGAGGTTGGGATTGTCTGGCACGTCCACTGTCCTCCAGTTCACGGTCACCGTGGAGGCGAAGGGGTGTGTCAAGTCGAACGGGATGCGGATGACCCTGGTCGTTCCGCCGGCACCTTCCGCTGCCGTCGCGGCTGCTGGTGCCCCGGCGACCACCGGTGGCTCGAGGAAGTCTGCCGCCGGCGGAAGGCTGAGCACCTGCCAGCTGTCACCGCCGTCGGTGGATCTGACGATGTCATCCTGCGCCATCCCGACGATCGTCCGGTCGCGGGCGTAGGTGGGCGAGAACTGGATCGGGTCGGACACGGGTTGCTCGTAGTCAGTGATCAAGTGGTTGTTCTGGATGAGCGAAGTCCCCACCGCAGCGAAGGTCGTGCCGCCGTCGGTCGATCTGTAGAGCCCCTTCCCGAGCGCGCTCACGAGGACCGTGTGGTCGGCGCCATAGTTCGGTGAGACCGCAATCGCCTCGACGTTGGTCGAAGTCGACAGCGGGGCAGCGGTGAGCTCCGTCCAGGTCGTGCCTTCGTCACGGGTCACGAAGACACCGCTGTCCGTCCCAGCAAAGACGGTGCCGTCACCCGAATGGTCCGACGAGATGGCGAGCATCGGGTGCCCTGCCGGTCCCGTGGGCTGCCAGTGTGCTCCTGCATCGTCGCTCTTGAAGATCCCGCTCGATGTGCTGGCGTAGACCACGGGTTCGGCAGGGAACTGCGGGCTGAGCACGAGCGAACGGACCGGTGCGCCGAGGTTCGCAAGAAGCGACCACGTGCCCGCCTCGCCGCCCGAAACGGACTTGTAGATGTCGCCTTGCCGCGTCCCGACGTAGACCGTCTGGTCCTGACCATAGGCCGGCGATACAGCGGTTATGAACGCCCGGTAGGTTGAAAGTGGATAGTCCCCTACCACGATCTTCCTCCACGACGCCCCTCGATCTGTCGACTTGAACATGAGGATGGTGCTCGCAGAGAAGATCGTTCCATCGTGAACGTAGTCAGGGGAGTAGTGCACATTGCCTAGACGGGCGACAGGTGCAAAATCGTTGCCCGTCCACGGGGTGTCCAACAGGACGTTGCTCTCCACCCACGTTGCTCCGCCGTCGTTGGTCATATACGTGCCCTTCACGTACGTCGTCACGATCGCGGCGGCATCGTTTTCATAGTCAGGTGAGACGTCCAGACCGACCACATAGTCAGCATGAGTTTGGATTTCGGACCAGAGGCCGCCGCCGTCGTCGGATCTGAACAACCCTTCGAAGCCGGCGACGAACAACACTTGGTGAGCATTGGGAGCCAGGGCTGCCGTCACGCCACCGAACTGAGGGCGACTCTCCTCTACGGCCTGTGGGTCAGTCGCCAGTCCGACACTCGCCCGCGAGAAGGTCGCACCGCGGTTGGTCGACCGGTACACGCCGCTGTTCCACACTGTCAGCCACAACGTGCCATCGTTGGCGTAATTGCTGGACAGCACGATGCCCGTGATCTGTTCGGCGGGCAGACCCGATCCCACCGCGGCGAACGAAACCCCGCGATCGGTAGAGCGGAAGAGGCGCCCACTCTGGGTGCCCACGAAGACGCTGCCGTCGGTCGCTGGTGGCACGAGAGCGGCTGCGCCCGTCACGATGTCGCCGGCGACCGTCCCCGTGGCCGGTACCCACGTGCCGCCGTTGTCAGCCGAACCGTAGACGGCGCCGGTGGCGTCACTCACAACGACACGGCTAGCGCTGAACACGACCGCGGTGACACGGCCGAAGGAGCCGACCGCCGCCCAGCTGCTCCCCCCGTTGGTGGTGCGGTAGAGGCCGGCGGAACTGCCAGCCGCGAACACGACGTTCGACGACGCGGGTGACACGGCGAGCCGTGCGATGTCCCGGGCCGCGACCGGGGTGGACGTACGCGTCCACGACGAGCCCTGATCGTGGGAGCGATAGAAGCCACCACCAGGTGCAGCGAGATACAACACGTGCGGATCTGACGGCGCGACGGCGAACTGATTGGGCCTCGGTCGATCGAGCCCGTTGACGAGCTGTGTCCACGTCGACCCACCGTCGATCGATCGCATGAGGAAGCCCCGAGAGATCGCGAACGCCGTCCGGTCACTCGCGTACGCGGGCGACGCGAGCACCTGAACGATGTCGTCGTGGGGAGCGTGCGCGGACGCCACGTCAGGAACGACGACGATCATGCCTCCGGCGAGGCCCATCATGCCGATGAGCAACACCCTGAGCATGCGGGACGCGATCCGCCCCTGCCTGCTCACCTGCCCTCTCTCCCCGACCAGGTCGCCTTCGCGAAGCGGCGGGCGAGGATCTCCTCGGGTGTAGCCGGGCCCTGGTCTCCCGTCGGGTTCGCGCCGGGTCGGCCCTGCAACAGGCTGGCGACCAGCCAGACGACCGCGACGCAGAACGCGATCGTCGCCAGTGGCATCACCCACAACCAGCCGCCCCAGCCGTCGTTCCACATCACGGCGTCACCTCCCCGTGGTCGGAGTCGATTTGATCGTTCCCGATGCAGCGAGACCGTTCCTAGGGTCGTTGGTGATCACGGGCGCCCACTTTTGGCGACCAACCGGCAACCGGGGCAGACCGACGGATCAGGCCTAGCCGCGCTCAGGCGGTCCTCCAACGCCTGCCAGTCGTCACGGATGGTCTGGGTCAGCCAGGACGGCGACCAGGGCGACGAGGACGAGTGATCCAGGATCGCTCTGGCACGCGGCTGGCACGAGGCCTGTCCGGTGGCACCCGGCCAGGCCACCGACCAACCCCCGCTTCTTCAGCCTCACCTGCGGCGCAGATTCGGGCTCGGGGGGCGGGGATCGAACCCGCAACACACAGCTCCAAAGGCTGCTGTTCTGCCGATTGAACTACCCCCGACGGTCGCCTCACGGTAACGCCCGGGGGCGCCGATCGGGCCACGGGTTGTGGGCCGTGCCAGGTTGGAGGGGGCCTCCGGGCGACAGTAGGGTGTCTCACCTCATGGGCTCTCTCATCAAGAAGCGCCGCAAGCGCATGCGCAAGAAGAAGCACAAGAAGATGCTCAAGCGCACCCGCTGGCAGCGCCGCGCTGCGGGCAAGTAGCAGCGCCACCTCCACGATCTCATCGACCGCCGAGCGCCCCGCTGGCCGGGGCGCTCGTTGCGCGTCAGTACCGGGGGATCGTCGTCGTGAGGATCCGGCCGTCGCCGGGGTACGGGCCGCGGACGAACCACGTCGAGCCCGAGCCGGCCAGGACCGGGGTCCGACCCGTCGCGTCGCCCAGCGCGTCCCGCCACGCCGCCAGCCGGGGCTCGACCCGCAGGGCGGCCGGTTCCAGGTCGTTGGGGCCGTCCGCCGTCGGCCCGCCGAGGGCGTCCCACGCGGCGTAGACCTCCGGCGTCGAGCAGCCGAAGGGCGGCATCGCCAGCGTGATCGTCTGCGGCTCGTAGGGCAGCGGGTCCAGGACCTCCCCGATCCCCCGCACCCGGGCCCGCCCGCCGTGCAGGCAGAACGGGACGTCCGCGCCCAGCGACTCCGCGATGTCGAGGTCCTCGCATCCCGCCCAGCGCAGCACCGCCGCCGCGTTCGACGACCCGCCGCCCAGCCCGCCGCCGGCGGGGATGCGCTTGACCAGCTCGACCCGGGCCTCCCGGCCGACGGCCTTCAGGGCGCGGCCGACCAGGTTGTCCTGCGGATCGACGTAGCCGAGGTCGAGACCCGCCACGACGTCGAGCCCCCACCCGGGGAAGAACGTCAGCTGGTCCGCCAGGTCGAGGCTGACCATCTCGGCGTCCAGCAGGTGGTAGCCGTCGCGGCGGACCCCCGTCACCCGCAGGGAGACGGTCAGCTTCGCCGGCGCCAGGAGGACGGTCAGTCCGCCCCCGCCTGCTGCCGGCGCAACCACACGCCCACCGCCAGGAGCACGGCCCCGTAGAAGATCCCCTGGCCCAGGCTCTGCAGCCCGCCGAAGAAACGGTCGGCGAAGTCGCCGCTGAACTCGTCGTCCTGCGTGAGCCCGTACAGGAACGCAAGGGCGAACAGGCCCATCACGACCCAGCCCCCGATCGTCACCAGCGTGGCCAGGTCGATCGGCTTGCGGGGCGCCTTCGGCGGCGCGTGCCCGCCCGAGTGCTGCGGGTACTGCTGGCCGTACTGGTAGCCCTGCTGCGGGTACTGCTGCTCATAGCTGGGCGGGCCCTGTTGCTGCTGACCGTAGGGGTCCTGCTGGCCGTAGGGGTCCTGGGGATTGCTCATGACCGTCACCTTTCCACATCGGCGTTCACCAACTGCGCCCAGCCCTCCAGCGACACCTCCTCCGCCCGGGCCTCGGGACGGACGCCCGCGCGCGCGAAGGTCTCGGCGTCGACGATCCCCGCCAGCGACCGCCGCAGCATCTTGCGGCGCTGCCCGAATGCCTTCGCCACCAGGGCGAACAGCTTGTCGGGGTCGGCGTCGACCGCGGGGCGGGGGCGCCGGGTGATCCGCACCAGCACGGACTCGACCCGAGGCGCCGGGATGAACACGGTCGCCGGCACCCGGGCGACCACCTCGGCCTGCGCCCAGTACGCCACCTTCACCGACGGGATGCCGTACGCCTTGTCACCCACCCGGGCGGCGAGCCTCTCGCCCACCTCCCGCTGCACCATCACCAGCATCCGCTCGATGGCGGGCACGGTGGCCAGCAGGTCCAGTACCAGCCCCGTGGCCACGTTGTAGGGCAGGTTGGCCACGAGCGACCACGGGCCCTCGCCGAGCACCTCGTCCCAGTCGAGGAACAGCGCGTCGCCGTGGATCACCCGGACGCCGTGGGGCTCGACCACGCTGCGCAGGACCGGCAGGACGTGGCGGTCCAGCTCGATCGCGGTCACCTCGGCGCCGGCCTCGACCAGCGCCAGCGTGAGCGACCCCAGCCCGGGCCCGATCTCCACCACCCGGTCGCCGGGGACGATGTGGGCCAGCCGGGCGATCTTGCGGACCGTGTTGGGGTCGGCCACGAAGTTCTGCCCCAGCGCCCGGCTGGGCGTCAGACCGTGCTCGGAGAGCAGGTCGCGCACCTCGCGGGAACTCAGCGTCACCGGTTCGAGGCTAGGGGGACGACAGCCGGTAGAGGCGATCGGCGTTGGCCCACGTGGCCGCCGCCACCTCCTCCACCGGCAGTCCCTTCGCCTCGGCCACCGCCGCCCCGACGAGCGGGACCAGGACGGGCCGGTTGGGCCGCCCCCGGTGCGGCACCGGCGCCAGGTACGGCGAGTCGGTCTCGACCAGGACCCGGTCGAGCGGGCACAGCGCGGCCGCCGCCCGCACGTCGTCCGCCGAGCGGAACGTGACGATCCCGGAGAACGACACGTACGCTCCCCGGTCGAGGCAGGCCTGCGCCTCCCCGGGACCGCCGGTGAAGCAGTGGAAGACGGTGCGGGCCGGCGTGCCCTCGGCGTCGAGCACGGCGAACGTGTCGGCCCACGCCTCCCGGGAGTGGATCATCAGCACCGTCTCCCGCTCGTGCGCCCACGCGATCTGGGCGGCGAAGGCGTCCCGCTGCGCGTCCCGGGGCGAGTGCTCGTAGTAGTAGTCGAGGCCGCATTCGCCCACCGCCACCACGCGCGGGGCGTCGAGCAGCTCGGCCAGGCCGTCCAGCCCAGCCTTGGCGTCGTGGGGGTGGAGACCGACCGTGGCCCACACCACCCCGGGGTGGCGGGCCGCGGCGGCGATGGCCGCCGCCGACGTCCGCCGGTCGGTGCCGACGGTGATCAGGCGCTGGACGCCGCCGGCGCGGGCCTCGGCGACCATGCGGTCGACGCCCTCGTCACTGGCCGGTTCGTCGTCCTCCCAGCCGAGGTGGCAGTGGTTGTCGATCCAGGTCGCGGCCACGAAGGCGCAGGCTACCGGGGGTAAGGCGAGGCCCCCGGTCTGCTACACCGGAGGGCGCATGGCGGACGCGGTTGCGGTGCGGCTGCTGGGACCGGTACGGCTGGTCACCACGACGGGAGCCGAGATGGGCTTCCGCGGCCACGCGGCCCGGCTGCTGGCGTCGCTGGCCCTGCATCCGGACCGGGTGTGGTCGTCCGACGACCTGGCGGGCCGTCTGTGGCCGACCGGTCCCCCGCCCACCGCCCGCACGGCGATGCACGGCCACGTGTCCAGGCTGCGGCGCACGCTGGCCCTGGTCGACGGCGTGGCCATCGAGTCGGCGCCCGGCGGTTACGTCCTGCGGGCCCGGCCAGCGGCGGTCGACGTGCTCCGCTTCGCCCAGCTGTGCGACGACGCCACCGCGGCCGAGCTGGAGGGCCTCGGCCCCGCTGCGACCGCCGAGCTGCTGGCCGCAGCGCTGGACCTGTGGTCGGGCGACGCCCTGGCCGATCTCCGGGACGACCCGCACCTCGGCCCCGAGGGGCGGGCGCTCGACGACCAGCGCCGGAACGCGGAGGAGCGCCACGCAGACGCCCTCATCGAGGCCGGCCACCTGGACCGGGCCCTGGCGCTGCTGGCCGGGTTGGTCAACGATCAACCGCTGCGGGAGCGCCGCTGGGCGCTGCTGATGATCGCCCTCACCCGGGCCGGCCGCCAGGCTGACGCGCTGCGGGCCTACCGGCGGGCGGCCGAGGTCCTGGTCGAGCGCACCGGCCTCGACCCCGGGCCCGAGCTCCAGCGACTGGAGACGGCGATCCTGCTCCAGGACCCCTCGCTCGACGCCGCCCGCTGGCAGCCCGCACCCGGGACCGCGCCCGCCCCGCTCACCGGCCTGGTCGGCCGCGAGGGCGAGCGGGCGGCGGTGACCCGCCGCCTGGGCGCCGCGCGGCTGGTCACCATCGTGGGGCCGGGCGGCGTCGGCAAGACGACCCTGGCCGTGACCGTGGGCGCCGCCCATCAGGCGACGTTCGCCGACGGCGTCGTGGTCGTCGACCTGGCCGCGGGCGGTGCCGGCGACGTCGGCCCGGCGATCGCGTCCGCCGTCGGCGCCGCGCCCGCCCCAGGCGACCCGGCCGGCGACGACGACCCCTTGGCCCGCGCCCTGACCGCACTGGCGCGCCGGCACGTGCTGGTCGTGCTGGACAACTGCGAGCACGTGGCGCCGGAGGCGGCGAGGGCCGCGCTGGCGCTGCTCCAGGCCGGCCCGGGTCTCCGGGTCCTGGCCACCAGCCAGGTGCCGCTGGGCGTCGCCGGCGAGGCCGTCGTCGTGCTCGGCCCCCTCGAGGTGCCGGACGCGGCGGCGACCCCGGCGGCCGTGCAGGCGTCGCCGGCCGGGGAGCTGCTGGCCCGCCGGCTCGACGAGCTCGGCAGCACGATCGCCGGCGACGAGGACTGGTCCCACGCCGGGACCATCGTGCGCGCCCTCGACGGCCTGCCGCTGGCGATCGAGATCGTGGCCGCGTCCGCCCGGGTCGAGCCCCTGGCGTCACTGGCCCGGCGCCTGGAGGCCGACACGTCGGGACTGCTCGACGCCGAGCCGCCGGTCGGCGCCGGGCGGCGCCGGCTGGGCGCGGCGCTCGACGCGGCCGTCGCCCGCCTCGATGCCCCCGCTCGGGAGCTCTATGCCCTGGCCAGCGTGTTCCCCGCCGGGTTCGGCGCGTCGGCGGCCGCCGCGGTCGCCGGCATCGGAGCCAACGAGGCCCGGGGCCTCATCGCCCGGCTGGCCGACGCCAGCCTGGTCGTCCTCGACGCCCCCCAGCGCACCCGGGCCCGCCTACTCCAGCCCGTGCGGGCCCACGCCGCCGCCCGCCTCGACCCCGACGAGGAGGCGGCGGCCCGCGACCGGCTGGCGAACTGGTGCCTGACGCTGGCCCAGGGCCTCGAGCAAAACGTCCACAGTCCGGCCCAGGCCGAGGTCATCGACCGCTTCATGGCCGAGCTGCCGCTGTTCCGCAGCGTGCTGCGCCGCCTGATCGACACCGGCGGCATCGCCATGGCCGCGGACCTGTTCCGGCATCTCGTCGCCTGCTGGGGCGACTCCGCCGCCGGGCCCGAGGCGCCGGAGTGGGCCGACGAGCTGCTGGCCCGGGCGGACCAACTCGGCCCCGCCCGCCGGGCCCGCCTGGAGATCTCCGCGGTGCACGCCCAGTTCGCCTTCGAGCTGATCGCCGCCAAGCTGCCGCTGGCGACCCGGGCGCTGTCCCGGGCCGACGCCGCGGGTGACGCGTTCACCGCCGCGGCCGCCCGGGTCCAGATGGCGATCGGGCTCGGGTGGCGGGGCGTCGACATGGACCGGGCCTCGGCCCTGCTCGACCGGGCCCGCACGGCCTTCACCGACCTGGGCGAGCGCCACTGGGCGGCCACGACGCTGGAGTTCCAGGGGCTGCTGGCGCTGCGTCGGCTTGACCTGGTGGCGGGGATCGCCGTCCTGGAGGCGGCCGCCGCCGAGCACAGGGCCGTCGGCGGACCCGGCGAGGTGGCCCACGCGCTCATGTTCATCGGCTACGCCCGCCGGGCGATCGGCGACCTCACGGGCGCGCTGCGGGCGTTCGACGAGGCCCGGCGCCTCGTGTCCGAGACCCGGGTCTCCACCTGGCTGCGGTCCACGGTCGGGTCCGGCCACGCTGCGCTGGCGCTGGGCGATGCGGAGGCGGCGACGGAGGCGTTCCGGCTGGCGCACGACCGGGCCGTCGAGGTCGGCGACCGGCGGATCGTGGGCACGGCGCTGGTCGGGATGGCCACGCTGGCCCGCAGGGCCGGCGACGACCAGCGCTGCATCGCCCTCCTCCAGGCCGCGACCGGCGAAGCGCTCGGCGGGGGCGACCCGACCGACGCGGTCACGGCCGCGGGGATGCTGGCCGAGATGCTCCTGGCCAAGGACGCCGTCGACGAGGCGGCCGTGCTGCTCGGCGCCACCGCCGAGGTGGCCGACGAGCTGCGGGTCCGCATCGACTTCGGCCTGGCGTACGACGCTGCACCGGTGCGGGCCGCAGTGGCCGAGCGGCTGGGCCAGCACCGCATGGCCGACCTGGCGGGTGACGGGCTGGCCATCGGCCTGGCGGCCCAGGTCCGGAGGGCGGCAGAGGAGCTGCTCGACAGCCGAGCCGACCGGGGCGCGCCGCTGCGCCTGGTAGAGGGGGGCGTGGCGATCCAGATCAGCGGCGTCGCCCGGCCGGCGCGTGCGCCCCGCAGGTGACGGGGAGAAGGCCACCTGCGAGCTTCCCCCCGCGTCGACGGGAGTGCCATGGACGGCGTCCCGCCCGCGTTCGCCGTCCATGGCCTCGACCGTCCGCCCCGCTGGGAAAGGGCGTGCCGTGACGGTAGGGGATCCGCCCTCGCGAGTCACGGAGGTGGTAGAGCACCGTTAGGCTGCCGTTAGGGTTGGCCACAGACAGTGGTCGAAGGTGCACGGGAGGAGACGGCCCGTGGCGAAGATGCGCACCCCCCGCCCAGGGCTGGGTAGTGTGGCTCGACCGAACGACCGGGCTTGCTGCGGGGCTTCGTTGCCGGGGAGCCGTCTGCCGTACTCGTGGAGGATCGACGCTGAGCGCTTCCCAACCGCCGCCGCCTGACCGGAGGGGCACCCGATACACCGCCGAGCGGGCGGCACGCGAGCGCCGGGAGCGCGAACGGGCAGCTCGGGAGGGCGGTCAGGGTCCCGACGGCGGTCCGGGACAGCCGTGGCAACAGCTCGGCACCTGGCGGGGCGACGACACGGGCGAGGGCCCCGGAGGCGACCCCGGCCGCGGCGACCGGGAGGCCGGCGAGACCTCGCGCTACGACGCCCCCCGCGGGGCACGGCCCGACAGGTCGCGCTACGACCCGCCTCCCGCCAATGGCGGAGGACCTCCGCGCTACGACCCCCCCGGCTTCGACTCGCCCGGCGGCAACGGCGGCGGCGACCAGCGCTACGACGCCCCGACGGGCGACCGCAGGCCCCGCTATGACACGCCGCGGGGCAATGCCGGCGGAACCTCGCGCTACGAGACCGCCCGCTACGACTCGCCCCGCGGCGACGGCGGCGGGGACAAGCGCTACGACACCCCGACGGACTACGACGCATCGCGGCGCGACCGCAGCGACGACGCGCGGCCCGGGACGCGGCCGGACGA
Source organism: Acidimicrobiales bacterium (assembly GCA_035649475.1). Classification (GTDB taxonomy): domain Bacteria; phylum Actinomycetota; class Acidimicrobiia; order Acidimicrobiales; family VFJN01; genus ZC4RG19. The sequence goes on from DASRJM010000227.1 coordinate 10,377, forward strand.
CCGCGGTCCGGACCGCCGGCGGGGCGGAAGCCCAGGCCCGTGGGCCGGTGAACCTCGGCTGGACCTGCCCCCGACCGAGGCCCGCTCAGGGCGCGAGCGCCCGGACCGGCGAGGACGCGGCGAGTCCCGGGGCAAACGCCATTTCGACCTGCCCACCGTCAACCGCGTGCCCGCCGCGCCGTCGCCCCGGTGGGACCAGGACCTGTCCGACCCGACCGAGCTGTCCGGCTGGCGGCCCTCCGCTCCCACCCCCCCGCCGGGCCCCGCGCCGACCATGCGGACTGGCCCGACGGCGCCGACCCGGCCCGCCCCGCCCCGCCCGGCGTCTCCGGAGCCGCCCGAGCCCCCCGTGCGAGGATGGTCCGCGCCCCAGGCCGAGCCGGCATCCCGCCAGCGCACCTCGGTGCTCGACCGGGGTTGGCGGGACGAGCCCGAGACCGAGCTCGAGCCGGACGCGGACATCCCCGCGCCCGGCCGGGTCACGACCCCCCGCACCGAGTCCGGCCCCCGGCCGGAGCTGCCCTACGTCGCCGGCTTCGACGGCCTGCGGGCCGTGGCTCTGCTGGCGATCCTGGCCTTCCACCACGGCTTCGAGGCCGTGCGTGGCGGATTCCTCGGCATCTCGAGCTTCCTCACCCTGTCCGGCTTCCTGCTCGGGACCCTGGCGCTGGCCGAATGGTCGCAGGACGGCCGCCTGAACCTCGGGCGCCTATGGGAGCACCGGGCCCGCCGCATCCTGCCGCCGCTGATCCTGACGGTGGCGCTGGTGGTCGTCCTTCAGGTCACGCTTCGGGTCGGGGCCGGCCCCGGCTTCCGGGGCGACGTCCTGGCGTCGCTGGGACAGGTCCTGAACTGGCGGTTCGCGTTGAGCGGCGACGGCTTCGCCAGCGTGCTGACCGACCCGTCGCCTGTGCAGCACCTGTGGCCCCTGTCGCTGCTGGTCCAGCTCACGGTCGTCGTGCCGCTGCTGTTCGTCGGCCTGATGAAGCTGACGGGCCGACGCTGGAGGACCACCGGGCTGCTGTTCGCGCTGGCGGCCGGCGCGTCGTTCTACCTTGCCCTCCGGACCGCCCGGGCGTCCGGCAACGACGGCCTGGCCTACTACGGCACCCACACCCGCGCCGGCGAGCTGCTGGTCGGCATCGCGCTGGCCTACGCCGTGCTCAGCCCCGCGGTGCGCCGGGTCATCGAGACGCGCCAGGGCATCGCGGTCGTCCGCTACGGCGCCCCGGCCGCCCTGGTCGGCCTGCTGTGGCTGTGGCACACCACCAGCCTCTACAGCACCAACCTGTTCGGCGGGGTCACGGCCGTGAACGCCGTGTTGACCGCGTTCGTCGTGCTGGCCGTGACCGCCCCCGGTCCGGCTGCCGCCGTGCTCGGCAGCCTTCCGCTGCGGACGATCGGCACGATCAGCTTCGCCGCCTACCTGCTGCACTGGCCGCTGTTCCTGTTGATCGACGACGAGCGGCTCGACCTGCCGAGCCCGCTGCTGTTCGTGGTGCGCCTGGCCGCCACGCTGCTGGCCGCCGCCGCGGTGACATACGGGATCGAGCGGCCGCTGCGAAACAGGATCGCGCTCCCCCGCCCTCAGCTGGCCCTGGCGCTCGGCCTCGGGGCGGTGGTCGTGGCCGCGGCGGCGTTCGTGCTGCCCGAGCAGCCGCCGCCCGGCGTCAGCCTCACCATCGACGACGGCACCGGCGCCGGTGACCTCGACGTGGTCGTCCCCGAGGGCGGTGACGAGGAGCTGTCGGTGGCGCTGGTCGGCGGCAGCCTGGCCGGCACGATGGCCGACGGCTTCACGACGTGGAACGACACCTACCGCGACCAGCAGGTCCGGGTGCACACCCACGTCGCGGAGGACTGCCCCCTCGGCGGGGCCGGGCCTGTCCGTCTCGCGGGCGCGACCGTCGGCGAGGACAGCGCCTGCGCCGGCTTCGCCCCCCGCCTGCCCGAGCTGCTCGACGCCGCCGACCCCGACGTCGTCGTGGTCATGCCGGGAGTCGGCGACCTGGGGGAGCGGGAGATCGACCGGGCGTGGCGCCACCTCGGCGACCCGGCCTACGACGCCTGGCTCCGGGAGCGGCTCGCCGACCTGGACGCGACGCTGCTGGCGCACGCCGACCGGGTCGTGTGGGCCACCAGCCTGCACGTGCGGCTGACCCCGCGGGGCGCACGCGGCAACGATTGGACCGACGTGGCCGCCAACAACCCGGTCCGGGTCGACCGGCTCAACGCGATCATCCGGGACGTCGTCGGCGACCGCGAGGACGGCATCGTCGACCTCGACGCCTGGGCCCACCGGCTGCCGAACGGCGGCGAGTTCGGCAACGCCCACCGGCTCGAGGGCCGGGGCCTGACCCCGGCCGGGGCCGGGGCCCTGGTACAGCGGCTGGTGCCCGCGCTGACCGGCGAACAGCCCCGGGCGAGGCCCGACCCGGCCACCACCACGACGACCCTGCCGGTGGACCCGGCGGCGCCGGTCGACCCGGCCGCCCCGGTCGACCCCGCCGCCCCGCTCGACTGAGCGGGGACCGGCGGTGGGGCGCATCCGGGTCCGCACTACCATCGACGCCACACCGGCGACGGTGTGGGCCCGGCTGTCCGACATCGCCGACCACGTGTCCTGGATGGCCGACGCCGCCGCCATCCGCTTCACCGGCGACCGCCGCACCGGGGTCGGCACGACGTTCGAGTGCGACACCCGGGTCGGGCCGCTGCGGACGACCGACGTCATGGAGGTCACCGAGTGGCGCGAGCGGCGGGCCATCGGCGTGCGCCACGTCGGGCTGGTGACCGGCACCGGGCGCTTCCTGCTGCGCCGGGCCCGCCGGGGCCGCACCCGGCTCACCTGGGACGAGGACCTGCGGTTCCCGTGGTGGCTCGGGGGCGCGGTCGGCGCAGGGGCGGCCTCCCCCGTCCTGCGCGCGGTCTGGCGGGGCAACCTGCGGCGGTTCGCCGCCCTGGTCACCGGCTCGGAGCCCGGGACGTGAGCGAGCGAAGCGGTGCGCCGCGGGCCGACCGTCCCCACATGCCGGGCTACGGCATCGGCGGGGCCGAGGCCGGCAGCGGCTTGCTGCCCTGGTCGTGGGCGGTCGAGCGGCTGACCCGGTCTACGTTCTTCTGGCTGGCCACCGTGGGCGCCGGCGGCCGCCCCCACGTGATGCCCGTGTGGGCCGTGTGGATGGACGGGGCACTGTGGTTCAGCAGCGGGCTCCGGGCCCGCAAGTCCCGCAACCTGGACGCCGACCCGCGCTGCACGCTGACGACCGACGACGCCCTGGAGCCGGTGATCGTGGAGGGCGACGCCGAGCGGATCCTCGACCGCGACCGCCTCGCCGTGTTCATGGATGCCCTCGACACCAAGTACGAGACGAACTATGGCGCGGAGTTCGCCGACCCCGAGGTCAACGGCGTGTGGAGGGTGGCGCCGACCTGGGCGTTCGGCCTGGTGGAGGAGGATTTCACCGGCTCGCCCACGCGCTGGACCTTCAGTTGAGGGTCAGGCCACGACCAGACAGCCGGCGTAGAGAGCCACGGCGAGCGCCACGCACGCGATCAGCGGCACCGGGGACTTCGGCGGCAGCCGCGGCGCCCACTCCCAGAAGATCAGCCCGCCGACCGCGCCCGCGACCAGGCCGCCGATGTGGCCGCCGATCGAGATGTTGGGCACGGCGAACGTGAAGAGCAGGTTGATGACGATCAGCGGCCCGATGCCGGTGGAGAAGGGGTCGATGCCCCGCGACCGCAGGGCCACGAACGCGGCCCCCATCAGGCCGAACACCGCCCCCGATGCCCCGACGGTGACGGAGTCCGGCGAGATCAGCAGCACGAGGAACGACCCGCCGAGCAGCGAGAGCATGTAGAGCGCGGTGAACGACGCCTTCTTGATCGCCGGCTCCAGCAGCGACCCGAGCTGCCACAGCAGGAACATGTTGAGGCCGACGTGGAAGATGCCGATGTGGAGGAACCCGGCCGTGATCGGCCGCCACCAGTCGCCGGCCGCCACCGCAGGACCGAACAGCGCGCCCTTCTGACCCCACTCCCCCAGGTCGTTGGTCAGCCGCCCCTGCGAGATGGCATCGGCAATGAAGATGGCCAGGTTGGCGGCCACCAGCGCCATCGTGACCACCGGTTGAGTCCGTAGCTGGCGGCCTGTCATGACCTTCTGGCGGCCGCCGCGGGCGCACTCGGGGCAGTGGAAGCCGACCGACGCCTGGTTCATGCACGCGGGGCAGATGGGCCGGTCGCAACGCTGGCAGCGCACGCCGGCCCGGCGGTCCGGGTGCCGGTAGCAGGTCTGGACGTCGGTGGCCACGGCGGCCGAGGTTACCGACGCGGTAGGCCGGCCCCACCCCAGCCCGCGTCAGCCGTGGACGTCGATCGGGCGGGACGACACGCCCAGCCGCCGGGCCAGCGGGACCAGCAGCTCGCGGTCGGCGTCGTCCTCGCTGCCCGGCCGTAGGGCCTCGTGGATGCGCTCCTGGGCGGCGTCCATGTCCACGTCCAGCGCCAGCTCCCGGGCCAGCGTGACCAGCCGGCCGGCCGCTTCCACCGCCGACCGGTCGGGTCGGGCCGCGGCCTCGTCGACCGCCCGGGTCAGCGCTGCGGTCAGCGTGGCTGCGGCCGCCGGGGACGACAGGCGCACGCCCTCCTCCCGGGCCTCCCGGGCCAGCGCCCGCACGGCACGGTAGGCGGCCGGGTCCCGGGACGTGACCGCGGCCGCGAGCGCGCCCTCCAGCCGCCGGGCCAGGGCCAGCTCGATCGGGCCCCGCAGCTCGGGCGCCAGCGGCGTGCCGGCCACCGCCAGCGCGGCGAGCGTGTCGTGGTGGTCGGACCGGAGCTGGTCGTAGGCGGCCACGAACCGGTCGGCCAGGCCCTGGGCCGTGGCCCGCAGCAGGTCCTCGCCCACCCCGGGCAGGGCGCTCTCCAGGCCGAACTCCCGGGGCCCGAAGCGGTCCAGCACCATCCGCAGCAGGCCGGTGACCCGGCTGCCCCGCCTGGTGTCCCCGACCAGGGCGGCCACGTCCCGGGCGTCCCGGTCGCCGTCGGCCGCCGGCCGGACCGCCCCGAAGACCTCCAGCCCGCCCAGGTGGACCGCGGCGTAGGCCCAGCGGGTGCGGCGCCGCGTCCGTCGATGGGTGATCGCCACCCGGCCGGCGCACACCGCCACCCCGCCCCGGTCGACGGTCTCGTGCACCTCGCGCTCCAGCTCGAAGCCGGCGATGTGCTCGGCGGCCGAGTCCCCGGCCAGGAGGTCGGTGAGTGCCAAGTGGGCAGCCACCCGCCCGGGGTCGACGCGGCTGGTGTCGACGTGGCGGTGCCAGATCTGCCGACCGTCGCCCTCCGCGGGGTCGTTGCTGCGGGCCTCGGCCAGCGTGGTCAGCACGTCGTCGACCGGGGCCGGCTCGCCCAGCTCGGCCAGCAGGTCGCAGCAGCAGGCCGCGTACCGCATGATCTGCACGGTCTCGATGCCGGCCAGGTCGTTGAAGAACCAGCCGCACGACGTGTACATGAGCAGGGCGTGGCGCTGGCTCTCCAGCAGCGTGAGCGCGGTGACCACGGCGTCCTCGTCGCTCGGGTCGACCATGTGGGCGGCCGTGAAGTCGTCGGTCGTCGTGGCGCCCAGGACGAGCTCGACGTACGAGTCCCGCGCCGCCCACGGGTCGCGCAGGACCGCCGGGCCGCGCCGCTCGAAGACCTCGACCGCCCAGTCCCGAACCCGGTCGAGCGCCGCCCGCAGCGGCCCCCGCCACAACTGGTTCCAGCCGGGCTCCCCGCCGGTGTGGCAGCCGCAGTCCTCCATCCACCGGGCGGTGCCGTGGGCGCACGACCACGCCGACACGTGGACCCGGCCCTCGTGGGTGGGCGGGTGGACGGCCAGCCAGTCGGCCAGTCGGGGCAGGTGGACGCCCCGCTGGTCGGCCTCGACCGCCAGCGCGTAGGCGACGCCCCGGTCCGCGTAGGCGTGGTGATGGCCGAACGACTCGCCGTCGCACGCGACGGACACCAGATCGCCCCTCGACCCCTCGACGATGCGGTCGAGGACCACCTGGCTGCGGAACCCGCCGAAGGCGACGTCGTGGGAGATCGGCCCGTCGTAGACCACCAGGTCGACGCCGAGGTCGGGGCGGGTGGGATGAGGCCACCGCAGCGTCCCGGGCAGCCGGGTCCCGTCGCGGGCCTCGGCGAGCTCCCAGCCGCCGCCCGGATCCCGCACCGCGGCGATCTGGCTCGGGGCGAGGATCGTGAAGCCCACACCCTCCTCCGCCAGAGCGGCCAGCACCCGATCGTCGACCGCGGTCTCGGGCAGCCACAGGCCCTCCGCCTGGCGGCCGAAGCGATGGCGGAAGTCGGCCAGCCCCCAGCGGATCTGCGTCCGCAGGTCACGGTCGTTGCACAGCGGCAGGATGGCGTGCCCGTAGCCCTGGGCGATGGCCCGGCGGGCGACCCGCTCGGCGGCCACGATCCGGTCGTAGGTCTCGGGGGCACGGTCCTCCAGCCACGACAGCAGCGTCGGGCCGAAGTTGAACGACATCAGCTCGTAGTTGTTGACGATGCCGGCGATGCGCCCCTGGTCATCGAGGATGCGGGCGTAGGCGTTGGGGGTGTAGCACTCGGCGGTGACACGTTCGTTCCAGTCGC
>DASRJM010000228.1:0-17650 GCA_035649475.1 Acidimicrobiales bacterium
ACGCCCGCCCCGCCGGGCCGCCGAGGTCGTGGCCGGCGCCCGCCGGGTCGTCGTCATGGAGCGGGTCAGCAACCCCACCAACCTGGGCGTCGTGCTGCGCTCGGCGGCCGGCCTGGGCATCGACGCCGCGCTGCTCGATCCCAGCTGCAGCGACCCGCTGTACCGGCGCACGTCCCGGGTGGCGATGGGCGAGAGCTACGCCTTCCCCTGGGCCTGGGTCCCCCGACTGCCGGGCGGCCTGGGCGCCCTGCGGGACCACCGGTTCCGGCTGGTGGCGCTGACGCCGGACCCCGAAGCGGTGCCGATCGACGAGCTGGCCCCGGGGCCCGACGACCGCGTGGCGCTGCTGTTCGGCGCCGAGGGGCCCGGCCTGTCGCCCGAGACGCTGGCCGCCGCCGACGTGCGGGCCGGCATCCCGATGCGGGGCGGCGTCGATTCGCTCAACGTGGGCGTGGCCGCGGGCATCGCATGCTGGGTCCTGGGCCGCCGCTGAGCCGCGGACGCGGGGTAGCGATCCCGTCCCATCGGGTATGTTTGTCCATGTCAACCGACATCCGGAGCTGGGATCATGGCCAGTAGCTCTGGTGGCACGATTTTGTTCCTGATCCTCTTGGGGGTCGGCGTGGGCATCGCCAACGACGACGGCACCACGACGACCGACACCACGCCCGCCACGACCGCTGACGCCACGATGCAGGGCTTCGGGACGACCGGCAGCGGCGACCAGGACGTCTGCGCCGGCACCACGTCCTACGACACCGACACCGGCACCTACGTGCTGCCGACGGACTCGAACGACGCCCTGTTCGGCGCCCGGGACTGCGTGCTGTCGACCGCCGCAGGCAGCGGCGCGCCCGTCCAGGTGCTGCAGTCCGCCCTGGCCACGTGCTACCAGCAGCCCGTGGCGGTCGACGGCGTGTACGGGCCGGGCACGGCCGCCGCCGTGCAGGCGGTGCAGGGCCAACACGGCCTCCCCGCAGACGGCACCTTCGGCGAGTCGACCAGCGAGGCGATGCTGTGGCCGACCACGACGCCCAGCGGGCAGGTGATCTGCGCAACGAACGGCTGAGGCTGCGCCACCGGGCGCAGCCGTGGCCCGAGCGGCCCGCTGCTGGCTAGCATCTGACACACCGTCAGAAAACCCACCGGGGGGCCGGCATGCTCGATCTCATCATCCGCGGCGGCACCGTCGTCGACGGGACCGGGGTGACGCCCCGCCCGGCCGATGTGGGTGTGAGCGACGGCCGCGTCGTCGCGGTGGCCGAGCCGGGCGGCATCGCGGACGAGGCGCGCGACACCTTCGACGCCACCGGCCTCATGGTGTGCCCCGGCTTCGTCGATCCCCACACCCACTACGACGCCCAGCTGTTCTGGGACCCGCTCGCCAGCCCGTCAAACGTCCACGGCGTCACGTCGATCGTGGCCGGCAACTGCGGCTTCACCCTCGCCCCGCTCCACGCCGAGGACGCCGACTACCTGCGCCGGATGATGGCCCGGGTCGAGGGCATGCCGCTGGCCGCCCTCGAGCAGGGCGTGCCCTGGGACTGGGAGAGCTTCGCCGAGTACCTGGACCGGCTCGACGGCCGCATCGGCGTCAACGCCGGGTTCATGGTCGGCCACTGCGCCCTGCGCCGCTACGTCATGGGCGCCGACGCCGTCGGCCACGAGGCCACGCCCGACCAGCTGGACGCCATGGTCGCCGTGCTCCACGAGTCCATCGGCGCCGGCGGCCTCGGCTTCTCGACCACCCTGTCGTCCACCCACAGCGACGGCGACGGGCAGCCGGTGGCGTCCCGCCACGCCGGCCGGGACGAGCTGCTGGCCCTGTGCGCGGCGGTCGGCGAACACGACGGGACGTTCCTCGAAGGCGCGTTCGAGGGCGGGCTCGACAAGTTCTCGGACGATGAGATCGAGCTGGTGGCGGCCATGTCCGCCGCGGCCGGGCGGTCGATCAACTGGAACGTGCTCACCGTCGACTCGGCGGCCCCCGACCGGGTGCCCCGCCAGCTCGGGGCCGCCGACCGGGCCGCCGAGCGAGGCGGGCGGGTCGTGGCGCTCACCATGCCCGTCCTCGTGCCGATGAACATGAGCTTCGGCTCGTTCTGCGCCCTGTGGCTCATGCCCGGCTGGGGCGACATCCTGCGCTTGCCGCCGGACGAGAAGAAGGCGGCGCTGGCCGACCCCGAGGTCCGGGCCGGAATGGTCGAACGCTCCCACAGCGAGGAGGCCGGCGTGTTCCGGCGCCTGGCCGGCTGGGACCGCTACGTCATCGGCGACACCTACTCGGCGGCCAACGAGGGCCTGACCGGCCGGATCGTCGGCGACATCGCCGCCGAGCGGGGCCAGGAGCCGTTCGACACGCTGGTCGAGATCGTCGCCGACGACGACTTCCGCACCGTGCTGTGGCCCATGCCGACCGACAACGACGACGCGTCGTGGCGCATGCGCCAGGACGTGTGGGGCGACCCCCGGGTCATGCTGGGCGGCTCCGACGCCGGGGCCCACCTCGACCGCATGTGCGGGTCGTCGTACACCACCCGGCTGCTGGCCGACTGCCTGCGGGGCCGCAAGCTGACGTCGCTGGAGCGGGCGGTGCAGATGCTGACGCAGGAGCCCGCGGCCCTGTTCGGCCTGGTCGACCGCGGCACGATCGCCGAGGGCGCCCACGCCGACCTGGTCGTCTTCGACCCGGAGACCGTGGGGGCCGAGAACGCTCACCTCGTCGACGACCTGCCGGGTGGGACGGCCCGGCTCACCGCCGGATCCGAGGGCGTCGTGCGCGTCTATGTGGGCGGCGTCGCCACGGTCGAGGACGGCAAGCCGACCGGCGCCACCCCCGGCCGGGTACTGCGCTCGGGGCGCGACACGGTGACCGTGGGCACCAACTGAGCCACACTTTCGGGCATGACTGCGACCAAGGCACCCCCGGACGCGCTGCTCGCCGACGCCGGCGCGCTGCTCGACGACGTCGTCGCGCTGCGCCGCGACCTGCACCGGCACCCGGAGCTGGGCCTCGACCTTCCGGCCACCCAGGCCCGCGTGCTCGAGTCGCTGGACGGCCTCCCGCTCACCGTGGCGACGGGCACCGGGCTGACCTCGATCGTGGCCGACCTCGACGGCGACCGCCCGGGGCCGACGGTGCTGCTGCGGGGCGACATGGACGCCCTGCCAATGCCGGAGGACACCGACGTCGAGTTCCGCTCCGAGGTCGACGGCGCCATGCACGCCTGCGGTCACGACGCCCACACGGCGATGCTGGCCGGCGCCGCCCGGCTGCTGGCCGCCCGGCGGGGCGAGCTCGCCGGCCGGGTCCGCTTCTTCTTCCAGCCGGGCGAGGAGGGCCAGGGCGGGGCCCGCATCGCCCTGGAAGAGGGCCTGCTCGACGCGGGCGCGGCCGGGGCGTCCGGCGGGAAGCCCGTGTCGTGGGCGTTCGCGATCCACCAGTCGCCGTCGATCCCGTCCGGCATCGTGGCCACCAAGGGGGGCGCGTTGCTGGCGTCGGCCGACGAGTTCCGCGTCGTGCTGCGGGGCAAGGGCGGGCACGCCTCCATGCCCCACCACGCCAACGACCCGGTGCCGGTGGCCTGCGAGATCGTGCAGGCGTTCCAGGTGTGGGTGACCCGGCGGGTCGACGTGTTCTCGCCGGCGGTGATCACGGTCGGGCGGATCCGGGCCGGCACCGTCAGCAACGTCATCCCCGAGACCGCCACGCTCGACGGCACGATCCGGTCGGTGTCGCCGCGGGTCCGGGACGGGGCCCAGGCCGCGGTCCGGCGGATCGCCACTCACGTGGCCGCGGCGCACGACATGACGGCGGAGGTCGCCATCGAGCCCGGCTACCCCGTGACGGTCAACCACGACGCCGCCGCCGGCGACGTCCTGGACACCGCCCGCTGGCTGGTCGGCGACCTGGCGGTCGCCCTGCCCGACCCTGTGATGGGCGCAGAGGACTTCTCCTACGTCCTGGAGCGGGTCCCCGGCGCCATGGCGTTCCTCGGCACGCGGCCGCCCGGCGTCCCGCCCGCCGAGGTCGCGCCCAACCACTCGAACCGCATGGTGCTGGACGAGAGCGCGATGGCGACCGGCGTGGCGATGTACGCGGCCGCGGCGCTGCGCCGGCTGGGTGCAGCGGGCTAGCCGCCCTCGGCCACCGCCTTGACCTTCGCCAGGGTCTGGCGCATGCCCTCCCGTAGCTCCTCGGCGTGGTCGTCGGCGCCGCCGAGCAACACGCCGGTGGCCCGGATCAGGCCGTTGCGGGCGCCGGAGAGGTCCCGGAACTCGGTGAGGCGGGTGCCGTCGCCGTCGGGCTCGAACGTGTAGCCCCAGCGCACGCCGGTCTCCCGGACCCGGAACACGAACGACCGGCCCCGGTCGGCCTCCTCGACCTTGGCGGTCGTGATCCAGCGGAGCCAGCCCCGCCGGTTGAAGCCGACGAACAGGGCGCCGACCTCGGGGCCCTTGCGCTTGCCCAGCCAGCGGCCGCCGGTGCACTCCGGGCTCCAGTCGCCCATGCGGGTGATGTCCGACACGAGGTCCCACACGACCTCGGGTCGGGCGTCGATGCTCACGGTCTCCCGGTCCCCGGTCACGCCCGCGCACGGTAGCCGCCCTTGACCGGCCGGTCAGTCTGGGGTCTAACGTCAAGGGGCCGGACACTCGACCGAGGGGAATGACGGTGACGACCTACGACAAGATCTACATCGACGGGGCCTGGGTACCGTCCTCCGGGTCGGACACCATCGACGTGTTCGACTCGTCCAACGGCGAGGTGATCGCCTCGATCCCCGCCGGGACCGCCGACGACGTCGACAAGGCCGCCAAGGCCGCCCGCGTCGCGTTCGAGAGCTGGTCGCGCACCACGCCCGAAGAGCGGGCCAAGGCGTTGACCCGCATCGGCGAGGGCCTCGCCGCCCGCATGGACGAGATCGCCACCGTGGTCACCCGCGAGGCGGGCATGCCCAAGTGGCTGAGCCTCATGATCCAGGCCGGCCTGCCCATCAACAGCTTCAACACCGCGGCCCAGCTGGCCGAGAGCTACGAGTACGAGACGACGCTCGGCAACAGCCTCGTGGTCAGGGAGCCGGTGGGCGTCGTCGGTTGCATCACGCCGTGGAACTACCCGCTGCACCAGGTCGCCGCCAAGGTCGCCTACGCCATGGCCGCGGGGTGCACGGTGGTCCTCAAGCCGAGCGAGGTCGCCCCGCTCGACGCCTTCATCCTGACCGAGATCGTCAACGACGTCGGCCTGCCCGCAGGCGTGTTCAACCTGGTCACCGGCACCGGGCCCGAGGTCGGCGAGGCCATCGCCGCCCACCCGGACATCGACATGGTGTCGTTCACCGGATCGACCCGGGCCGGCAAGCGGGTGGCCGAGGTGGCCGCCGGCACGCTCAAGCGGGTCGCGCTGGAGCTGGGCGGCGAGTCGGCCAACGTGCTGCTCGACGACCTCGACGACGCCGCCTTCGAGAAGGCCGTGCGGGACGGCGTGGGCAAGGCCTACCTCAACTCGGGCCAAACCTGCACCGCCCTGACCCGCATGCTGGTCCCCGCGGACCGGCTGGGCGACGCCGAGCGGTTCGCCGCCGACGAGGCCGAGAGCAAGTTCCGGCCGACGGACCCCTTCGCCGACGGCGCGATGCTCGGCCCGCTGTCGAGCCAGGCCCAGGTGGACCGGGTCACCGGCTACATCCAGAAGGGCATCGACGAGGGTGCCAAGCTGGTCACCGGCGGCCCGGAGCGGCCCGAGGGGCTGGAGCAGGGCTACTTCGTGCAGCCGACGGTGTTCTCCGAGGTGCGCAACGACATGACCATCGCCCAGGAGGAGATCTTCGGGCCGGTCCTGTCGATCATCGCCTACCAGGACGAGGACGATGCGGCCGCCATCGCCAACGACTCGGTCTACGGCCTCTCCGGCGGCGTGTGGAGCGCCGACCCCGAGCGGGCCAAGGCGTTCGCCCGCCGGATCCGCACGGGCCAGATCGAGGTCAACGGCGGCGCCTTCAACCCGAGCGCCCCGTTCGGCGGGTTCAAGAACAGCGGCTACGGCCGCGAGTACGGCCCGCACGGCTTCGAGGAGTTCCTCGAGGTCAAGTCGATGCAGCTGTGATCGGCGGGTGATGTGGGCTGCGGTCAGCAGCCCACGTCACCGTCGGCCGTCTCTCACGGAACGTGGGGCGACCCCGGGCGTGTACAGGCGTGATCTGGTCCCGCCGCGCCGCGGTCGTGCTCGTCCTGCTCGCGGTGGCCGGCCACCCCCGCCGCCACCTGGGCCTCGCCGAGCCTGGACGTGCCGGCCGGATGGTTCGGGCTGTCGCTGGCGGGCGACTTCGTCATCCAGTCGGCGGACGACGTGGCCCCCGGCGCCTACACGTCGCCCGACGGGTCGGCGTGGTCGGCGATCGACGCGCCCGGAGGGTTCGTCGTCGGCGTCGGCCCGGCCCTGGTGTCGACGGGGGTAGCGAATCCGGTGTGCACGTGTCCTACGACGGGGGCGCCACCTGGTCGGAGGTCGACCTCCGACCGTTCGGCCTTCCTGAGGGTGCGGTCATCGGCGGCGCCAGCAGCGGGCCGCTCGGCCTGGCGCTGCTGATCTACGGGGAGGTCGGGCCGGCGTCGTCCCTGCTGGTGACCGGCGACCTGGTCGACTGGACTCTGACGCCGCTCGCCACCACTAACCTCGCCCGCATGAAGGACCCCGTACGCGTCGCCGTCACCGGCGCAGCTGGCCAGATCGGCTACGCCCTGCTGTTCCGCATCGCCAGCGGCCAGATGCTGGGCGACGACCAGCCCGTGATCCTGCACCTGCTGGAGATCCCCCAGGCCGTCGGCGCGCTCGACGGGGTGCGGATGGAGCTGGAGGACTGCGCCTTCCCCCACCTCGCCGGCGTGGTCCCCACCGACGATCCGGCCAGGGCGTTCGAGGGCGTGAACTACGCGCTGCTCGTCGGGGCGATGCCCCGGAAGGAGGGTATGGAGCGGGCCGACCTACTGTCCGCCAACGGGGCCATCTTCACCGCTCAGGGCAAGGCCATCTCCGACGGGGCCGCCGGCGACGTCCGGGTGCTGGTGGTCGGCAACCCCGCCAACACCAACGCCCTGATCGCCATGAACAACGCCCCCAACGTCCCGGCCGAGCGGTTCACGGCCATGACCCGGCTCGACCACAACCGGGCCAAGGCCCAGCTCGCCGCCAAGGCCGGCGCGGGCGTCGCCGATGTGACCCGCATGACCATCTGGGGCAACCACTCGGCGACCCAGTACCCCGACGTGTTCCACGCCGAGGTGGCCGGCAAGCCCGCGTTCGACGCGATCGGCGGCGACCAGGCGTGGCTGGAGGGCGACTTCATCCCGACCGTCCAGCAGCGGGGTGCGGCCATCATCAAGGCCCGGGGCCTGTCCTCGGCCGCCTCGGCCGCCAACGCCGCCATCGACCACGTCCGCGGCTGGGCGCTCGGCACCACCGACGGTGACTGGGTGTCGATGGCCGTGCCGTCCGACGGCAGCTACGGCGTGCCGGAGGGCCTCGTGTCGGGGTTCCCGGTGACCTGCGCCGGCGGCCGCTACGAGATCGTGCCCGGCCTCGACATCGACGACTTCAGCCGGGGCCGCATCGACGCCTCCGTCGCGGAGCTCGGCGCCGAGCGCGACACGGTGTCCGAGCTCGGCCTGATCTGACGCCGCGGCTCTGACCTACTTGAGGAACTTGCTGGTCGTGTTGTCGGCCAGCACCTTGCCGCCCGTCTGGCAGGTCGGGCAGTAGTTCACCGTGTAGTTGCGGTACTCGACGGCCCGGACGGTGTCCCCGCAGACCGGGCAGGCCTCCTTCTCCCGGTGGTGGACCGCGCCGGGGCGCTCGGCGGAGGACGACATGTCCTGCCGTGTCCGCTCGTAGGCCAGCGACTCGGCGATGCAGTCCCGCATGGCGGCGTGCAGGCGGTCGACGGCGTCGGCGTCCAGCTTGGCGGTGTTGGCGAACGGCGACAGCTTGGCCCGGTGGCAGATCTCGTTGGCCAGGCGGCGGCCGAGTCCGGCCAGGATCCGCTGGTCCCGCAGCCAGCCGTGGAGCCGCATCCCGTGCTCCTTCAGCAGCACCGCCAGCGTGTCCCGGTCGAGCGCGTCGGCCTCGGGGCCGAGGTCGTCGAGCGGCGGCTGGCCGTCGGGCTCGCCGGCCACGACCCACACGCCGGCCTTGCGCTCGGTGCCCGCCTCCGTCAGCAGCAGCGCCCGGCCGTCGGCGAAGGTCCACCGGGCCTGGCCGCCCCGGGGCTTGGCCGCCTGCTTGGGGTCCTCCTTGAGCCGCCCGCCCTGCATGAGGTGGACGACGAACGTCACCGGCTCGAACCGCAGCAGCAGGTGCTTGCCCCTCCGGCCCACCTCGATCAGCGGGTGGCCGTGGGCGGACTCCGGCGCGGGCGTGGCCGTCTTGAGGGCGGTGAAGGCCAGGGGGCGGAAGCGCTGGAGCACGTCGCCGCCGTACCACTCGGTGAGCCGCTCGGCGTGGGCCTGGACCTCGGGCATCTCGGGCACGGTGCCTCCTCCGGCCTCGTCAGTCGTACGTGGTGCGGGCCCGGACGCCGGCCAGTGCGTCGTCCACCGCCGCCAGGGCCCGCTGGTGGGCGACGAGCAGGGATAGGTCGCCGCCGACCCGCAGCCGGCCCTCGACGAAGGCCCGCTGGGCGCCGTGCCCACCGGCGGCGATGGCCGCGGCCGTGGCGTAGTCGGTGGTCAGCCGCAGGTCGTACCGGGGCGCCGGGCCGGGCGTGAGCGCCACCTTGCCGTCCTCGACGGCCAGGCTCCACACGATGTCGCCGTCGGGCCCGCCGGTCACCACCTGCTCGACCGTGAGCGTCACCCCGGCCAGGGCCGCGCCCAGCGTGTCGTCGGCGGCCACGGCGGCACCGGCGGCCTCGATCCAGGCGGGGCTGAGGTAGCGCACGCCGCGCAACCTACCGGCTCGTGCCGTGCTTCTGGCCACGACCCGGGCGTGTCATGCTCCGGACCATGACCGGGGTCCCCGACGGCCTGACCGCCGCCGACGAGCGCGCCCACCCGCCGGCCGACGAGCCCTGGTGGGGCGAGTCCTGGTACTTCGACTTCGCCACCGCGGACGCCGGCCTGGCCGGCTACGTGCGCATCGGCTGGTACCCCGCTCTGGGCCGGGCCTGGTATTGGGCGTGCGTGGTCGGCGAGGGCCGGCCGCTCGCCATCGTGATCGACCACGACGTCGTCCC
Organism: Acidimicrobiales bacterium; assembly: GCA_035649475.1. Classification (GTDB taxonomy): domain Bacteria; phylum Actinomycetota; class Acidimicrobiia; order Acidimicrobiales; family VFJN01; genus ZC4RG19. The sequence goes on from DASRJM010000228.1 coordinate 9,231, forward strand.
GCCCCGGGGCGGCTCGCTGGAGGTCCGGGCCGAGGGCCTGTGGGCCGATCACACGATCGAGGTCCCGTTCGACCACGTCACGCTTGGCTGCGAGGCGTTCGCCCTCGGCACCGACGACCCGGCCGAGGTGTACGGCGCCGCCCGCGGCGAGCGGGTGCCGCTCGGCCTCGACCTGGAGTGGGACACCGACGGCGGCGTCTACCCGTACCCGCCGGGCACGACCCGCTACGAGATCCCGTGCCGGGTCCACGGCGTGGTGCTGGTGGGCGACGAGCGGATCGAAGTGGACGCGGTCGGCCAGCGGGACCACTCGTGGGGGCCCCGGGACTGGTGGACGCTGGGCTGGACGTGGACCTCGGGGGCGCTGGAGGACGGCACCCGGTTCCACGGCACGGTGGCCCGGCTGGGCGACGTCGTGGTGCCCTACCACCCCGGCTACGTGCAGCCCCCGGGCGGCCCGCTGGTCGAGACCGGGCACACCGCGTCCGAGGCCGACCTCGGCGCCCACGGGATGCCGACGGCGGCGACGTTCGCGGTCGGCGACCTGCGGCTCGCGATCGAGCCGGTCGCGTTCGCCCCGGTGCTGCTCGAGGACGGCACGGGCCGCGTGTCCCGCTTCCCCCGGGCGCTGTGCCGGTTCACCGACGGGCCCACGGGACGGCGGGGCGTCGGCTGGACCGAGTGGAACCAACCCCAAGGCGCCGGTTAGCCGGGCCAGTTCCGGCCCGCGGGCCGGTGGGGACTAGCCTGGTCCGATGCTCGGTCGGGTGCTCGCCGCTGGGGGCTTCCTCGACCCCAAGACGCTCATCGGTGACGTGGGCATCTGGGGGATCTTCCTGGTCATCTTCGCGGAGTCCGGTCTGCTCATCGGCTTCTTCCTGCCGGGCGACTCGCTCCTGTTCACGGCCGGGTTCCTGGCGTCCGGGCCCAGCAGCGTCCCCGACGAGCTGCACCTGTCGCTCCCGCTGCTGCTGTTGGGGTGCTTCGCGGCCGCGGTGGTCGGCGACCAGGTCGGCTACGTGATGGGGCGCCGCGTCGGCCCGGCCATCTTCCGGCGGCCGGACTCCCGGTTCTTCAAGCAGGAGAATGTCGACAAGGCGCAGGGCTTCTTCGACAAGTACGGGGCCAAGACGATCGTGCTGGCCCGGTTCGTGCCCATCGTGCGGACGTTCGCACCGGTCGTGGCCGGCGTGTCCCGCATGAACTACCGCACGTTCGTGACGTTCAACGTCATCGGCGGCGGCCTGTGGGCCCTCGGCGTGACGCTGCTCGGCTACTTCCTCGGCCAGGTCGAGTTCATCGAGCAGAACCTCGAGATCGCGATCCTCGCCGTGGTCGCCATCTCGGTCATGCCGATCGTGATCGAGCTGTGGAAGGCCCGCAAGGAGAAGCGGTCCCTGGCCCTCGACATGGCCCACGACATCGTCGATCCCGGGCTGGAGGAGCTGACCCGCGAGGTCGTCGAGCCCGACGGCCGTCTGGACTGAGGCCCGTCGAGTGGTTTGACCTCGGCGGATCCGGGTAGCTCCGCGCCTTGGCGATCACCGTCCCGACCTGGAAGGGTGATGTCACGCACCGCTCCGTGATCCGACGCTTCGCGCACGACCCGAGCGAGATCCCCGAGGCTCGGAAGATGGTTCGCGCTCAGCTGGAGGCGTGGGGCCTGCCGGCCGAGCAGGCCCCGCTCGAGCTCGCGGTCTCGGAGCTGGTCACCAACGCCATCGTCCACGGCTGGGGCCTCATCGACGTGAGCATGTCCTTCGACGACGGCTGCATCCGGCTCGAGGTCGCGGACGAGGGGCTGGCCGGGCCGGCCGGCTGGCCCGAGCCCAGAGCAGGGCGACCGCCGAACGGCGTCGGCGGCTGGGGGCTGAGCCTGGTGGAGCACCTGTCGGACGCCTGGGGCCACTCGCTCGACGGCGGCACGACCCGGGTCTGGATGGAGCGCCGCGCCGGCGCGCACTCGCTCCCCGCCCGACCCCTCTGACCCCCTCAACCGGTCAGCCGGTGGGGACGATCCGCCACGGCCGCGGCTCGGCGTCGGGGTCGTAGGGGGCGTCGACCCGCTTGAGCACGACCTCGTCGAGCCCGGCGCCGGCCGAGGCCTCGACCAGCGCGGCGGTGTCGCCGGTGGCGGCCGACGGGGTGGCCCACGCCGGCCCGGACAGGGCCAGGTCCTCCAGCCGGTCGCGGCGCTCGCGCCACGGCCGGTCGGCGAGCGGGTAGCCGTCCTGCCACAGCAGGTCGACGGCCATGAACGACATCGGGATGTCGCGGGCCAGCTTGCGGCGGGTCGAGTCGGACTTGACCGACAGGCGCCGGTGGAGGCGGTCGGCGGCGCCGGCCGGGGCGACCAGCACGCCGTCGAGCGCGGCCTCGGTGTAGCCGAGGGCGCGGCCGATGGGCCGGATCTCTGGGAAGACGTCGGTGACCGGGAAGTGTCCGTCAGCGAGGACGTCCACCACCCCGCCGCTGGACACGACGGCGACCCGGAGCCCCCGCCACCGCGGCTCGACGGCCCAGTCCTCGCCGGGGTCGTCGGGCGTGGGACCGGCGTCGGGGACGAGCAGCGGGAACCGATCGGGCAGGTGGCGCCGGTCGGGGTCCACCGGTGGGTCCATGCGGTGGATCATCCAGTTGCGGCCGTCGGTCTGGAACAGCGCGTGGCGGCCGCCGGCCCGCTCGCCCGCCAGGGTGAACACCACCTTGTCGTCGGTGATCTTCTCGGCCGTGTAGCTGCCGGTGTCCCAGACGAACATGTGGCCGGCGCCGTAGTTGCCGTCGGGGATGTCGCCCTCGAACTCGAGGTACTCGAGCGGGTGGTCCTCGGTGTGGACGGCCAAATGGTTGCGGCCCGGGTCCCAGGGCAGGCCCCGGGGCAGCGCCCAGGACAGCAGGACGCCGTCGTGCTCGAGCCGCAGGTCCCAGTGGAGCCGGGTGGCGTCGTGCTGCTGGATCACGAACCGGCCGCCGAGCTCGTCGCCGTCGCTCGGCGGTGCCTCGCCGCGCGGCTCGGGGGTGGCGGTGAAGTCCCGCTTGCGGTCGTACTCGTCGAGCTCGCGGGGCATCAGGTCCCGAGCCGGGACCGGAGCTCGGACTCGTAGAAGCGGAAGAACCCCTCCTGGTCCGATCCGATCTGGGTCACGGCCACCTCGTCGTAGCCCGCGTCGGCGTACTCCCGGAACGCCTGGACGTAGGGCTCGGGGTCGGGCCCGCAGGGGGTGCCCTCAGTGGCCTGTTCCTCTGTCACGGTCTGTGCTGCCTGCTCGAAGTGGGCGGGGGTGGGCAGGTCCTGGTGGAGCTGGCCCGGTATGCCGCTGGTCGGCCACAGCTCGTGCGCCAATCTACGGCACGCCGCCTCGTCCTCGCCCCAGCACGCCTTGAACGACCCGACTGCCGGCCCCGAGCCGCCCTTGTCCCGGTAGGTGGCGAGGTGCCCGGGGTCCGCGCTGGTGGTCACCCAGCCGTCGCCGATCTCGGCGGCCAGGGCCAGCGCCCGGGGGCCGAAGGCCGACACCAGCACGGGGACCGGATCCTCGGGCGCGGTGTAGATGCGAGCGTTCTCGACCGTGTAGTGGCGGCCCCGATGGGTCACATCCCGGCCGGTCCACAGGGCGCGGATGACCTCGACGGCCTCGGCCAGCATGTCGAGCCGGAGGTCGGCCGGAGGCCAGCGGTCACCCAGGATGTGCTCGTTGAGGGCCTCGCCGCTGCCCACGCCGAAGCGGAACCGGCCGCCCGGCAGCATGTTGGCGCAGCTGGCGGTGGCCTGGGCCAGGATCGCCGGGTGGATGCGCACGGTCGGGCACGTCACGCCGGTCGTCACGGTCAGGTTGGTGGTGGCGGCGATGCCGCCGATCACCGACCACACGAACGGCGACTCGCCTTGGCGGTCGATCCAGGGGTGGAAGTGGTCGGATATCCACACCGACCGGAACCCGGCGGCCTCCGCACGCTGGGCGATGGCCACCAGCGTGCGGGCATCGTGTTCCTCGCTGGACAGGGCGTAGGCGAGCTCGGTCATGGATCAGACCTACCCGTTCGTCGCGGCGCCAGCCGGGGTAGGGACCCTGCGTGACGGACGCCCCGACCCCCGTGCCCGAGGACCAGCTGCCGGGCCACCACCCCGACGTCGACCAGGACAAACCGGACCCCGCCCGGCTTCCGCCCGGGACCGAGCGCCGGTTCGCGTTCGTGTTCGACCCGGTCAACCTGGCGCTCGGCGCCCCGTTCGGCGTCACCCCGTGGACCAGCGACGTCCGGGTCACGTCACGGGACCTGATCGTCCGCTACGGCCCGTGGACGCTGCGCACCCCCGTGGCCAATGTCGCCGGCACCGAGGAGACGGGTCCGTACGACCTGGTCAAGATCGCCGGCCCGCCCCGGGTGTCGCTGGCGGACCGCGGCATCTCGTTCGCCACCCGCACCGTGGGCGGCCTGTGCATCTGCTTCCGCGAGCCGGTACCGGCGGTACTGCCGCTCCACCTGGGCCTGGTCAAGCACCCCGCCGCCACGGTCACGGTCGAGGGCGCGGGGGAGCTGGCCCGCCTGCTGGAGGGCTGATTACCCGATTTGGCGGCGCTCACCCCGAAATGGCGACGTGAGCGCCGCCAAATCCTGTTCTACGGGGCGAGCTGGCCCTGGAGCCTGCGGTTCTTCAGCTGGGCCTTGACGTAGTCCCGGTTCATGTAGGCGATGAAGTCGACCGAGATCTCCTTGGGGCAGGCCTCCTGGCACTCGGCATGCATCGTGCACGAGCCGAAGTACTGCTCCATCGTGTCGACCATGGCCTGCGTCCGGCGGTAGCGCTCCGCCTGGCCCTGCGGCAGCAGGTTGAGGTGTGCCAGCTTGGCCGAGGTGAACAGTTGGGCCGCGGAGTTGGGGCAGGCCGCCACGCAGGCGCCGCAACCGATGCAGGCGGCGGCGTCCATCGACGCGTCCGCCGACTCCTTCGGGACCAGGATCAGGTTGCCGTCGGGCGCCGCGCCCGTGGGGGCGGTGATGTAGCCGCCGGCCTCGATGATCCGGTCGAACGCCTGGCGGTCGACGATCAGGTCGCGCAGCACCGGGAACGCCCGGGCCCGCCAGGGCTCGACGGTGATCTCGTCGCCGTGGCGGAACTTGCGCATGTGCAGCTGGCACGCGGCGGTCCCGCGCTCGGGCCCGTGGGCCTGGCCGTTGATCATCATCCCGCACGACCCGCAGATGCCCTCGCGGCAGTCGTGCTCGAAGGCGATGGGCTCCTCGCCCTTGGCGATCAGGCGCTCGCCGACGATGTCGAGCATCTCGAGGAACGACATGTCCGGGCTGATGCCCCGGGCCTCCTCGACGTAGGTGACCATCCGCCCCTCCTGCCCGGGCGCCTGGCGCCACACGTGGAGGACGATGTCGATGGTCGGGTGCGCCCCGTCGCCGTTGCCGGTCACGCCGTTGCCGCTCACTGGCGCACCCTTCGGGGTGCGCGCAGTGAGCGATCGGCCCTGCGGGCCGAGAAACGCACTGTGCCCATGGTTCGCTCGCTTCGCTCGCTCACTTGTAGGACCTCTGGGTCAGCTTGACGTATTCGAAGTCGAGGGGCTCCCGGTGGAGGGCGGGCTCGACGCCCTTGCCGGTCCACTCCCAGGCGCCGACGTAGGCGAACCGGTCGTCGTCCCGCAGCGCCTCGCCGTCCTCGGTCTGGCTCTCCTCCCGGAAGTGGCCGCCGCACGACTCCTCCCGGTGCAGGGCGTCCCGCACCATGAGCTCGCCCAGCTCGAAGAAGTCGGCGACCCGGGTCGCCTTCTCCAGCGACTGGTTGAGGGCGGCCCCGCCGAGCACCCGCACGTCCTTCCAGAACTCCTCGCGCAGGGCGGGGATCTCGGACAGCGCCTTCTCCAGGCCCGTCCGGTTGCGGGCCATGCCGCAGTATTCCCACATGATCTTGCCGAGCTCGCGGTGGAAGTGGTCGACGGAGCGGGTGCCCTTGATAGACAGCAGCCGGGCCACCGTGTCGCCGACCGACGTCTCGGCCTGGATGAACGCCGGGTCGTCGGTCGGGACCGACCTGGTGCCCAGCAGGGGGGCCAGGTAGTTGGCCAGCGTGTAGGAGATGACGAAGTAGCCGTCGGCCAGGCCCTGCATCAGCGCCGACGCGCCGAGGCGGTTGGCGCCGTGGTCGCTGAAGTTGGCCTCTCCGAGCACGAACAGGCCCGGCACGTTGGACATCAGGTGGTAGTCCACCCACAGGCCGCCCATCGTGTAGTGGACGGCCGGGTAGATGCGCATCGGGACCCGGTACGGGTTCTCGTCCGTGATGCGCTCGTACATGTCGAACAGGTTCCCGTAGCGCTCGCGGATCGTGGCCTCGCCCACCCGGCCGATCGCCTCGGCGAAGTCGAGGTACACGCCGTTGCGCAGCGGGCCCACGCCCCGGCCCTCGTCGACGACGGCCTTGGCGTTGCGGGACGCAACGTCGCGGGGGACCAGGTTGCCGAAGCTGGGGTACTTGCGCTCCAGGAAGTAGTCGCGGGCCGACTCGGGCATCTGGTCGGGCGAGCGCGTGTCGTCGCGGTCGAGCGGGACCCAGATGCGGCCGTCGTTGCGGAGCGACTCGGACATCAGCGTCAACTTCGACTGGAAGTCGTCGCTGGCCGGGATGCAGGTCGGATGGATCTGGGTGAAGCACGGGTTGGCGAACAGCGCACCCCGCCGGTGCGCCCGCCAGGCCGCGGTGGCGTTCGAGAACTTGGCGTTGGTCGACAGGAAGAAGACGTTGCCGTAGCCGCCGGTGCACAGCAGCACCGCATGGGCCGAGTGCGACGTCACGGCCCCGGTCACCATGTCGCGCACCACGACGCCGCAGGCCACGCCGTCCTTGACGACGAGGTCGAGCATCTCGGTGCGGGTGTGGAGCTTGACCGTGCCCAGCGCCACCTGGTGCATCATCTGCTGGTAGGCACCGAGCAGCAGCTGCTGGCCGGTCTGGCCCCGGGCGTAGAACGTGCGGGACACCTGGGCACCGCCGAACGACCGGTTGTCGAGGAGGCCGCCGTACTCCCGGGCGAAGGGGACGCCCTGGGCGACGCACTGGTCAATGATGTTCACCGACTCCTCGGCCAGGCGGTACACGTTGGACTCGCGGCTACGGAAGTCGCCGCCCTTGACCGTGTCGTAGAACAGCCGGAAGACGGAGTCGCCGTCGCCCTTGTAGTTCTTGGCGGCGTTGATGCCGCCCTGGGCGGCGATCGAGTGCGCCCGCCGCGGGCTGTCGTGGTACGTGAAGACCTTGACGTTGTAGCCCTGCTCGCCGAGCGTGGCGGCGGCCGACGCCCCGGCCAGGCCGGTCCCCACGATGATGACGTCGAAGCGGCGGCGGTTGTTGGGCGCCACCAGCTTCATGTCGAACTTGTGGCGGGTCCACCGGTCCTCGATGGGCCCCTCCGGGACGTGGCTGTCCAGTGCGCCGATCACGTCAGGCCCCTTCCTCGTACAGCTCGCACGTCTCGATCGTGCCGTTCGACACCGAGCAGTCGGGCTCGTCGTCGGCGCTGATGACGCCGGTCAGCACGGCGATCGGGAAGCTGAGGTTGCCCACCGTGACCACGACCGCGAACCCGGTGGCGAACCACCGGCGCCACGAGTTCCACCGCGGGTTGTTGACGCCCAGGCTCTGGAACAGCGACCACGCCCCGTGGAACAGGTGCAGCCCGAGGGCGATGTTGGCGACGATGTAGATGAGCGACACCAGCGGCCGCTCGAAGCTGGCCACCAGGTTGCGGTACACGTCGCCCCGCACGAAGTCGGGGTTGGCCGTGCCCCAGGTCAGGTCGGCCAGGTGGAAGATCAGGAACAACAGGATGATGACGCCCGTGTACCGCATCGACCGGCTGGCGGCGGTGGCGGCCTGGTAGTCGCGGGGCGACACGTAGCCGCCCTCGGCCCGGGCCCGTCGGTTCACCACCGTGAGGCTGTAGGCGGCGTGGATGTGGAACACGAAGGCGAGCGTGAGCCCGACCCGCAGCAGCCACAGCGTCACGGTGCGGGGGAGGAACGGGACGAGCAGGTCTCGCAGCCACTCGGCGTAGTGGTTCAGGTCCTCCGGGCCCAGGTACACCTTCAGGTTGCCGAGCATGTGGAAGAACACGTAGCCCATCAACACGATCCCGGTGACCGCCATGACCCACTTCTTGCCGACGGCCGAGCGATAGAACTCGACCGGCCAGGGAGCGGGGCGGCGGCTCCGCGGGTGCACCGGGGCGACGGACTGTCGCTCCAACGTCTGCATCGCTCTTTCAGCCTCCCGGAACAGGGCTCGAGACTGTCCGGCTCCGAACCGTACTCAGAAATCTACGGCGCACGAGAAACGACGCGTGCCTGGTCGCGGTTCGTAACGCGTTCGCCGTCCGGCAGCCGGAGGGACAGGTCGAGCACGAGGTCGCCGG
>DASRJM010000229.1:0-3307 GCA_035649475.1 Acidimicrobiales bacterium
GTGGCCTACGTCGTCCACAAGGTGGTCCTCGAGAGCGTGTCGGACGCCTCCGGCATGGCGGGCCTGATCGGTGCGGGCGCCTTCGCCGCCGACGACGTCGTGGCCGTGATCGGAAAGACCGAGGGCAACGGCGGCGTCAACGACTTCACCCGGATACTGGCCGACCAGGCATTTCGTACGGTCTTGCTGGAACGCGGCAGCCGGTCCAGGGCCGACGTGGAACAGATCCCCATGGTGTGGTCGGGCGGGACCGATGGCGTGCTCACCCCCCATGCGACCGTCTTCGCGCGGGTGCCGAGCCCTGCGGGCGAGACGGGCGACGGCGCCGCGCGGCTGTCGGTCGGCGTGGCGATGAGCGACATCATCCTGCCCGAGCACATCGGCCGCCCTGCGATGGTGGCCACGGTGGCTGATGGCGTGCGCCGGGCGATGGCCGAGGCGGGGATCGACGATCCCGCCGAGGTCCACTACGTACAGACCAAGACCCCGCTGCTCACCATGTCCACCATCGAGGCGGCCCGCGGCCGGGGCGAGGACACCGTGACCGACGAGCCGCTCGAGTCGATGAACCTCTCCAACGGCACCACCGCGCTCGGCATCGCCATGGCGCTCGGTGAGATCGAGTCCCCGGCGGCCGAGGCGATCGGGCGCGACCTGGCGCTGTTCTCGAGCGTGGCGTCGTGCTCGTCGGGCGTCGAGCTTGATCGGGCCCAGATCGTCGTCGTCGGCAACGCCCCCGGTGTCGGCGGCCGCTTCCGGGTCGGCCACTCGGTCATGCGCGACGCCCTGGACGTCGACGGCATCTACGGCGCCATCCGCTCGGCGGGCCTCGACCTGCCCGACCACCCCGTGGCCTCCGACCTCGGGGACCGGCTCGTCAACGTGTTCATCAAGTGCGAGGCCGATCCCACCGGGCGGTTGCGGAACCGGCGCCAGGTGGCGCTGGACGACTCCGACGTCCACCACCACCGCCACATCAAGGCTGCGGTGGGAGGAGTGGCGGCGGCGGCGATCGGCGACCCGGCGGTCTTCGTGTCGGTGGCCGCCCTGCACCAGGGGCCGTCGGGCGGCGGCCCGGTGGCGGCTGTCGTCGACGTCGGCGACGCCTGAGCGACCAACCCATTGCGCGACGGCCGAATGGCCCTACCATCCGGTCCTTGAACGGACGGACGCCTCGTCGCCTGGTGGCTCCCCTCGGTGACCACGCCATCGTCGGGACGGGCGCGGACACCGCCGCCGCGAGCGTCCTGCTGCGCGACCTGATCGCCGGGTCCCTCTGCCCGGCGAAGGTCCTCGCCGCCGGGCCCGCCGCCACCTACATGGAGGCCGGAGGGCAGGTCCTTGCGATCGTGGCGGCCGGTGGCGTGCGGTTGCCGTGCGCGCTGATGCTCGCCGGCGGCGGGCGGCTCCCGGCCTCCCGGTCCGGCTCAGGCCTTGCCGTGGGGCGCGGTGCCGTCTACGAGGACGGCCGTCAGCTCGTCGTGGTGCGCCGGTGGTTCGATCCCCGCGTACGCCTGGCGGGCGTCGACGGGCGGGCGGTGGCCCGCCTCGCCGACGTGCTGCGGTCGCACGGGGGCGTCGACGCGCTGTTGCCCCACGACGCGGTGGACCGGCTCGCCACCGGCCTGGCGAGCGGGGATGCCGCCGGTGCCGTCTCGCCTCTGCTGGGCCTGGGGACGGGCCTGACGCCGGCCGGCGACGACCTGGTGGCGGGCGCCCTGGCGAGCCTGCGCGCACTTGGCTCGCCCGCCGCCGACCAGCTGGGGGCGGCCGTCCGGGCGCTGGCACGGGCTGCCACCACCCGGTTGTCGGCGGCGCTGCTGGAGGCCGCCGACGTCGGGGCCCTGGTTCCCGAGGCCGCCGGCGTGCTGCGCGCCCTGGCGGGCGGGGAAGACGTCGAGACGGCGGCCGATCGCCTGGTCGCGCTCGGCCACACCAGCGGCTGGCACCTGGCGGCCGGGCTGCTGGTCGGGGTCACCCACGCCGGCGCCGGGCCGCGCGCTCGCGTTCCGGCGTTCGATGGTGACGGATTCCCGCGCTTGGGGACGCCGGTTCGCCATCGGGGGGACGCGGGGGTGCCGTCGTGACCGAGACCGTGCGCATCGAGCGCGGCCGGTACCACGATTCCGTGACGCTGATGCGGGCGAGCGCCGCGGCGCGGGACATCCCGGGCGTCGAGACCGTGATCGCCGCCATGGGCACCGAGCTCAACCGGGACCTGCTGGTCCAGGCGGGCTTCGCCGAGCCTGATGCGACGCCCGACGACCTGGTGGTCGCCGTGTCCGCCGACAGCCCCGCCAGCGCCGAGGCGGCCGTCGCCGCGATCGACCGGCAACTGGCCGAGCGCGGCGCATCGGTCGGTAGCGACCGGGGGCGGACCGCCCCGCGCACCGTCGAGTCGGCGGCCGCCCGGGCGCCGGATGCTGGCGTCGTCGTGGTCTCGGTCCCGGGTCCCCATGCCTACGTGGAGGCGATGGCGGCGCTGCGGGCGGGCCGGCACGTCATGGTCTTCAGCGACGGCGTCGACGTGGCCGCCGAGGTCGCGCTCAAGCGGGAGGCCACCGCGCTCGGCCGGCTGGTGATGGGGCCCGACTGCGGCACGGCCATCCTCGACGGCGTCGGCCTCGGCTTCGCCAACGCGGTGATCCCGGGCCCCGTCGCGCTGGTGGCGGCGTCGGGGACGGGTGCGCAGCAGATGTGCTGCCTGCTCGACGGTGCGGGGATCGGCGTCCGCCACGTAATCGGCGTCGGCGGCCGAGACCTGTCGTCCAATGTCGGCGGCGTGTCGACGCTGGCGGCGCTGCCGGCTCTCGACGACGACCCGGCGGTGGGGGTGATTGGGGTGGTGTCCAAGCCTCCGGACCCCGGCGTGGCCGAGGCGGTGATCGCAGCGGCGGGCCGGTGCCGGACCCCCGTCGTGCTGGCCCTGGTGGGCCCCGGCCGCCCCACGCTCACGGAGGCGGCCGCCGAGATCGCCGCCGCCCTGGGGTCTCCGTTCACCGAGCCGCAGTGGTGGCGGGCGTCGGGAAGACCGGTCTCCGCCCGCCCCGGGCCGGCACTCGGGCTGTTCAGCGGCGGGACGAACGCCGCGGAGGCGCTGGTCGTCCTGGAGGAGCGCCTCGGCCCGGTGCGATCGAACGTGCACCCCGACCCATCGCGGCGGATCGGGCCGTTCGATCCCGCCAGCGGTGCCCACGTCCTGCTCGACCTCGGTGACGACGAGCTGACTGCCGGGCGGCCGCACCCGATGATCGACCCGGCGATCGTCGCCGACCGGGTGCGGGCTGCGGCCGATGCGGACGGGGGA
>DASRJM010000230.1:0-3180 GCA_035649475.1 Acidimicrobiales bacterium
GACCGGCGCCGGGCTCTGGCGGTCGTGGCCGCGCTGCTGCCGGGCCGCGGCTTCTGGCGCCGGTCGGCCGCCCGGTTCGGCGAGCTGGCGGCGACCCCCGCGGGCGACCGCAACGACGCCGCCTGGCCGCTGCTGTCGACGCTCGGCACCGTGGCCACGGGCGGCCCGCTCGACGGAGTGGCGGCCGGGCCGACCGCAGAGGGCGACGCCGCCGAGGCCGCGTCCGGCCTGGAGGTCGAAGCGCTGCGGCTGACGTGCGGGGCCCTCCTGTCCTCCGTCACGGGATCCGCCGGCGGCTGGCCCCTGGTGCCGATCCTCGAGGCCGCCGAGCTGCTCGAGTCCGCCCACACCAGCCTCGTCCTGCCCACGTCGCCCCACGCGGTCGGGGCCACCGTCGCCCTGGCGCTGTGCGAGCTCGACACCGCAGAGCACCTGCTGGCCAGGGCCCGCGACCACGATGTCGGCGGCGCCACGCTCCGCCACCACCACCGCCTCGGCCTGGGGTGGGTGGCGGTCCGCAGCGGCCGCTGGTCCGTGGCCCAGTCCGCCCTCGACGATGTCGGCGGCGCCACACTGGCGCCCCGCGAGATCCTGGTGGCGGCGGCAGTCGAGGCGGGGTTGGCGCGGCGGTCCGGCGACCTGGCCCGGCTGGGCGACGCGTGGTCCCGGGCCGAGGGCGTGCTGTTGCGCCACCCCGCCGACCTGTTCTCGCTGGAGATCGTGGGCGAACTGGCGATCGGCGCCTCCCGGCTCGGGCTGTGGGACCGGGTGGCCCCGAAGGCCCGCGAGCTGGGCGACGTGGTCCGCTCGCTGGGCGAGCCGCCGCTGTGGCTGCTGCCGCTCCGCTGGATCGGGCTCCAGGTGGCGCTGGCCACCGACGACCGGGAGGCGGCGATCCGGCGGGCGGCGGAGGTCGAGGCGACCAAGCCGGTCCACCCCCGCCTGGGCGCGCTGGCCGAGGCGGCACGCACCTGGGTGGCGATCCTCGGCGGCACGGCCGAGCCCGACGCCGTCGCCGCGGCGGCCCGGGGCCTCCAGGGCCTCGGCCTCACCTGGGAGGCGTCCCGGCTCACCGGCCAGGCCGCCATCCGGTCGGCCGACCCGTCGGTGACGCGGGCACTTCTGGAGCAGGCCCGCGACCTCAAGGCCGCGCTGCCGACCGCCGAGGCGACCGACGCTGCCGCCGCCGTCAGCGTCCTGTCGGAGCGGGAGCAGATGGTCGCCCAGTACATCGTGGACGGGCTGACCCACAAGGAGATCGGAGCCCAGCTCTACATCTCCCCCAAGACGGTGGAGCACCACGTGGCCAAGATCCGCCAGAAGATGGGGGCGTCGACCCGGGCCGAGATGCTCGCGGCCCTGCGTGCCCACCTGGCTTCGTGACCCCATGGCCACCTCGCGCGGTCAAACGATCGAACACTATCCGTGGGAAGTCGACCGCGTAAGGCGAAGATTGCGCGAGCCTGGGTTACAGGTGTAACGTCAACGCAACCTCGTGGGGAAGCTGGGGAGTGACTCACACGTCCGTCACGCAGGTTGGCGTTCCCAGGTGCGCTGGTCCGGTGGTCGGTCCCGTCCGCCCGCCTCGACTGTCGGGCCGGCGCACCTGGGGCCGCCAACCGACCGGGCGAAGGTGACGATCAGCCGTCGACCTCGCGCCGACCCTCCAGCGCACGGCCCAGCGTCAGCTCGTCGGCATACTCGAGGTCGCCGCCCACGGGCAGGCCGCTGGCGATGCGGGTCACCCGGAGGCCCAGCGGCTTGAGCAGGCGTCCGAGGTACATGGCGGTGGCCTCCCCCTCCAGGTTGGGGTTGGTGCAGAGGATCACCTCGGCGACGCCCTCCCGCCCGATGCGGTCGAGCAGCTCGCGCACCCGCAGCTGGTCGGGCCCGATGCCCTCGATCGGGCTGATGGCGCCCTGGAGGACGTGGTAGCGACCGGTGAACTCGCCGGTCTTCTCGACGGCAACCAGGTCCCGGGGCTCCTCCACCACGCAGACGACGGTGGCATCCCGACGGGGGTCGGCGCAGATGCCGCACTCCTCGCCCTCGGCCACGTTGAAGCAGGTCCGGCAGAACGACACCTTGTCCTTGACCTCGGCGATGGCGCGGGCCAGTCGCAGCGCGTCCTGCTTGTCCAGCTTGAGGAGGTGGAACGCGATGCGCTGGGCCGATTTGGGGCCGACGCCCGGCAGGCGGCCCAGCTCGTCGATGAGGTCCTGGACGGGACCCGCGTAGACGGCCACCTAGGGGCTCTCGCCCGACCCCGGGTCCCCGGGCATGCCCGGCATCCCGCCGAGGAGGTCACCCAGCCCGCCGAGGGCCTCGCGCTGGAGCTCGGTGACCTGGTGGGCGGCGTCGTGGAGGGCCGCGACGATGAGGTCCTGCAGCATGTCGATGTCGTCGGGATCGACGACGGAGGGCGACAGCGTGACCGAGCGGATCTCTCCGCCGCCGGTCATCTCGACCGACACGACGCCGCCGCCGGCGGTGCCGGTGACGATCTGGTCGGCCGCCTGGGCCTGGGCGGAGAGAGCCGCCTGGGCCGATTCCAGGAGGCCACCGAAGTCGCCCAACCCGGAGGGACCGGGGGGCTCGCCGCTGTCGCTCATGGTTCCTCCTCCACCAGTTGCCCGCCGCCGAACTCGCGCAGGAGCAGGTCGACGCCGTTGGTGGCGACCTCGGCGTCGGCGGCGTCCCGCAGCTCGGCCGGGTCGATGTGCTCGTCCTCGGCGGGATTGGGCGGCGGGGGCATGCCGGGCGCGGCCGTGCCCGCCCCGGGGCGGGCGCCGGCTCCCCCGGCGGCCCCACCCTCCACGACGACGATCACGGCGACGGGCCCGCCGAGGTGGGCGGCCAGCGCCTGCTCGACGTCGCGGCGGGACTGCTCGCACTCCTTCTGGTGCCAGGCGTTGGGGACGGCGAAGCGGAGCTGCCCCCCGTCCGGCTCGATCCAGCGCCCGCCTCGCCACTTGCTGCGGATCTTCAAGGGCAGCCCGCCCAGCACCGACCCGGTCCAGGCCGCGTCGATCTCCCCGGCGCTCGGCACACCGGCGGCGGGTCCGCTGGCGGGCGCGACGGCCGAGCCCGCTCCCTGGCGTGCGGCTGCGGCGGCGGTCGGTCCTGCTGCCTCGCCGGCGGGCGCGGCGTGGGAGCCCGCGGCCTGGCGTGCGGCTGGGC